>JAGXIE010000170.1 GCA_024635765.1 Flavobacteriaceae bacterium | reverse complement strand
CATCATTAATACTGCGAGAGGTGCGGTTCTCAATACAGAACACATCATAAAAGGTTTAGATAGTAAAAAAATAGCAGCTTTTGGAATTGATGTGTATGAATTCGAAAAAGGTATATTTTTTAAAGACTTATCAGAGAACATCCCTAAAGATGCGATGTTTTTAAGATTGAATGCTATGCCTAATGTTCTCATTACTGGACATCAGGCCTATTTAACTGATGAAGCACTTACTAATATAGCTGAAACAACAATGTATAATATTGATTGCTGGAATAGTGATAAATTAAATGAGAATGAATTATTCTATGAAAAGGCTACTTCAACTAAAATCTTCAATACTTAATAATTTTATTAGCATACGATACTGTTTTTAAATTAGATTCACTGCAAAGCCGAATTAAGATTTTGTATGTATATCGTAGATCTCAAAAACATTGTTAACTCTAAACAAACCTACAGTGAGGGAATGGTAGATATACTTTATTGAGATAAATCAACAGGTGTCTTCAATATATTCAAATCAAAATTTGAAAGAGCACGCTTCGTAGCATTGTATCCAATGTTAAATATCTGATCTATGTTTTTTTTATCAAAGGTTCCAAATTTGTTCAACTCACTTGGGTAAATCATCAAATCACATTCTCCAAATTTCTTTTCATCCTCCCTAACTGATTTGAGCCTAAATGCTCTTTCTACAACATTATGAGAATGTTTTAATTCACTGATTGTTAAAACATCAAAGCCATTTACATAAACTCCAATGATTACATCGCATTTTTGCCTTAATGACTCCACAGGAAAATTGTCAAGTGCTCCGCCATCTATATAATATGAATTCTTAACTTTTACGGGAGCAAATAAGCCAGGAAACGCAGCGGATGCCAAAACGGGTTTAATCAATTCACCTTTATCGAAAATTTTGACTTTCCCTTTCAATATATCGGTGGCAGTAATAAACAACTTCTTTTTCAAAACGGAAAAATCATCCTCCTTTAAATAATATTTAAATTCAGTATAAAACTTTTCAGCGTCAATAAATCCAGGTTTATTAATGGCATATTTTGAAATACTCAATAATTGAATACTCTTAAAAAATTTTAAGATGTCTTCCCAATTATATCCATAAGCGCAGAGTGAACCTACAATTGCACCTGCACTAGATCCTGATATGTGTGTTGGATAAACACCATCCTCTTCTAGCGCCTTTAGAACTCCGATATGGGCAGCGCCTCGTATTCCTCCTCCAGATAAAACTAAACCAATGTTCATAATACTATATTTAATGCATAGTTAGTAATTAATCATTTAAAAATCAATGATTAATGTCATTTAAAGCATATGATTTATATCATTTTAAAAACAAGCGATTGGTTCTATATTTGACTTCATAAAGACTTAATCATGAGTAGTTCTGGTGCCATAAAAGCCTTTTTTGTTGAAATTGGAGAACTCACTTATTTTACTGGTCGGTTTTTTAGAGAATTATTTTCACTGCCATTTGAAACAAAAGAGTTCTTAAGACAATGTTATCAAATTGGCAATCGCTCTATCTTGCTTGTCAGTGTTACTGGTTTCATTATAGGTTTAGTCATTACGCTACAAACGAGACCCACGCTAGAAGAATTTGGTGCAGAATCCTGGATGCCTTCTATGGTCAGTATTTCAATAATTAGAGAAATAGGGCCTGTTATAATTGCGCTAACTTTCGCTGGGCGAATTGCGTCGGGTATTGGCGCTGAACTTGGATCAATGCGAGTTACCGAGCAGATTGATGCCATGGAAGTCTCCGGTACAAATCCATTTAAATATTTGGTTGCAACCAGAGTTTTGGCCGCAACATTAATGCTACCAATTTTAGTTATTTTAGGTGATGCCATTGCCCTAATAGGTTCTTATATTATTGAAAATTCTAAAGGAGAAGTGTCTTTTGTTCTTTACTTTAATAAAGTTTTTAATGCATTGGAATTTAGTGATGTTATCCCAGCGACGATTAAGACTTTTTTCTTTGGATTTGCGATTGGCATTGTAGGTTGCTTTAAAGGATATAATTCTAAAAAAGGAACCTCTGGAGTTGGATTGGCAGCAAATTCTGCTGTGGTATTTTCTTCAATGTTACTTTTTATAATTGACTTTATTGCTGTTTTTGTTACTGATATATTTTTTGAAATATAACCCATGAGCCAAACACAAGACATATCGAAATCTTCTAATATCGACACATCGAAAAAATTGGTGCTGGAAATTAAAGATTTGAGAAAAAGCTTTGGTGATACCCACGTCCTAAATGGGTTTAATCTTGAATTATATGAAGGTGAAAATCTTGTGGTTATGGGTAAATCAGGATCTGGAAAATCAGTCATGATCAAATGTATGGTGGGACTGATGCAAGCCGATTCTGGCAGTATCAAGGTCATGGGCCAAGATGTTGCAACACTCAATCAATCCGAACTGGATGAATTGCGAACAGAGATTGGTTTTCTGTTTCAAGGCAGTGCATTATACGACTCAATGACCGTAAGAGAAAATCTTGAGTTTCCCTTAAGACGGCATAAGCATAAGTTAGGGACCAACAGCAACACTTATGACTTGGTCAAAGAAGCACTGGAAAACGTAGGCCTTCCACATACAATAGACCTCATGCCTGAAGAATTATCCGGAGGAATGAAACGTCGTATCGCGCTGGCAAGAGCCTTAATATTAAAACCAAACATAATTTTGTATGATGAACCTACCACAGGATTGGATCCCATAACATCCAAAGAGATTATTGAACTTATGCGTCGTATACAACAACAATATAAAACCTCATCTTTAATAATCACACATGACGTCGATTGTGCTCGAGTCGTTTCTGAACGTATTATTTTATTAGTAGATGGAGTTAATTACATTGAAGGTACTTATGCAGAATTATCAACATCAAAAGATGAAAAGGTAAAAGCGTTTTTTAAATAATCAAGATATCTAATCATGAAAAAAACAAATAGCGAAAAATTAAGGTTGGGAGTGTTTGTCATTATCGGACTGGCTCTTTTTATTACAGTCATCTATTTAATTGGAAATCGACAAAATATATTTGCCAATACATTTACTATAAGCGCCAACTTCAATAATGTAAATGGATTGTTAAAAGGCAATAATGTGCGATATTCTGGAATAAACGTAGGAACTGTTAAATCAATTTCAATGATCAATGATTCCACCATTAATGTAGCCATGGCGATTGAAGAAAAAATGGTAAAACACATAAAAAAAGATGCTATTGCCACAATTGGAACTGATGGTTTAGTTGGCAACATGATTGTAAATATAATTCCTGGAGAGGGAACATCGGGAGTCATTGCTCCAAATGATGTCATTGAAACCTATACCAAAATCAGAACAGGAGAAATGTTAAACACTTTGAATGTCACCAATGAAAATGCGGCATTGCTGACCGCGGAATTGCTAAATATTGTCAATACAATCTCAAAAGGAGAAGGCACTCTAGGAATGCTTATAAATGACTCTTTGATTGCCAAAAATATTGAGAATACGTTTTATAATTTGAAACTTGCAAGCAATGAAGCCAACAAAACAATCGAAGGTATCAACAGACTGGTCAACAAGATCGACTTGGACAACAGTGTTGCCAACGTTTTATTGAATGATCCCGAGGAGGCAGAAAAAATGAGAGGAATAATAACAAACCTAGACGAATCGAGCAAAGAAATAAAAAATGTCATCAATACTATAAATACAACAATCACTGATATAAAGGAAGGTGAAGGAGCATTAAACTATCTTACACAAAATGAAGAATTTGTCAAAAACCTTGATCAATCCATAAAAAACATCAATGAAGGTACGGATAAGTTTAACCAAAATATGGAAGCTTTAAAACATAATTTTTTATTCAGAGGCTATTTTAGAAAATTGGAAAGACAAGAAAAGAGAGAAGCAAGGAAAGCCGAAAGGGAGAAAGATTGAGTCCTAATTTGATAGCAAACGAATTAATAAGATAATTATCCCAACACCGAATATACTAGTGTATATGACTTTATTATACCTTGCTAACCAGTTGGGTAAAAAAATATCAAAATTATCTTTTGTAGAGTCTGAGTATTTTCTTGCCATAATTGTTAATGGACAAAACATTTTGAAAGCTAATAATACCAACCCTTCGAAAACCACTAATCCGATACACATCCAAACCCATATATCAATTTTGTTAGTAATTACTGCATATAAAAAGTAAAAAATCACCACATTAAAGAACAACCAAATAATGGTATGGACAAATTTTATAATGAGCAATTTTCTATAGTGCATAGTGGTGTCATTTAATATGAATATGTTTGGGTTACATTATATTCCAAATCTGTAATTTCAAGATTCAACCAATTAAAATCACCTTGATTAAGTTTCCACGTTACATTACATTTATTAGGAATCCTTATACCATCAAAAAATTGATATGCATCCATTTTGATGATCCACTTTTCTAATTGAGCGTTTTCGGAACCACCATAATAGCGATCTGCTTCAAAAGAAATCACATCACCGTTGGAATTAAATTTGAATATTCCTGAAACACTGTTTTGTGCTATTCTTAAAGTAGCTATAGCAGAATGGGCATCAATGGATTCCCATACGATATGGTCATTTAACGCAGCAGACGGAAACCAACATATTTCCGCCAAAAATCGCACCATAGCTCCGGAGTTTATTTTCTTATTGTCAGACTCGTTTACTACTGGAATTATGGACCCTAATTTTATTAGCATCGCACCTTCACCATTAATCAGTTTATCTCTACCAATCATGTTGACACTATACATGGCATCTACTTCTGTTGTCCAAACGAAAGCTGGATGTTCAACATTAAAATATTGCGTTGCGGAAAAAGGCATCCACTTGCCTTCCGGTTCGGTTCGCAATGTTCCGATTTGTTTCAGTCTCAAAGAAACTACTTTTTCCTTTCCAAGGACTCCTGAATTACGCATCCATTTTTGAATGATTACTGGCAAGTGCTCAACATCTCTTTCGAATATCATAGCAAGATTTTCAACTTGAATGTTCTCCAGAATTTGTTTTGATTCTCTTTCGGCCATAGCACTAAATTGATTCTTGCCAAACGCAGAAATTCCGACGATAAAAATTATCAGATTAAGAAGAGTCCCAAATTTAGCATCCTTCCAATATAAAAGAATGAGGACTTGGGAAATAAGAACACTAAATAAGGAGATAGCAAACCACCATTCGTATCGAAGTAAAAATAAAATTGCAGTAACAATAAATAATACAGACACAAAAAGCCAAAACATTCCAACAGGTTTTGAAATGTCCAGGCTCATTTGATTGACATCTGCGAGCTTGTAAGCTTTAGCAAATCCCATAAGGTGAATTAGTCCATGTATTACAACCAGAAATATAAATACGAGTCGCATACCAATTTAAAATGTTTTAGCTATTCCCAAACCTATGGCTATATAATTCAAATCTATATCGAAACCTGTACCTTCAAAATCTATTTCTCTAGATAATGCGCGATAACCTATTTGAGGTCTCAAATTCCAGTTGTCACCGATATGATAATTTAACCCCACTCCTACTTCCCATCCAATGCCATGCCCAGAATCGTCAATTGAGTTACCATCCTTATCCTCGACTTCTATGTGATTATATATGCCACCAGCTCTTAAGAGGTAGGAAAGAGATTCTGACGACCCAAGTGGATGGATAAATTGAAGTCCAAACGTGTAACCAGTTTCATCAAAATCTAATTCTGAATCTTCTATTCTGAAAGTATTATATCCCCAACCTGCATAAGCACCTAAATGCTCCATAAAATTATAACCCAGTGCAAATTCGAAACCAAAACCCACTTTTACATTTGAGTCAACAAAATCTTCTGTTGGAAAATCAATATTTGGTCTAAATTCTGCAGACCATTTATTTTGTCCATTCAGATAACTTGAACTAAAAATCAAAGCTATCGCTACTATTAGAAATTTTAGATTTTTCATGATCAATTATTTGTTAGAAATTCAATCTAAAGTACTACTAGATTTGATGTTATAAAATGATAGATATCATTATTCATAATAGGCTGAAGATGCCCAAATGCCAAACAGAAGATATGGTTTACAATGATTTCAAATAAGAATTAACTCAAACATATATAACGCACTTAATATTTGCGTTTTTTACCTGTCATTTCCTTGATTCTTATTAAAAACACTTTTGGAATATCATCATCATTATATATTTTACTTGAAAATTCACTAATGAAATCTGGTTTTACATGCTTCTTTTCAAGAATGATATCTTTCACTCCTAAAGAAAATTGATGCAGATATGCCTTGGCATCACTTCCAAAGTGTATTTCAAATTTACCATGTACTAATACTGATTTCCAATTATTAACTGACACAATATCACTTACTTGAAGAGAGACATCGCTATTTTTTTTCATAGCACTAATTTTATGACCTTCCCCTGAATAACATATTACGACCTGTTTTTCGTCATCATAGAAGTACGTAATTGGCACTACAAATGGTCTGTTTTGAGATATATAACCTAAATAACCAATGTAATTATTCTGAAGCACATATATCATCTCGTCTAATTCTAAACTTTTCATCATGATATTTAATTTATTAGATGTTCTTATAGATCGATTTCATAACTAATATATTCAATATCTAAAATTTAATTAATGAT
Source organism: Flavobacteriaceae bacterium (assembly GCA_024635765.1). Classification (GTDB taxonomy): domain Bacteria; phylum Bacteroidota; class Bacteroidia; order Flavobacteriales; family Flavobacteriaceae; genus JBPOFM01. The sequence continues at coordinate 35,109 of JAGXIE010000170.1, read as the reverse complement.
ATAAATCAGTTATACAGATCTTTACATGTCGCTCTTTGTTTTCAAGCAAGCAATTCTTAATTTGTTCAACGACATTCGTAAAAGATGATGATTAAATATAATAACAGAAACTGGTATTTAAAATGATTAATATCAGCTAATAATTCTGCCGTCCTCCATAGTGATAATTCTATCTGTTCGCTTTGCGAAGTCTTCATCGTGAGTCACAATCAGCAGAGATAGATTTTGCTCCTCGCTTAACTGTTTAAAAATACGAAACACATTATCTGAATTATGGCTATCTAAATTACCTGTTGGCTCATCTCCCATAATTATGGATGGACTATTTATTAAGGCCCTTGCAATAGCTACACGTTGCTTTTCACCACCCGATATTTGAGATGCGCGCTTTTTTGCTAAATGTTCAATATTTAAAATCTTTAATTTTTGTATTCCATCATGCTCTATTTCTTTCAATGATTTTTCTCCCAGTTTTTTTGCTGGCAGCATAACATTTTCCAAAACAGAAAATTCAGAAAGTAAATAATGAAATTGAAACACAAAACCAATATGCTTATTTCTTAAATAGGAAAGTTGATCTCTTTTATCTCCTGTAATCAGTTGATTATTTAAAAATAGCTGCCCTTCATAATCAGTATCCATCGTAGAAAGTATGTACAATAACGTTGATTTTCCACAGCCAGATTTTCCCATAATAGATGTAAATTCCCCACGATTAATTTTAAAATTAATATCTTTCAGAACATGGAACAGGACTGGCTTTTTGAAATACTTATTGATATGTTTTGCCTCTAAAACTGTATTCATTATTGTCCTCTTATTATTTTTACAGGATCTATTTTTTTTGCTTTTTGAGATGGCAAGTAGCCCGCAAAGAATGTCGAAATCATCGCAAAGGTGATACCTATAACGTAAAACCACCCGTTAAAGTTAATGGGATAGGTTTCAATTGTTGGTAACGCTTCTGTTCTAAAAGGTATGGTGTTTATAATATTGGTAAAAACAAAACCAATGAGAAGGCCCAATAGTCCACCTACAATTCCTATAATTATTGCTTGACTCATAAATATATACTGTACGTCTTTACCTGAAAACCCTGTGGCTTTAAGTATGGCAATATCATTCATCTTTTCATAAATCAACATATTCAGAATGTTGTAAATGCCAAAACCTGCAACAATAAGTAGCGTAATAGATACTGCATATGTGATTAGATTTCGAATGGTCGTTCCAGTTTCAAATTGTGCATTGGCAGTTTTGATATCTATCGCAGTTAATCCGAATTGCTGTTCAATTTTTTTAGACATTAAAAAAGCCTTGTCTAGATCGTGAAGTTTAACGTTAATATCCGTGATATAATTCTCTGCTTCTCCTAAAATACGCTGTGCAGTCTTTAAATTCACAAAGCTCTGAATAGCATCGATATCTGCCACACCACTTTGATATATCCCAACTATTTTTAAAGGAAAAACATCTCCTTTAATAGTACTTATCTGAATGCGATCTCCTACATCAAGTGACATTTTGCTTGCGATACCAGCACCTAGCAAAATACCATTATCGGTATTTTGAAGTTTTTCAGGAGAACCTATCGTAATATAATCTCGAAAGTTGAATAGTCTTGCTTCTTCGGTTGGGATGATACCTGTTAAATTTCCTGCTATTTCTATAGAGCCAGCAATATAAAATATCTGTGTTTTTACTTGTGGAATTGCCCCTTTTACATTCTTGTCTTCGTTCAAATATTTTATGAATGGTAGCGCATTATGTATTTTCTTTTGGGTCAATTTGGGCTTAATGGAATGAACAATATTCAAACTGTTTTCAAACTTATCATAGAGTGACACTGGTTGCGGATCTGAAGGTTCAATCTCATTATAGATACGAATGTGAGGTGTTTGATTTAGCATCAAATCATCTAACATCTTGTTAAGTCCTGTCATAAAACTTACCAAAGTGATATATGCTGCAATACCAAAAGTCACGCCTAACGCTGCAATAGCTGTTTGCTTCAACTTGGTGAGTAAATGCGTCTTCGCAATATTTAATATGACTTTCCAGTTGAGCATTACTCAGGTTTAAAAATGTAAGTATCTTCTGTAATACCTGAAATCACTTCAACTAACTCCATATTTTCCAATCCTATTTGAATTGTTACCAGTCCATTCTGTGTTTTTACTTTATTGGTATCGATGAGATAACTTTTAGGAATAACCAATACGTTTTCTTTTTGAGAAATGATAATGTTAGCTTCACCAGAGAGTCCTGGATACAATACCTTCGGAGCATTTATAAATAAGGCTTCTACCTTAAAAGTTTGATTACGTTCATCTTTTTTAGGAAATATTTTTGAAACCTTCGCATGAAATAGTTCTCCATTATAGGCATCTAAAGTGATTAAAACATCTTGGTTTTTTTGTAATTTAACGATATCAACCTCATCCACCAGCATTTCAACCACGAAAACATTTGAGCTGCCAATGGAAGCTAATGGCTCCATCGAATTAACAATTTCACCGGGTTCTTTGAACAAGGCATACACCTTACCATTGATTTTACTTTTAACCGTGAAATCTTTTGTGTTTATTATGGCAGCCTGATAATTATTACTGGCTTGTTTTAAACTTGTATTTAACTGATTTTTTGTTTGATTATATTTATTTTGAAGTAATCCTAAATTGTTTTTAGATAATTCATAATTCAGTTTTTTGGCATCATATTCTGCTTTCGATCCTATATTTTGATTCCATAGATTTTTTTGTCTTAAAAAATTAATAGAGTCATTTTTAAATTTCAATTGAGCGGCTTCAATCTCCTCTTTTATACCTGATAAAATGGCAGCACTGCCTTTATAATTTTCTTGAGCTAATTCTAACGATAACTTCGCATTCTCGGAATTGAGCAAAGGTGTATTATTAACTATTTGCAGCAGAGGATCATTCACATTTACTTCATCTCCTTCTTCTACTAAATTTTTATCCAAAATACCCGATACTATGGCGTATCCTTGATATAGACTATCAGGTTGAATGGTTACAGAAGAATAAACTGACTCGGTTAAATTTTTGAGTTGTGGTTTTATTTTTTCTCCATTTTTTGAACATCCATTAATGAGGAGAATCATAATTACTATGATTGAGCGATTCATAAATTCAAATGTCTTTGTTTAACTCCAATTCAAGCTTTGCAAGTAGTATTAATTCAGATTTATTTACTCCCGAAAAACTTGAGGCAATTTTAGTTGCGGTTTTCATAATCAGTTGATCTGTCTTTTCAGTAAACAAATTTTTATGAGCTTTTCTAAAACTAATGAAATCGTTAAAACATTCCTCGCTATTATAGTTTTCCTCACTATTTAACCAATCAAATACAATCTCAATCTGAAACGCAGCATCACTATTAAAATCGTCGTCAAACTGATCTACCGCAAGCCATTCCTCCTCCACTATACTTTTTAACATATTGAACTCGGATGGCTGAACAGTTTTATCTGTGGCAGCAATTGCATAGAATAATTTTCCAAGGTTTTGATAAATCTCTACTCTAACTTGATTGGATATGTCCATTATAAATTGAGTTTTACCCAAAGCTAAAGTTTTTTAGTTTAAATTTTTATGATATAAGTCAGGATTAACAGACAAACATCCTTTTTTTTGTACTTTTAAGGCCTTACTTTATTTGGCGATTCCTATGTTTAAACAAGATCAAGAAATATTTAATATCCTTTTAGGGTCTGTATCAGAAAGTGTCATTATTGTTGATGAACATCAAAATATTATGGAGATAAATGAGTCAGCTGAAGTCGTTTTTGGCTACTCCCGACAAGAACTTTTAGGTCAACCTCTTGACACCTTGATTCCTAATAAATATCATGCCAGACATAGTGCACATTTCAATGAATTTATACAGAAACATGACCGTAGAACTATGGGGAAGGGTCGTGATGTTTTTGGCTTACACAAAAATGGCACTGTTTTTCCAGTCGAAGCAGGCTTGAATCCTTTTGTTGTCTATGGAAAAACGTTTGTGATGGCTTTAGTTATAGACATTACTTTCAGGAAAGAGCAAGAGAAACAGATTATTGAACTTAATTCGAAATTAGAAAAAAAAGTAAAAGAGCGTACAGAAAAACTTAATCTCATCGTCGATAAACTGAAACATACAAACCAAGAGCTTGACAATGAAAATAAGCGGAGAATTGAAGCTGAGGAAGAAACTCGAATTGCTCTAAAAAAGGAGAAAGAACTCAACGAGCTCAAAACCAAATTTTTGTCTTTAGTTTCTCATGAATTCAAAACACCCTTGAGTGGCATTTTAACTTCAACGATATTACTAAGTAAATATAAATTAGCTGAAGAACAAGAAAAAAGAGATAAGCATATCAATACAATAACCAGTAAAATCCACTACCTCAACAATATATTGAACGATTTCTTGTCTGTTGAAAAACTAGAAACAGGAAAGATCAATTATAGTTTTAAATCATTCAAATTAAGCAAAATACTAAATGAGGTCATTTATAATTCAAACATGCTTCTAAAAGATGGCCAAAAGATCAATTACCCAGAAAACATAGACGACTTATCACTCTATCAGGACGAAAAAATTTTAGAATTGGCCTTATCTAATATAGTACATAATGCAATAAAATATTCTCCTGAAAATACTACGATTGATATTAAAATAGAACAAGATGAGATCAACACGTCATTTAAAATAAAAGATAACGGTATTGGAATTCCAAAATCTGAAGAGAAGAATATTTTCAATCGCTATTTTAGAGCAGAAAATGCACTAAATATTCAAGGAACAGGTATTGGTCTCAACATTGCAAAAAGTCATATAGAAAATTTAGGTGGTCACATTGAGTTTACCAGCGAAGTGCATAAAGGAAGTCTTTTCACCGTTACATTACCAAACCAGAACATAATATGAAAAAGATACTTTTAATAGAAGATGATGCTGTATTAAGAGAGAATACCGCAGAAATTTTAGAACTATCAGGATATAATGTACTCACTGCTGCAAATGGTAAAATCGGCATACAAAAAGCGCGTACAGAATTACCGAACCTTATCGTTTGTGATATCATGATGCCAGAACTGGATGGTTATGGCGTACTGGAATCACTATCTATAAACGAGGACACTAAACAAATTCCTTTTATATATCTATCTGCAAAAACTGAACGACGAGATGTTAGAAAAGGAATGAATTTAGGAGCCGATGATTATATAACAAAGCCATTTAGTGAAGAAGAACTCACAAGTGCTATTGAAAGTCGATTGGCAAAAGTTGCAATTTTAAAGGATATTAGAGAAATAGAGACTCCAATTCAAAATGTCACTGAGGAGAATCCTATAAGAACTCTCAATGACCTCAAAAACTTTTTTGACGATAATGGTGACAAAATTGTACTGTCAGAAGGTGAGCACGTCTATGAAGAAGGTCACAATTCCAACAGTATTTACCTTATAAATAAAGGCTTAATAAAATGCCATAAATTAGATGAACAAGGTAAGGAACTGACAACAGCTCTTCACAAAGAAGATGACTTATTTGGCTATACGTCTTTTACTGATAATACACCTTATGAAGAAACAGCTACTGCAATTAAAGATTCCGAATTAGTAGGTGTCAGTAAAAACACTTTAAAAGATGTTCTCACTAGCAATCATCAGGTTGCACTCGAATTAATACAGTTGTTATCAGAAGATCTGTCAGGAACTAAAGATCAGTTACTTCAAATGGCATACAGTTCTGTGAATAAAAAAACTGCAACTACCATTCTTAAATTTGCGGAAAAATTAAATAGAAACCCCAATGATCCAATAAAAATTTCCAGAAATGATTTAGCCAGTGTTGCTGGAATTGCTACAGAAACCTTAATTAGAACGCTCTCTTTTTTTAAAAAAGAGGGTATGATAGAAATAGAAGGTAGAAACATTAAAATTTTAGATTTTGAGAAACTCAAAAACATCTCATAATAACTCTCCAACATAAACATGATTAATATCATTTTTTAACAGGCTCCATGCATATAAATTTGTTAGAATAAGTTTTAACAAATGAAAAACGTATTACTGCCGACAGATTTTTCTGAAAACTCAATGAACGCCATTGAATATGCGCTTGCTTTTTATGAAGAAACACCGTGTAATTTTTACTTATTACATGTCATTAAATTAAACACTATAGCCAGCAATGATTCTCCATATATATTAACTAAGGATACGTTAGAAGACATTTATACTAAGCCTGCCAAAATAAAACTTAAAGAATTATTAAAACACATTTCTACTAAATTTCCCAATAACAAAAATCATAAATTTTATTCACTCACAGACTACAATTTTCTTATCGAATCGATCAGGCAAAACGTTAAAGAGAAAAATATCGATATGATTTTTATGGGTACCAAAGGTGCTTCCGGATTGAAAAAAATCATTATTGGTAGCAACACAGGTGATGTCATTACCAAAGTGCATTGCACGACCCTCGTGATACCAGAGAATGCCAAATTCAAAAGACTTAAAGAGATTGCATTTCCTACAGATTTTTCTTTATTATACAACATGAACCATCTACAACCAATATCAGACATCATAGAAAGCAATGATGCTGCATTGCGCATATTGCATATTGGCAAGAAGGATTCTGTACTAAATAATGATCAAAAGAAAAACAAAGAGCTTTTAGAAGATTACTTTAACAATTTTGAAAACAGCTTTCATTTTTTGACTAATAAAAAAGTGGAAGATGCCATACAGTGTTTTGTAGAAAGCCGAGATATTGACATGATCACGATGGTTGCCAAAAACCTTAATTATTTCCAACAAATTTTGTTTCATTCAAAAATTGAAAATATAAGTTATCATACAGATGTGCCCTTTTTAGTCCTTCATTAAAAGCATAAAACGCATTTTAAATTACCTTATCGGCTGATATTTATCATAGTTTTTTATTCTCGTTCTATTTAATTTTAAGTGTCAAAAAATAGATTCGCGATGAGAAATATATTAATTCCAACGGATTTTTCGGAAAACGCAATGAATGCGATAAGATATTCGCTTGAATTGTTTAAGTATGAAAAAAGTGTCTTTTATATTATGCACGCATATCAAGATGAGATATATGCAGATGACGATCTGCTCAATAGTGAACCACTTTCAGAAATCACAAAAATCGTAAGTGAAAAATGTGATGAACAACTAAAGTCTACATTAAAGGAAATTAAAAAAATATCCCCGAACCCGAGACATCAATACGAGTGTATCTCATCAAACAACATACTGATTGAAGAGGCCGATACTATCGTGGTCGAAAAGAACATTGACATAATTGTGATGGGAACCCGTGGAAAAACAAATGACAGAAAATTAACTTTTGGTAGCCAAACACTGCAAATATTGAAGTATGTACAATGTCCTGTATTGGCAGTTCCAGAAAACTATTCATACATATCACCTAAACAAATACTGTTTCCCACAAACTACTTAATACCATATAAAAGAAGAGAGCTAAAATTGTTTTGCGATATGGTCTCTCCTTACAGAGCAATCATAGATGTAATGTATGTCTCAATAAGCAATAAACTTTCCATGAGACAAAAGGATAATCAGGCCTTTATGAAGGAGGCGTTATGCAAGAACGAAATCAATTTTAAAATTATCAATAATAAAAATGTCATAGAGGCTATCCACAACTATTTGGATGAGCACCCGATAGATATGTTGGTTATGGTAAATACGCGACGTTCGTTTTTAGAAGATATTTTATATCAATCTAATATTGACAAATTGAGCCTCGAGTTGAAAATTCCCTTTTTGGCTATGCAAAATATAAAACGGGACCTTGTATAACATTAAAACATACGTTATGAAAAAAATAATCCTACCTACCGATTTTTCAGATAATTCTTGGAATGCCATTACATATGCCGTGCAACTATTTAAGGATGAAGTAGTCACTTTTTATCTTTTAAACACGTATACACCTATTATCCATCATTATGAACAAACTATGTTCATTTCTTCTCAATACGGATTAGCTGATGCTATGAGAGAAACATCCATAAAAAGGCTAAATGAATTTAAAACCAAAATCATCAGTGAATTTAATAATGAAAATCACACTTTTGAAACAATTTCTGAGTTCAATATGCTTGTTCCGGAAATAAAGGAAATCATTAAGGAAAAAGATATAGATTATGTGATTATGGGAACCAAAGGTGCCACTGGAGCCATCGAAGTATTGCTTGGTTCTAATACCGTTCAGATATTTAAAAATGTAAAGTGTCCAGTTTTAGCGATCCCAAATGATTTTGCATTTGAACCTCCTCAAGAAATATTGTTTCCTACCGACTATGAAATTAATTATCAAAATAACCATATAAAACCAATCATCGACATTGCTAAAAAACACAAGTCGAGAGTTAACATTATGCACGTTTTTGTAGATAAGGAGCTATCCGAAAGCCAAGAAAAAAATAAGGAAGTTCTTAAAAGCAAAATGAAAAAGGTTTCTTATCTCTTTCATGATATAAAAGATCAAAATATAACCACTGCGATTAACGACTTCCAAATAAAGAGTAAAATTAATTTGTTAATCATGATTAACAACAAGCATTCGTTTTTTGAGAATCTGTTTTTTAAATCTACATTAAATCAAATTGGCTTTCACTTAAAAGTGCCATTTTTAGTCATTCAATCTGAAGTTCAAGTACCAAAAAGCAAATAATGAAACGAGCAATATTAATTCCAACAGACTTTTCAGATAATGCCTGGAGTGCGATGGTATATGCATTGAAATTATATGCAGATGAATTCTGCACTTTTTACTTTTTGCATTCCACCCATATCGATAATCATATTTCTAGGACTTATATTACAACGCACTACATCGATAAAATAAATGAAGAATCAGAAAGAGAATTGGTCGAATTAAAGCTTCAGATAGATACCGCAAATGCGAATGCCAACCATGACTTTCAAACTATCTCAAGTGAAGAACCTTTATTGATAACCATTGAAAAAGCGATAAAAGAGCATCTTATAGATTTAGTGGTTATGGGAACTAAAGGTGCTACAGGTCTAGACAAATTTTTCTTTGGGAGCAACACAGTTAAAATTATAAAATATTTAAAACTCTGTCCCATCTTAACAATACCTGATGAATTTGAATTTGTTAAACCCAAACAAATTGCATTCCCCACAGATTATAATCGCTTTTATGACAATAAGGAATTACAACCCTTAAAAGATTTGGCGAGTCTCTTCAACTCAAAAATTAGAATAGTTCACATTAATGTTGAAAAAAAATTAAGTGATATTCAAGAATACAACATGACAATGCTCGGCGAGTATTTGAGCGATTATGAACATAGCTTTCATTGGCTTCCAAAATATGATAAAAAGGCAAACGAGATCGAAATGTTTTTAAAAGATTTAAAAATTGATGTGCTTGCAATGGTCAATTATAAACATAGCATCATTGAAAATATCATCAAAGAACCAGTAATCGAAAAATTAGGCTATCATCCTACCGTCCCTTTTTTAGTTATTCCAGTGTAAGCTGATAATTATCATTGTGTTGGGACTGTTAGTGATGTGTTTTTAAATGTATGTCCCTAAAGTTAGCATCATGAGAAAGAAACTTTTATTGCCCACAGATTTTTCAAAAAACTCTCGTCATGCCATTCGATTTGCACAAGAGCTTTATAAAGATGACATATGTGATTTTTACATTCTAAATGTATATTCCGCTACCGATAATATTATTGATAGTCTAATAAATATGGAGCCTGGTAGCGCGCTTTATGAAACCGCAAAGAACAATTCAGAAAGTGGCTTAAGCGAGATATTGAATACAATCACATTAAACTCGAATCAAAACCCGAAACACAAATATTATCCCATCTCAACATTCAATAATATCGTTGAAGCCATAAAAAATTGTGTTGAGCAAAAGGATATTGAAATCATAATAATGGGTACCAAAGGAGAAACGGCTTCCACAAAAGCAATATATGGCAGCACATCCTTGAGTGTTATGGAAAAGGTGCGAAATTGCCCAGTATTTGTGATCCCTTTATCTACAGAACTAAAAATGCCAAAAGAAATTGTATTTCCGACGAGCTATAAAACACACCTTAAAAGACGAGAGCTAAATTTCTTATTAGACATTGCGAAAAAAAGCAATGCCTCGGTAAAAGTATTGCATATCAATAAGGATGATAAGTTAACGGCTAGTCAGATAGCCAATAAAAAACTGTTGGAAGAATATTTTGAAGATATTGATTTTGCATTCCATACATTAAGTCATATGGATGTACCACTGGGAGTTAAGTGTTTTGTAGAAAGTCGTGGAAGCAACATGATTGCATTTATAAACAAGAAGCACTATCTATTTGGAAGTATTCTTACCCAACCATTGGTTAAGCGCATAAGCTATGATCCAAAAGTACCAATTTTAGTACTTCATGATTTAAGGAATTAAAACATTTTAAAATGAGAAATAAAGGAATATGGATAGACAAGAAAAATGCACATATTATTTCATGCATTAATAATATAGAAACCGTTGATACCATCATATCTGAGATAGAGGATTTTAAGACAAATAACAATGTACAGAAAAGTGGAGCTAAAGACGTGGTAAAAGACAGAAAAAATCTTGAAAGAGAGAAACATTACCTCAAAGCCTTTTTCAAAAATATAAACTCCAAAATTGAAGATGCTGATAACATCGTAATATTTGGGCCAGCACAAACAGGCGAAAAATTTATTACAGAACTACGCCATATAAATCCAGGTATTCTTCCAAGAATAAGAAGTACCAAAAAAGCAGATAGCATGACTGAAAACCAAATGAAGTCATGGGTTAGAGAATTTTTTAATAATTTATGAATACAGAGACAATCGATATCATTAAATCTTCAGGTGAAAAAGCAAAATTTTCATTAAATAAACTCCGATTATCTTTAAGCAGAACCGGAGCAAACAATGACATAGTAGAACAAATCATCGGTATCGTAAGAGATGAATTATATCAAGGTATTTCTACCAGAGAGATATACAATAGAGCATTCTCGTTGCTTAAAAAAAAAGAAAGCTATTTGGCTTCTAAATACAAACTTAAAAAGGCCATATATGAGCTGGGACCTACAGGCTATCCATTTGAACGTTTTGTAGCTGCCGTTTTAAACTATTCGGGATATCAAGTCGCAGTTGGAGAAATAATCCACGGTGCATGTGTAAAACACGAAATAGACATAGTGGCTAAAAAAAATGGAAAAACGCATATCATTGAGTGCAAATTTCATACAGAACAGGGCATTAACTGTAATGTAAAAGTCCCATTATATATACACTCTCGATATAATGATGTTAAATCCAATTGGGAAAACCTCACCGAATACGATTCAGAATTAAAAGAAGGTTGGCTTGTAACCAATACTCGATTTACGGAAGACGCCTTAAAATATGGAAAGTGTGCTGGCTTATATTTATTGAGTTGGGATCACCCCAAAAAACAAGGATTAAAAGATAGAATAGATATGTTGGGTTTATATCCAATCACTGTTTCGACCCTTTTAACCAAAAGGGAAAAACAATTTTTATTAAGTAGAGATGTAGTGATTTGCCGACAACTCATTAATGATGTGTTTTATTTAGATCATTTGGGAGTTTCAGATATCAGAAAAGAAAAAATATTAAACGAGATTAGACTTTTATGCTCTAGTTAAATCATACCCATGGATCAATTCGCCAAAATCAATTTTTTAGGAGCAGCCAATACAGTAACTGGATCAAAATTTCTTATCGAAACCTCTGAAAAAAATATCATGATTGATTGTGGTATGTTTCAAGGTCTCAAAGTACTACGTGAACTCAATTGGACCAATCTTCCTATCGATGTGAGCACCATAGATGTAGTGCTTCTTACCCATGGCCATCTCGATCATGTTGGCTATTTACCGAGACTGGTAAAACAAGGTTTCCAAGGACAGATTATAGGAACAGCGCCAACGCTTGCCATTGCAGAAATCATACTTATGGATAGCGCCAAAATACACGAAGAAGACGCTAAAAAAGCCAATGAGGAAAATTTTTCAAACCACCATCCAGCACTCCCCTTTTATACTGTGCAAGATGCCGAAAAATCCATTCGATTATTTCAAACTGAAATGGTAGACAAATGGATCACGCTTTCCGAAAATATATCCTATCGCTTTCAATATAATGGCCATATTATTGGTGCCACTTTCATCGAGCTGGATATCAATGGAAAACGATTAGTGTTTTCTGGTGATGTAGGTCGAAGCAATGATTATTTATTGGATGATCCAAAACGACCGGAATGGGCAGACTTTTTATTTATAGAAAGCACCTACGGCAACAAATTACATCCTGATGAAGATGTTGAAGAACAATTAGCAAACATCATTTTAGATGTTCTAGAGAAAAAAGGAAATTTAATCATACCAAGTTTCGCTGTGGAAAGATTACAAACTCTAATGTTCATTATTTGGCAATTGTATAAGAAAAATAAAATCCCAAACATTCCAACATTTATCGATAGTCCGATGGGAAATAATGTATTGGATGTATTTAAACGCTTTCCAAAATGGCATAAACTTTCTACGGCTGATTACAATGCCATGTGCAACCATGTAAATATTATTCAATCTTATAAAGAAACTTGGGAGACCATTGATGACAAACGCTCTAAAATAATTATTGCGGGCAGTGGAATGGTCACTGGAGGTAGGGTTCTTACTTATTTGCAACAACTTATTGACGAACCATCTACCACTGTTTTATTAGTTGGATATCAAGCGGAAGGCACACGTGGACGCCAACTCTTGGATGGCGCGAACGAAGTTAAATTTTTTGGCAAGTACTATCCAGTCAAAGCTACTATTAAGAGTATTGAAAGTTTATCAGCTCATGCTGATCAAAACGATCTTATCAATTGGATGAGTTCTACTAAAAACATCCCCGAAAAAGTTTTTTTAATCCATGGGGAGCCATCTACCCTAGATGTTTTTAGAGTTAAAATAAAGGATACTTTTAATTGGAATATAAGCATCCCTAAACTTACAGATGTCGAAAAAATAATATTATAATAAAAGACTTACAAAAAAAGTTAATAACTACTTTATGAATCTCCAAAATATTGATTTTTATCATATTATTTTCTATAAATCTGTGCTACATTAGAAGTGAATTTTAAGTTTAACCTAAAATAACACATTATGTCACTTATTAAATTTAATAACAAAAATAGACTATTCCCTTGGAATACGAACGAGTTAAAATCCTTTTTAAGTTCTGAAGATTTTTTTGATGACGATTTCTTCGCAGAAGATGGCTTAATGCCAGCAATGAATGTGAAAGAACATAAAAAAGATTATGAAATTGAGTTTGCTGTCCCCGGATTTGACAAAAAAGATTTTGAAGTAACCATCAATGATGATATTCTTCATGTCTATGGCGAAAAAAGTCAGGAAAAAGAAGAAAAAGAAGAAGACTATACTCGTAAAGAGTTTAACTACAATTCTTTTAAAAGATCGCTAAAATTACCAAAAAATGTAAATGCAAACAAAGATGTGAAAGCAACTTACAACAATGGTATCTTAAAACTGAATCTTTCTAAATATGAAGAAAAAGAAGCAATTCCTAAAAAAGTAATTGAAGTAAAATAGTCTAATTAAGCAGGAAACAATTAGAGGGATTGTTTCCTGCTCTTAATTGTATAAAAATCAATATGATGGTAACCAATAAATTACAAGTAAAATATCTACAATTTTTGAGTGTGGATGAAATGTATGAGGAATCTAAAAAATGGCTTTCTGAATTAAGTTTTATCAAAGATGAACATCTCTTTTTTGATGACATTATAAAAACTTATACCCTGGACTTAATAAACAAAAAACATTTTACTGAAAATAAAGAAATCATTACAAGTTTGGCAGAATCCCAAAAGCGCAATGATTCACTAATGGAATCTGTAAAAGTCCATAAAAATAATATCGAAATCCTTTTAGATGGTATCGATCAAATAAAAGAGGAAGCAGATTATAAGAAAGAGCACAAAGAACTTATAATAGTCGTTAGCGATTTCTATAAAGATTATAAGAATCTTAAAACTGAACTATTCAAGATTATAAAGAAAATAATTAAGTCCAAAAAACGTCGCTTACTTGAAAACTTATGATTTTAGGCATGTAAAATAAGCAGTGGAACTTGAAGCTCCTTGCTTATTTGCGTGGTGGGAGAACCTATAAAAAACCGTTCAAAGAGTGTTTCATTTTGCACGATCAACGCCATCATATCGATCGGATTAGTTTGCAAATAAGAGAGAACAGCATGGTGCATTGGTACATTACTTACGATGTGATAACTAAAGCTTTTGCCTTTTAACCTATGAGCCACTTCGTCCGCATCACTCATTTCGACTTCAGCGTTTTTACCTTGAGGATTGATTCGCAATACATGCAACAACAACTTATATCTTTCAATAAAGGAAGTGAGTTCTATAAAACTATTTCCGCGTAAAGAATCAAATGCATCTAATGATAATAATAGTTCTTTAGGCTGTTTATATTTAAATCCTTCAGGTATCACCAAAGTGTTGCAATTGACATTCCTAATAACATTTATAGTATTACTGCCAAAAACCACTTCCTTGGCACCTGTAACACCATTAGTACCCATTGCTATTAGGCTTATTTTCTTTGACTTCACAACTTGTTTGATAGAATCTACAAAGACATCATAATCAGCGATTGTATGAAAACTATGATTGTCATTTTGATACTCTAATTTGAGAGCGCTCACTAATTTAATGAGCTTGTTTTTTTCACTTTTCAAAATGGAACCATAGACACTTTTTGTACTTGATGACATTAAATCATCGCTCGTATAACCGGTTGAACTTTTAACATGTAAAACATAAAATATACATATTTCATCCTGGAGCATTTGAAGTGCATAATCTATGGCATTTTTAGAATTTTTTGAAAAATCGGTAAGTAAAAGAATATGTTTCATTTTAAAGTAAGTCTTTTGTTAGAACATTGGATTGCCAAGACAACACAGAATCAAACTTAAAAAAAATACCCAATAATATTTATGATGAAAATCATAAATAAAAAATAATTAAACCAATTATAACTATCTTTAAATATGCTTAAACTATACATTATCGGAATCTGTATCCTAATTATTGCCATCCTAGCTAATGCAATTATTGTAAAGATTGGTTTGAAGTCATGGTACGACTTTATTCAACTATTAAGTGAATCAGGAAAGCAGGCGTTCACAAAACTTACGGTTATGGATTTCTTTTGGTTACTCATTGGTTATCCATTCGTCTTGGGATTGGGATATTATCTAGGTCTAAAGTTATATGAAATAATCTTCGGGTCATAAGATCCAGTAAATGATATGTTCCAATAGAACACTTTTTTAAAAATTGTTAAAATTTTGATTTTCAAAGGGTTAATTACTTTAATCTTATTTAATTGAGACAAAAAATTAAGTTTTTGAGTTATATAATAACTCGGCTTTTATATAATTTTAACCAATAATAACTTAAAACATACATTTATGAAAACTCTACAAACAATCATTACTATATGCATAATGTTTATTGCGGTTGGGACAACTGCACAAAACGATAAACATAAAGAACTTATGGCAGATGCACAAAAAGCCAAAAAAACATTAATTGCAAAAGATGCTGGTCTTGAGAATTTTTTCAAAAATTCTTCGGGATATGTCATTTTTCCAAATGTTGGAAAAGGTGGATTGATCATAGGAGGTGCAAGTGGAAATGGTATATTATATGAAAATGGAATGGCCGTAGGACTGGCAGATTTGAAAAAATTAAACATCGGTTTACAAGCTGGTGGACAAGCAATTATAGAAGTTATATTTTTTGAAACTGATGCAACTTTAGCTAAATTTAAAGAAGGTAATTTTCAATTGTCCGCAGAGGCTTCTGCAGTTATTGCCGATAAAGGAAAATCTAAAAATGCCAATTATAACGACGGTGTTATAGTTTTTGCTTTACCTAAAGCAGGACTAATGGCTGATGCCTCGGTTGGTGGTCAAAAATTTGGCTATAAACCATTTGCCGAATAATAAAAAAATCCAATAATTTAAAAAAGTGTTGGCAATTGCCAACACTTTTTTATTTGGTTCCTATGTCAAAACCATTAAATTTCCATTGGGTGATGCCGCCTTCTAAATCAAAAATCTTTATAAAACCTGCCGCCTGCAACTTTTCTGCACATTTAGCACTTCTCTTACCCGATTTACAATATAATATCACCGTTTTAGTTTTATCTAATTTTTCAATATCCTCGTCAAAAGTTGGCGAATTGAAATCAATATTCTGAGAGTTATTGATATGACCATCCTCATATTCTTCTTTAGATCTGACATCCACTAACTGCACATCTTTTTGATCGATTAGTGTTTTCATTTCTTCTGGAGTTACCAATTTGATCTCTCCTTCACTTGTGTCCTCTTTACATCCAGTTGCTACTAGCAAAAACACAATAGATAAAATAGTTAATACTCTTTTCATTTTGAATGATATTATTTAAATTTATTCGATTTCACCTCTCCACTGACTAAAGCCGCCCATTAAATTATAGGTATTTTTAAAACCTAATTGATTCATCACAGAACAAGCTTGGGCACTTCTTGCTCCTGCTCTACAATACACGTAATAGCTTTTGGTTTTATCTAAATTATCTACCTCATCAATAAAACCCTGACCTTTATAAATATCGATGTGAAGTGAATTAGGAATTTTTCCTTCGTCAACTTCTTCTTGAGTGCGAACATCTAAAATCATAGCATTACCATCACGATTAAGTTGTTCAGCCCAAAATTGTTGTGTTAAATCTGCCATAATTACTATCAATAATCATGCAAAATTAACATTTCCTTATGATAAAGACGAAAAAAAATCCGAAGTGTTACGGTTCGGATTCAAATTTTAACATTAAATTCTTTTCTAAAAAGAGCATTTGGAGCTAAACTTTAATAGTACAGCCGATTGCTCTTGTTTCGGTTTCTTTTATTTCTTTACCAGAAAGTAAGGCATCAACTGCGTTTTCAACGTATTTTGTTTTAACCGCATCCGCGTCTTGATAATTATCATCAATCGCTCCTATGTATTTTACAACATTTCCTTTTTTAGTTTTTTGAAGTAAATAAACATGAGGTGTTTTTGTTGCACCATACTGTGGGTAAATTTTCTGACCCTCATCCATTAGATAAGGAAATGTAAAACCTTTTTCCTTCGCCCTTTTTTTCATAGCCTCCATATTATCACCAGGTTTGACGTCTGTGTTATTTGGCATAATTGCAATCACAGGATATCCTTTTGAAGCATATTTTTTATCTAATTCAACAATTCGGTCTTCATAAGCAACCGCATAAGGACAGGTATTGCAAGTAAAAATCACAATAAATCCTTTGGCATCTTTGTAATTAGCTAAAGAGACCATTTTACCATCAATGTTTTTAAGATTAAAGTCCGTTGCGATATCTCCTACTTCATATCCATTGCCTACTCCAGTTGAGTTAAAAGAAGATAACATGACTACTGCAAGACATGCGAAAAATGTTTTTAGTGTTTTCATAATGTTTAATTTAAAAATTGTTTGACTTCGGTTTCTAGTTCATCATAGGTAAACGTTCGCTCATAAAATTGACGTTTGTCTTTGTTGTAAATCAAAGTAGCAGGAATTGCTCCAGACCATTCTTCACTTATTTGTGGAATCCATGAGTTAGAGTCGGTGTCATTTAAGGCTATGACTTTAGACTTTATTTTTTTGTCTTTTATATAAGGTTTCAAAGTCGTCTCATATTTTTTTGGGAAATCGAGACTCACTAAAATCACTTCGACATTTTTATCTGAATAATCAGTATTCAATTGTTCAAAATACGGAAGTTCTTTTACGCAAGGCGCACACCATGTTGCCCAAAAATTCACAACATAAGTCTTTTCGGAAGAAGTATTTAAATAAGGTTTTAGGCCTTCATAATCATAAATCTCCAATTCATTCTGCTGAACTTCGGTTTTCAACTTCACCAAATCATCTTTTGATTTAACGTCATTTTTACACGATACCAGCACAAATATTAATATCGCAGTTGCTATTCTCATGCACTAAAGTTAAAAATCCGTATGACTACAATTTCAACTTTAACATAAATTTATGTGACTAATACGTTTAACTTTCAAAATTTATATTACATTTGTATATACAATTGTTGTATATGAAAGAGTTGGAAGAAATATTAAAAACAAAAGCAAATTTATCCTTACCCAAAAAAACGGTATTGAATATTTCCTATTCAAGTATATGGATGAAAGATGCAATAGCATCTGTTTTGAAACCTTTTGATATTTCTGTTGAACAATTTAACGTATTAAGAATTTTACGAGGTCAAAAGGGAAATCCCACAAACCTTCAGGACATTCAGGACAGAATGATTAGTAAAATGAGTAATACTACAAGGTTAGTAGACAAACTGATATCTAAAGGCTATGTTGAACGCTTTATATGTGAAGAAAACCGAAGAAAAGTAGAGATATTTATTACGAAAGAAGGTTTAAAGCTTCTAACTAAAATAGATCCGATTATAGAAACTACAGAAATACAAATAACAGACAATCTAAATAATACAGAATTAGAAACTCTAAATTATCTTTTAACCAAAATTAGAGATTAAAAAATTTATTTTAACTATTGTATATACAAGAAAACCCATGAATAACTATTTAGAAAACCTCAACTGGAGATATGCTACAAAAAAATTTGATAGCTCTAAAAAAATATCTAGAGAAGATTTAGAAAACCTGAAAGAGGCCATACAACTTTCAGCATCATCTTATGGACTTCAGCCCTATAAAGTCTTAATTATTGAGGATGAAGAAACAAGAAAAAAACTGCGCGAAGCATCTTGGGGACAATCACAGATTACAGATGCATCTCAAGTAATAATATTCGCAAATATGACCGATTTTGATGAATCATTAGTCGATGATTATATTGCTAATGTGGGTATTACTCGTAATATCGACACCATAAATCTAAAGGGATATTCTGATTTTATGAAGACGACCTTAAACCCGTTGCCAAAAGACCTTAAAGGAACTTGGACCGCAAAGCAGACTTATATTGCATTAGGAAACCTTCTTTCAGCTGTCGCCGAATTAAAAATTGATGCGTGCCCAATGGAAGGGTTTGATGCAGAACGGTACAATGAAATATTAGGCTTAAATTCTCAAAATCTCAACGCGTCTGTAGTTGCTACTATTGGCTACAGATCTGAAGAGGACGAAACCCAACATTACAAAAAAGTAAGAAAATCTAAAAACGAATTATTCGAAACAATCTAATTATAAACCTAAACACAAATTCAAAATGAAAAAATCAATTTCAAAAAGCACATTTATAGTCGTATTAGCAATTACTGCTTTCTCATTTACAACCATTACTAACAAAAAAGTAAATATAGAAGACAGTAATATTATCTGGAAAGGTTACAAAGTAACTGGTGAGCATGAAGGAACCATCGCATTAAAAGATGGAGCATTAACTTTTAATGGTAAAGAATTAACTGGTGGTAATTTTATTATTGACATGACCACAATCAAGGTAACCGATTTAGAAGGTGAATATAAAGGGAAACTAGAAGGACATCTAAAGTCTGATGACTTCTTTGGTGTAGAAAAACATTCTACCGCTAAATTTGATATTACCAATGTAAAAGGCAAAAATGGAAAATATAAAGTGACTGGAAATTTAACAATCAAAGGCATAACTAACACTAATACTTTTGATATGATAGTTAACGATAATTCCGCAACTGCTGCATTAAAAATTGACCGTAGTAAAATCGATGTCCGCTATGGTTCAACAAGCTTTTTTGATGATTTAAAAGACAAAGCTATCTATGATGAGTTCGATCTAAATGTAAATTTAAAATTCTAATCCAATAGAATTGATTAGTAGCAGCATTTAGAGACGAGATTCCCGCTTCGGTGGGAATCTTTTTTATTTTTATTATAAATATAGTTTGAAAACTTAATTTTCATTTCTATCTTTGAATCAAATAAACGCATGAATACTATTTTAAATCATACTTGGTGGTGGAACTTTCGAAACTCAAATTCGTGAAATAACGCTATCGTATATTTAAAAACTAAAAAATATCAAAAGGCTTGTCATTCACGACAAGCCTTTTTTAATTCAACTAAATGAAAACATTCAGTCTATACACACACTACAAAAAAATTCTTGCAGACACCATTACACCTGTGAGTATTTATCTTAAGATTCGCGATAAATTTCCAAACAGCATACTTTTAGAAAGTAGTGATTATCATGCTAACGATAATAGTTTCTCATATATCTGCTGTAATCCAATAGCATCAATAAAAGTGAAGAACGAAGTCATTACACAGACATTTCCTGATGGCAGTTATTTAGTCAACAAAATAAAACCAAAAACCGACGTAGCTCATGTCATCCATAAATTTACGAAACGTTTCAAGTTACAATCGGAAGACGAGTTTAAGTTCATCAACAATGGTATTTTCGGTTACATGGCCTACGACGCAGTTCGCTATTTTGAAGATGTGGAAATTTCAAAAAAAGACGGGCATCAAGACATACCAGATATTTATTATGCAGTATACCAAAATATTATTGCCATTAATCACTTTAAAAACGAAGCCTATGTGTTTGCTCATTGTTTCGAAACCGAAAATAATATTGATGACATTTTACAGCTCATCAAATCTAAAAACTATGCAGCATTTAACTTTTCAACTAACGGAGAGACCGTTTCCAATCTAACGGACGAAGACTATAAAAAACATGTGGAGCTGGCCAAAGGACATTGTGCTCGGGGTGATGTATTCCAATTGGTTCTTTCGAAAAAGTTTTCGCAGCAATTTAAAGGTGACGAATTCAATGTATATCGTGCTCTGCGCAGTATCAATCCCTCACCTTACCTCTTCTATTTTGATTATGGAGATTTTAAGATTTTTGGCAGTTCACCAGAAGCTCAACTCATCATCAATAAAGGTAAAGCTGAAATTCATCCCATAGCAGGCACATTCAAACGAACTGGTAACGATGAAAAAGATGCCGAACTTGCAAAGCAACTAGCTATTGACGATAAAGAAAATGCGGAGCACGTGATGTTAGTGGATTTAGCTAGAAACGATTTAAGCCGACATGGAAGTAACGTAAAAGTGGAAAATTACAGAGAAGTTCAGTTTTTCTCACATGTTATTCATCTGGTGAGCAAAGTTACAGGGACGAAAGACAAGAATACAACTACAATGCAAGTTGTAGCCGATACATTCCCAGCAGGAACCTTGAGTGGAGCACCAAAGCACAAAGCCATGCAACTGATTGAAAAATACGAAAAAACAAGTCGCGATTTTTATGGTGGCGCGATTGGTTTTATGGATTTTGAAGGCAATTTTAATCACGCTATTATGATTAGGACGTTTTTAAGCAAAAACCATCATTTGCACTGGCAAGCAGGCGCAGGATTGGTTTCAAAATCAAACCCAGAAAACGAATTACAAGAAGTTTACAACAAGCTAGGTGCATTGACAAAAGCTATAGAGTTAGCAAAAGATATTTAGTATGAAGAAAATATTAGTTATAGATAATTACGACAGCTTCACCTATAATCTTGTTCATTATTTGGAGGATTTAGGGTGCGACGTAACAGTGAGAAGAAATGACCAATTACATTTGGATGATGTTGAGGCGTTTGAAAAAATCGTTCTCTCCCCAGGACCAGGCATTCCGGATGAAGCAGGACTTCTTAAAGCCATCGTCAAAAAATATGCACCGTCAAAAAGTATTTTGGGTGTGTGCCTTGGGCAACAAGCCATAGGTGAGGTATTTGGTGGCAAATTAATCAATCTAGATACAGTTTTTCACGGTGTTGCCACTAAAGTAACAAGATGTGTTGAAGATGAAAACCTATTTAACGGACTAGAAAAAACAATAGAAGTAGGTCGCTATCATTCATGGGTCGTGGATCCAAATCTTCCTGATGTATTAGAAGCGACATCGTTCGATGAAAACGGACAAGTCATGTCTTTGCGTCATAAATTTTATGATGTTAAAGGTGTGCAATTCCATCCAGAATCGGTATTGACACCACATGGGAAAAAGCTATTAGAAAACTGGGTCAACAATTAGACTG
The DNA here is from genome assembly GCA_024635765.1 of Flavobacteriaceae bacterium. Classification (GTDB taxonomy): domain Bacteria; phylum Bacteroidota; class Bacteroidia; order Flavobacteriales; family Flavobacteriaceae; genus JBPOFM01. The sequence goes on along the minus strand of JAGXIE010000170.1, from coordinate 12,841 downwards.
AAGATTTAAGACACTAGGCTATGAACAATTATAAAGAATTAAAAATTTGGCAAAACATGAAATAAACGTATTGTCGATATAATCAAAACTTAAACTATTAACAAAAAGATTCCTGCTTTCGCAGGAAATATTATGAAACATATACTAAATAGATTAATAAACCAGGAAAGCATCTCTAGCGAAGAGGCCAAACAGGTTTTAGTGAATATTTCAAAAGGTGATTATAACCAAAGTCAGATTGCATCTTTTCTTACGGTTTATATGATGCGAAGTATTACTATAGAGGAATTACAGGGCTTTAGGGATGCCTTATTAGAACTTTGTGTTCATGTCGAATTAGACGAATATAATGGCATCGATTTATGTGGTACCGGAGGAGACGGCAAGGACACGTTTAATATTTCCACTTTAGCCTCATTTGTGACGGCTGGAGCTGGTGTTAATGTGACCAAGCATGGCAACTATGGCGTTTCTTCTGCTTGCGGCTCATCAAATGTATTAGAACATCTCGGTGTTAAATTCACATCCGATATTGACTTTTTAAAGAAAAGTTTAGATACTGCAGGAATCTGTATTATGCATGCTCCATTGTTTCATCCTGCCATGAAAAACGTTGCACCCATTCGTAAAGATTTAGGTGTCAAAACTTTCTTTAATATGCTGGGACCGATGGTCAATCCGGCTTTTCCAAAAAACCAGATGGTAGGTGTTTTTAGTTTGGAATTATTACGATTATATGGTTATTTATACCAAAATACAGATAAGAATTATACCATTCTTCACGCATTGGACGGTTATGATGAAATTTCCCTGACAGGTCCAACAAAAGTGGTTAAAAACTCATCTGAACAGATGCTTAATCCAGAAGACTTTGGACTTGAATCATTAAAGCAAAGTGACATTCATGGTGGAAATTCGGTCGCAACTTCAGCGAACATTTTTACACATATCCTAAATGGTCATGGAACAGATTCGCAAAACAACGTTGTTTGTGCTAATGCAGCGATGGCAATTGATACGGTCAAACAAATTGGTGTTCAAGAGAGTTTTGAATTAGCCAAAGAATCATTATTAAATGGTAAGGCAAAAGAGAAGTTTGATAACCTTGTTAAATTGAGTCAAAACTGATGAATATACTAGATAAAATTATAGCAGATAAACGCATTGAAGTTGATTTGAAAAAATCACTCATTCCTGTACATTATTTTGAACGAATGCCTTTTTATGAAAGGAAAACCATTTCGTTAACCAAAAAATTAAGAGGCAGTGACACAGGTATTATTGCCGAATTCAAACGACGCTCTCCTTCAAAATCCATAATTAACGACACTTCAGCAGTTGACGATGTCGCCATAGGTTATGAATTTGCAGGCGTTTGTGGGATGTCCATTTTAACAGACGAAATTTATTTTGGAGGTACATTAGATGACTTAATTACTGCGAGACAAAGTTGTAAACTGCCACTATTGAGAAAAGAATTCATTATTGATGAATATCAAATCTATGAAGCAAAAGCATTTGGTGCTGATACCATTTTATTGATTGCTGCGATTCTCACCAAGGCGGAAATAAAACATTTCTCCGAATTGGCAAAAAGCTTGAAATTAGATGTGCTTTTGGAAGTTCACAATGAAGACGAAATACATGGGTCAATTATGCCAAGCCTAGATATGATTGGAGTCAATAATAGAAACTTAAAATCATTTGAAGTCAATTTAGACATCAGCAAGCAGTTAAGTTCGCTAATCCCGGACGATTTTGTCAAAATCTCCGAAAGTGGCATCAGTTCGGTTGAGGCAATTAAAGAGTTACAACTTTTTGGATTCAAAGGATTTTTGATAGGCGAAAATTTTATGAAAACAGAGGATGCTGGTGAAAGTGCAAAACAATTTATAAAAGACCTGAAGCGATGAAAATGAAAATCTGTGGGATGAAATATCAAGCAAATATTTCTGAAGTTGCAAAACTTCAGCCAGACTATCTTGGTTTTATCTTCTACAAAAAATCATCTCGCTTTTTTGAAGGAATAATTCCGCAGTTACCAAAATCCATCAAAAAAGTGGGGATTTTTGTTAATGCATCTATTGAGGAAATTAAGGAGAAAGTCAATCAATATAATTTAGATCTCATTCAATTACATGGAAATGAGAGCCCGATGTTCTGCAAAGAGCTTAATGATTTTCTGGCCAGGACTGTCACTTCGAGCGGAGCCAAATCTGTCACTTCGAGCGGAGTCGAGAAGCGAGACCCAAATAAAATCGAAATCATCAAAGTTTTCTCAATAAAAGACGCGTTTGACTTTTCGGTTTTAGCTCCTTATCGAGACGTTTGTGATTACTTTTTATTTGACACCAAAGGCAAATTGCCAGGAGGAAACGGCTATGCATTCAACTGGAAGGTTTTAAAGGATTACCCATCAACAAAACCGTATTTTTTAAGTGGTGGAATTGGATTGGATGAAATCGAAAATATTAAAGAATTCCTTCAAAGAGGAGAATCTGAATATTGCCATGCTATCGACGTCAATAGTAAATTTGAAATCGAACCCGGAATGAAGGATTTTGAAAAATTAAAAAGTTTTAAGACAAAACTTAACAACACAAATACGAACCTAAAAACATGAGATTCCTGCCTTCGCAGGAATGAAGAATTATGAGATACAACATCAACAACAAAGGTTATTATGGAGAATTTGGCGGTGCCTACATCCCAGAAATGCTCTATCCAAACGTCGAAGAACTACGTCAGAACTATCTCAAAATAATGGGAGAAGACTCTTTTCAAAAAGAGTTCAATCAATTACTTAAAGATTATGTGGGTCGTCCTTCCCCACTCTATTTTGCCAAACGCTTAAGTGAAAAATACAACACCAAAATTTACCTAAAACGGGAAGACCTTAATCATACTGGCGCACACAAAATCAACAATACGATTGGACAAATCCTGATGGCACAACGATTGGGCAAAACACGAATTATTGCAGAAACAGGCGCTGGGCAACATGGCGTCGCTACGGCAACCGTTTGTGCGCTAATGGGTCTAGAATGTATTGTGTACATGGGAGAAATTGACATCGCACGACAAGCACCAAATGTCGCACGAATGAAAATGTTGGGCGCAAAAGTCGTTCCGGCCTTATCAGGAAGTCGCACACTAAAAGATGCCACCAATGAAGCCATCCGCGACTGGATCAACAATCCAGTCGACACACATTATATTATTGGGAGTGTTGTAGGTCCTCACCCATACCCAGATATGGTGGCTCGATTTCAAGCGATTGTTTCTGAAGAGATACAATGGCAACTTCAGGAAAAAGAAGGAAGAACAAAACCAGATTATGTAGTTGCATGTGTTGGCGGAGGAAGCAATGCGGCTGGCGCTTATTATCATTTTTTAGAGGATACTGATGTCAAGTTGATTGCTGTGGAAGCCGCTGGCAAAGGTGTGAATTCTGGTGAAAGTGCGGCCACTTCAGTCTTGGGAAAGGAAGGTATTATCCATGGCAGCAAAACCTTGCTGATGCAAACGCTAGATGGACAAATCACAGAACCATACTCTATTTCAGCAGGGTTGGATTATCCAGGTGTCGGACCAATGCATGCCCATTTATATAAAAGTGGCCGTGCAGAGTTTATCTCTATTACCGACGATGAAGCAATGACTGCTGGATTAGAGCTCTCCCAATTAGAAGGCATTATTCCAGCTATTGAAACATCTCACTCATTGGCGATTTTCGATCAGAAAAAATTTAAGCCTAATGACATTGTGGTCATCAATTTATCTGGTCGTGGAGATAAGGATTTGGACACGTATATTGAATACTTTAAGCTATAGCTTAACATTTTTCATTTCCGCGAAGGCGGAAATCTTATGAAGAGAATATGGATTTACATTATGTATACATCTTAACCAACAAAAACCATACTGTGCTTTATATTGGTCGCACCAAACAAATAAAAGCACGTTTGAAACAGCATAAAAATAATAGTTTAAAACGTTTACAGGAAAGTATAACGTTGATAAACTCGTCTATTTTGAAACCACAAAGTATGTAAATAATTCAATTAAAAGAGAGCGACAAATAAAAAAATGGAACCGTGAATGGAAAGAGAATTTGATAAAAGATATGAACCCTGATTGGAAGGACTTGTCAGATATGATCTAATTAATATTACAACTAAACAGTAAAAGATTTCCGCCTTCGCGGAAATGAAAAAAATAAAATTCCATGAATAGAATCAATCAAAAATTAAACGAAAACAAAAAGTTACTCTCTATATACTTCACGGCAGGCTATCCTAAAATTGATGATACCGTAACCATCATCCAAGAGCTGGAAAAAAGCGGAGTTGAAATGATAGAAATCGGGTTACCGTTCAGTGATCCATTGGCCGATGGCCCGACCATTCAAGCCAGTTCAACACAAGCTTTAAAAAACGGGATGACCACTGAAGTTCTTTTCAAACAATTGAAAGATATTCGAAAAACCGTTAACATACCATTGATTATCATGGGATATTTTAACCCGATGCTTCAATATGGTGTAGAAGCTTTCTGCAAAAAATGTAAAGAGGTTGGCATCGATGGCCTGATTATTCCAGATTTACCAGTTGATGTATATCATGAAGATTATAAATCTATTTTTGAAGCACATGGCTTGATTAATGTCTTTTTAATCACCCCACAAACTTCAGTCGAACGCATCCACTTTATAGACTCCATTTCAAAAGGATTTATCTATATGGTGAGCAGTGCAAGTGTCACTGGCAGCAGTTCTGGTTTTGGAAATGAGCAAACTGACTATTTTAAACGCATTGCTGAAATGAAATTAAACAATCCTCAAATTGTTGGATTTGGAATCACTGATCATAAAACGTTCACACAAGCCACGCAGTTTGCAAAAGGTGCCATTATTGGAAGTGCATTTATTAAGCACCTTACCGACAAAGGTTTGGAGACAATCGACAACTTTGTAAAACATGTCAAAAACTAAATGGCTTTTAATATCGTTTTAATAGAACCCGAAATACCCAATAACACTGGTAATATTGGCCGTTTAGCATTAGCATCTGGCTCTAATTTACATTTGGTGAAACCTTTTGGTTTTGAAATCGATGACAAACGCTTAAAACGTGCTGGTTTGGATTATTGGCAACATCTTAATGTCATTTATTATGACAGTGTGGTCGAATTCTTCACTAAACATAAAGAAGCCAATATGGTTTTTCTATCAAGTCATGGTGCAAAACCACATTGGGAGATCAAGTTTGAAGATGAATTGTTTTTAGTCTTTGGAAAAGAATCCGTCGGATTACATAAATCTATTATAGACACTAATTCAGACCGATTATTTAAAATCCCTTTATACAGTGAGCATATAAGGAGCTTAAATCTTGCAAATGCCGCAGCCATAATTGTATATGAAGGTTTAAGACAATTGAACTTCTAAATAGGATTTAACACTTTTTAGCCCTCGCCAACCTTCAAGTTTTAAGATAGTTTTAATAAAGTTTTATAAGCAATTTCCTATCTTTAAGTTGAAAACAAAAAAATTAGAAAACCATGGGAATTATAGAAGATAAAAAGAAGTTTAAAAGAACAAAAGAAGGAGAAGACAATCCCGTAAACCCAAAAGGGAGCCCTTCTAAAACGAAAACTAATAAATTCGACATTGACGAAAAAACAATAAAAAAACAACAGAATAAAAAATAGAATCATTTGATTCTTTTTTTGAGAAACCTATTCTTAATTAAGGATAGGTTTCTTTATGACGCTTATTCGTTTCAGATGCTCGACAATAACAAGCTATAAGCTTAACTTTGGTGGAAATTTTATTTTCATATCAAACCACTATTTTTTATATTACCCACTATGAAAGACATTGAAAATATTGAATTAAATTATCTCAACCTGGAAGACTATCAGGAACTTCAAGAAGCAATGAGGTCTGCCTACGTTACCATGCCTGATTCTATTTGGAAAGAAGAACAAATAAAGACCTTGATAGACAATTTCAAGGAAGGTCAGGTCGTCATTAAAATCGATGGGCAAATTGCGGGTTGCGCCCTTTCTATCATAGTAGATTATAATACATTTGACGACAACCATACCTATAAGGATATCACTGGCAACTATACCTTTAGCACACACAGTTCCGAAGGTGATGTGCTTTATGGCATTGACGTGTTTATAAAACCAGAATTTAGGGGACTTCGCCTGGGAAGACGGTTATATGACTACCGAAAAGAGCTATGTGAGCGCCTCAATTTGAGAGGTGTTGCCTTTGGAGGACGCATCCCGAATTACTTTAAATATTCTGATGAATTGACCCCAAAACAATATATTGACAAAGTACGGCGTAAAGAAATTCATGATCCTGTTTTGAATTTTCAGATCTCCAATGATTTTCATCCCACGAGAATTCTAAAAAATTATCTAGAAGGCGATTCAGCTTCTAAAGATTATGCGGTATTGCTGGAATGGGACAACATTTATTTTGAAAAAAAATCCAAGAAAGCTACTACAATCAAAAAAATAGTTCGTTTAGGATTGGTGCAATGGCAGATGCGACCTTATAAAGATTTAGATGAAGTGATGCAGCAAGCCGAATTTTTCATTGATGCTGTATCTGGTTACAGAAGTGATTTCGCTTTGTTTCCAGAATTCTTTAATGCACCTTTAATGGCAGAGAACAATCACATGTCCACGCCTGATGCCATCAGAGAATTAGCGAAGCACACTAAAGAAATGGTGTTGCGTTTTTCTAAATTGGCCATATCCTATAACATCAATATAATAACAGGAAGTATGCCAGAAATGGTGGGTGACCAGTTGCATAACGTAGGTTACTTATGCCGTCGCGACGGCAGTACAGAACGTTATGAAAAGCTTCATATTACACCCGACGACTCCAAAATTTGGGGTATGCGTGGTGGAAATCAGATCAAGGCCTTTGATACTGATTGTGGTAAAATTGGAGTTCTTATCTGTTACGATGTGGAGTTTCCAGAATTGAGTCGCCTTCTTGCAGATGAAGGAATGGATATTCTATTTGTGCCTTTTTTAACCGATACTCAAAATGGATTCTCTCGCGTACGTCACTGTGCTCAGGCAAGGGCTATTGAAAACGAATGTTACGTCGCTATAGCAGGATGTGTAGGCAACCTGCCGCAGGTAAACAACATGGATATTCAATTTGCACAATCAATGGTGTTTACACCTTGTGATTTTGCCTTTCCAGCTGATGGTGTAAAGGCCCAAGCAACTCAAAATACTGAAATGATTTTAATTGCAGATGTGGATATTGATTTGCTTCGTGAATTGAATCAATTTGGAAGCGTCAGAAACTTAAGAGATCGAAGAACCGATCTGTTTGAATTAAGAAAAAAATAAATTATGACTTATCATATTATTATAAATAGTGTAAAAACTGTCGAAGAATTAAAAGATGCATGGACCAATTCCGATTATATTGAATTATTGGAACGATTCGGATTTCCAGATGCAAAAGATTCAAAACCTGAAGAACTAAGAGAATTGCTTTTCATGGCCATTTCTGATTTTGAACCACCCGAAGCCGCTGCCATTTTATTGGAGCATAAACTATCTAATAATTTGAACGAGAATCAAATCGATCAAATGTCTCATGATATGTTACTAGATAAAATCTCGGAAGAATATAGCGATATTTCCCTTCATCATGAACTCTACAACATCAATCAACTGCTGTATAGAGCTTATAATGGTACATTTCCAAGTGCAAAAGCAACGATTATTGAGTTTGAAATTACGCCCAATGAAGACATCAACAAAGAAATTGTTCTTAAAGTATTGGACAAAACCTTGGCTCAAAACAATGTTATCAAAAGACTATTCTCAAGTCATTTGGCAGGTGAGGAAGCATTTGATGAAGCAGAAGACATTGTATGGGAATTAGAACCAACCGATGGAAATTCTTATATATTAACAACTTCTGAATACTGGATGAGTCGAGATGAGTTTAAAGAAGCTGAATTTGACGCCTCTATAACAGAATATGTTCCTGAAGAGGACAATGACGATTGATGCTTTTTTAATATGTCGAAACGTCGTTGGTCTTGCCATTAAGAATTGCGGATTAATGATTGTTTAATTCAGATTGAGAGTTATCTTTGGAAACTCACTTATCACGATTTTTATGATTAAACTATTTCGATTATCCTTAATTCTATTCTTTAGTTTTAATTCCCTACATCATTATTCCCAAACTACTGCTAAAGAGGCCTTGACCATTGGCGATGTAGTGACTATTCAATCCAAGATCCTTTCAGAAAACAGAATTCTTAATATTTATCTACCTGACGGCTATACAGCACAAGACACTTTAAAATATCCCGTGCTCTATGTTCTAGACGGCACTATGAATGAGGATTTCTTGCATGTTGTGGGCTTGACTCAATATTTCAATTTACAATACACCATGCCGAAGACGATCGTTGTAGGCATTGCAAATGTGGACAGGAAGCGTGACTTTACATTTCCAACAACAGACAAAGGACTAAAAAGAGACTATCCAACGACTGGAGGCTCTGGTAAGTTCATCAGTTTTCTCGAAAAGGAAGTGCAAGCATATATCCATAAAAACTATAATGTCAATAACACTAAAATGCTCATTGGGCAATCGTTGGGCGGATTGTTAGCCACGGAAATTCTTTTGAAGCGCATGGATTTGTTCACACATTATTTTATCATAAGTCCTAGCTTGTGGTGGGACAAAGAAAGTTTATTGCAAGATGCCAAAGCTTATGTGTCTGCACAAAAGGATATGGACGTATATGTGTATGTTTCGGTAGGAAAAGAAGGTGATGTGATGGAAAACGAAGCGAATAAATTATCCAATCTTCTAAAGGATTCTAAAAAGAAGCATTTAAAAATGGACTTTAAGTTTCTCCCTGAAGAAAATAATACGTCTATATTACATCAAAGTCTCAATGAAGGTTTTAAACTGTTGTTTCCTTTAAAAAGTTAAGATTGGTTGTTGGCTGTTGGTTAATGGTTACTAAAATAATTTAGGGATTTTTTGTTAACTGGACTTTAGCGTATAACGCTCTCTGTTGTCTGTTCTCTGTTGTTTTTCTTCATTCATCATTTATTTTTCAGCATCTTTAAATACATTGTTTCAACCTTTGTTCTAGCCCAAGGCGTGCGACGTAAAAACTTTAAACTCGATTTAATGGATGGATTGTCTGTAAAACATTTAATCTTAATGATCGTGCCCATATATTCCCAACCATAATGAGATTCCAGCTCTGTTATGATTTGTTCTAATTTGATGCCGTGCAAAGGATTATTCGGTTGTGGTTCCATAAGACGGATGCTGTATGACCGTGGATCAGTTTTATTGATTACTTATTTCTTTTTTAAATCTATATGCTTATTCTAACAGTTCGAATGTAAGTTTATGATTTTCAATTTCTGTTGCGATTACGATTTCTGTTTCTGTTTCTATTTCCGCTTTTACTGGCATTTCCACTACCGGAATTTGCGGACTTCGATTTGTCATTTCGTTGACGGCCTTGTCCTTGTTTAATAGGTTCGGTTGATGCATTAGGATCTGGTTCAAAGCCTTCCACAATTTCTGATGGGATTCTTTCGCCTACCAATTTTTCTATATCACGCAAAAACGTAGTTTCGTCTGCACTAACCAAAGAAACGGCTTCACCGCTTGCCCCTGCCCTTCCTGTTCTCCCTATTCTATGAATATAATCTTCAGAAATATTAGGCAATTCAAAATTGACCACATGAGGCAATAGAGGAATGTCTAAACCACGCGCAGCGATGTCAGTGGCGACTAAAACACGTACTGTTCCTTTTTTGAAACCATCCAATGCTTTTGTCCGTGCTCCTTGACTTTTATTCCCATGGATTGCCAAGGCTGTTATATTGCTACTGATGAGTTTTTTCGTCAACTTATTGGCGCCATGTTTGGTACGTGTAAAGACCAATACTTGTTCCCAATTACCTTCTGATATCAATTTTATCAATAAATCTGGTTTTAAGCCTTTAGCCACACGATAGACTTTTTGATCTATAGCATCAACGGTTGTGTTTTCAGGAGTTGCTTCCACTAACACGGGATGGTGCAAAATATCATTCGCCAATGACTTGATTTCCTTTGAAAACGTTGCGGAAAACAACAGATTCTGACGTTTTGAAGGCATCACTGCCATGATTTTTTTAATATCACGCAAGAAACCCATGTCCAGCATTCTATCGGCTTCGTCTAAAACCAATATTTCAATGCTCTTAAGCGATAACACACCTTGGTTGTGCAAATCGAGTAATCGACCAGGCGTTGCAATGAGAATGTCGACACCTTGACGTAAGGTTGCAACTTGTGGACGTTGATTGACACCACCAAAGATCACCATGCTACGTATGTCGAGAAAGGCGCTATAGTCCTTCACGTTTTGATAAACTTGTGCTGCGAGCTCGCGTGTGGGTGTAAGCACTAGTGCACGAATCGGACGTTGACGCAATTGCTGTCCCTGCGACAGGATTTGAAGCATAGGTAGTGTAAACCCAGCAGTTTTTCCCGTTCCTGTTTGGGCAGAAGCTAGAACGTCTTTTCGCTCAAGAATTAATGGTATGGCTTTTTGTTGAATGGGTGAAGGTGTTGAATAACCTTGTTTACTGACTGCTTTAAGCAAAGCATCAGAGAGTCCTAATGAATTGAATGACATATAAATTGTTTGGTAAATGACAATCTATTTTTTAGCGTCATTTTTTATTAAGGTGCAAAGGTAGGGTTTATTTATTTGGGATTGAATGAAAAGCCCTAGACACAAGAAAATAGAGATAGTTAGTGTTTTAAATTTTGATATATATTGTTTTTACATCGAAAAATAATTACCTATCCATCTAATTCATTATAAATACAAACACATTGGCAACTCTATAAAAAACGAATAAGGAATGGAATTTAATAAAGAAAAATATAAGATCTATACTTGGAGAAGTTGGATGATGCTACATTTGGTTTTGAATCCATGGGTAGCTGTAAACGAATATATTTTAGGACATAGAGCTCAAGTTTTCCCAAGAAGGGTCCCGTTGAGTTCTTTCTGAAGGAAGCCATACATTTGGAGTAACGACATTTGAGCCATCATGAAGAACGATACACTCTATAATTCCCTGAATAAAAATAGCGTAAAAGCTAATATTGAAGATTGCCAGTAGTTTTATTCGGGTTTTCCTCGTAAACACTGGGTATCTCTCGAACAAATCCCGAACAAACCACGATGAATACTCATAAAACAGTAGAAGCGGTTTTACGGAATTCGTAATGAAGTTTGTTGGAAATTACGTAGTTCTACATATAGGAATTGTAGCAAATTTTGAGTTACTTGCCCGTGTATTTATTTTTTGGTGTATTTATCTCGTATATTGGGTGGGTATATACCATAAAATATATAAATATAATGCAGATATATACACCGGTGTATATATCCCTACGTTGCCATTAATTTGAAAAAAATGAGTGAAATCGATTTAGAACAAGAAATAAAAGAAGCTTCTGCTCGTATCCAAGCGAGACAATCAGAAATAAAATCTGAATTAAACACTCTTGATTCTAAAATAAAAAAATACACAAATTGGGCTTGGGGATTTGTTTGGTCTGGTTTCGGAATAAGTGTGTTTTCTATAATTTATTATTTGTGTAAATACAAGGAAGCTGATTTTGGACTCAACCTTTTAGGCGATTTTCTAGGAGGAAGTGTTGCTTCGGTTTGGGCATTAGCTGGTTTGTTTTTGATATATGTTGCCTTTTTAGGACAAAATCAACAATTATTAAATCAACAGCTAGAAATAATGTATAGCCAACTGGAAGTTAAATATACCAGATTAGAACTTGTAGGACAAAAAGAAGAAATGAAATTACAAAACGAAACTCTTCTTAATCAAAAGTTCGAAAACACATTCTTCGAATTACTTACACTTTTTAATAGCATTGTAAATTCATTGGATTTAAGAAAAACTATCAAGACTATTGTAGCTACAGGTCGAGATTGTTTTGAAACTTTTTATAAATATTTAACGACAGAAACACGGACTATTATTGGTCAGAACAATGCATTAGTTTCTACTTCTATGCCACAAGCAATTAGAGCTTATGAAAAGGTTTACAATGATAACAAGTCGGATTTAAGTCATTATTTTAGAACTATCTATCATATATTTAAATTTATTGATTCATCCAATGTTGAGGATAAGAGAAGATATGCTTCAATAGCGAGAGCTCAATTGTCAAGTCACGAACAAGTATTATTATTCTATAACTGTCTACATAAAAACGGATTAAAAAAATTTAAACCTCTTATTGAGAGATATGCAATATTTAAAAATCTTGACCGTGAATTAATATTTAGTCCAAATCATTTGAATGAATATAAAAATTCAGCATTTGGAAATAAAAACTAATGGCAACATCGTGTATAATTAATTGCTTGGTTATGGACTACCTTCGAATCCCGATAGCTATCGGGACTCGCGGATTTTCTACCTGCCTGCCGGCAGGCAGGTTCAGTTAGTATTTGCTAAATTAGGTGCTTAAAAATATTTCTTAACGAACAGAAACATCTTGTATAGCATATACCCTTCGGGACACCCGACATACTCAAGACCGCAGTCAAATAAAACAATCCAAAATAAAAAAAATGAAAATCGCAGTATTTAGTACAAAATCTTACGATCAAGAATACTTTGAAAAGTATAGAAAAGTCCATGATTATAGTTTTACTTTTTTTGAAACTTCCTTAAATAAAGAAACAGCCAATCTTACATCGGGGTTTGATGTAGTATG
>JAGXIE010000169.1 GCA_024635765.1 Flavobacteriaceae bacterium | reverse complement strand
CACAGCTCCACAGTTCTCGTTGGTAACGAATGGGCTTACAAGGTTCCGCAAGGTGTCTGCTGTGACAATAGAATCACTATCTACAGTAACAAAGATGTCGCCTGTACCAAGGTTAAAACCACGGTAAAGTGCATGCCGCTTTCCTTGATTTTTAGGTTGTTGGTAAATCGCCAAACGATCGCCCAATACTTTTTTAGCCTCCTGCATCAAACCCATTTTCCTTTCGCCTAAATACTTTCAAATCTTCGTCAAGTTGGCGCAATTGAATACTTTCACCATCATATTCTATTTTCAATCTATCATTAATGAAGTTCAATAAGTCTGTCTTGTTAAATGATTTGTTTCTAAAACATTCATCCATTAGATTGTAGCGGTAATGTGCGTGTTTACTATTTGCCATTATTTTTATTAAATAATTTCTCTATTTTGGTGATTATTTTTTTATACCTCTCTTCTTGTGTTCTATAGTCCAAATTTCCTAAAATTGCTTCCTGCATCTTATTTGATTCTAAAATGTTTTGAAATTGAGTCATTAAATAAGCTTTAACTTTGTTTTCAGAATTAATTATGATGTCATGCCAATCAGTCCTATTGTCCAATATATAAACAATATCTTCGAAATCATGGCTCATCCGTGGATCGCTACCACCTCTATCGTTATGAGCCACAAATTTACTCGCTAAAAAATAAGGCAAAGGCATAATATGAACAGATAAATTATCCATCTCAATTAATTCCCTTTTTTCAAATCCTAATTCAAACCATGGATTAGCAAGTGCCCAGCCAATAGGTTTAGTTCCCATCACGTCAAGAAGTATTTCTTCGAGTTTAAACCTGCAAATCACTTTTAAATCTGCAGTTTGAATAAAACCTTTAGCAGTAAGATTCTCTCTTAATTCTTCCAATTGGGAAATAGATGCGATTTCAACACTAATATCGATGTCCTTGGTTGCTCTCACGTCCTTCGCAGCAGGATCATTGACATATAAACTTACTGTTGCTCCACCAACGTAGACAACATCATCATTTAGTTCTTCTAAAGCAATGGCCACTCTTTCAATGATTCTTCGGTTTATGAGTGTATTCTTCATTGAAAATGGTTTTCAAGTTCTTGTATTGCTAATTTCTGTTCTCTTGCAGTTCCTAATCTTAATGCGTCCACCAAAGCCAGCAATTCGTAAAGTTGGTTGTCTTCCAATACGGCTTTAGGCACATTGGCATGTAACGGTTCAATGGAAAATCCTCGCTCATTCCCTTCAGCATAAGGCCACACATAAATCTCGTCACTTTGGATGATATCAGACAATGGCATGGCGCTATGAGCTGTAGCCACTCCCCGCACCATGGCACTTGGTCGTTGTGGATAGACATACTTCAAACCATACTTTAAAAATTCCAGTAATGATGTTTTCATGACTCGCTTTTTATCACCTGCGATAAGACCAGCCATAACACTTCGATTAAGTGATTCACTCACTTCGCTATTACTGATGCCTAATTCATACGCTATGTCTTTCATCCTCCAATTTTCCTCTCCTTTAGCTATAATCTTAAGTAAGATGACCAAATCCTGTGGTCGCATTCCATTATGCTTTTTCATAACTATATTTTTATCAATTCGCAATTCGCGAATCGCGAATCGCAAAACACGAATTTAGATAAATCAGTTTTTATAACCTATTAAAGTAAGCTATTTTTGTGTCTGGAAGTGAAAAATTTGATATGCATCCAACCAATTGTGAAAAATTCTCTTTGTATGTTCGACAAACAAGCAGCGGTCAAAGACTGCTGAAGATTACATTGCTGCAAAGTATGAAGACCATGATTTTTGGAGTGCAGGTACAGATACTAAATTGTGCAGAAAGGAAGTCACTACAGAATTGGCACAAGATTTATTGCCATGGGCTGATAAGGTTTGCGAATTTTGAATGTCGTGGTAGAATAATCCAATAAAAATGATGCCATAGTGTTAGGAAATTACCTTTTTAAATGGCATTTGATAATTGACTCTGTACCGAAGTTTCGGAATTATCTGCTTTAGCGGCAAGGAATTCGTGCCAATTGAAAACCATAAACTTCAAAATGACAATCGTTCTTTTATAAAGTCAGATAAATTCAATTTTAGTAAATTTTAGAGAAGTACAGTGAATATTAGTGGTTTTCTTGAAAGTTTACTAAATAAATTTTGAAATTTTATATTTAGCTATGGTCTAAATAATCTTGCAATTTCGTAACACCGTCATTCAAGTATGCAAGGTTATAATCCTATGTAAAATTGAATCATAAGGTTAAATGCATACAGCCAGAGTGATTTATTCAGATATATTAAAATTGAATTTTTAGTAGCTCCATTTAAAATTAGAATTATAAATATGAGAAATGCACTATAAAAACTTGTTAATAGGAATTCTGGTCAAATGAGAGGAAATTTAAATTAAAATTTAACATTTATGTGCAAATAAAAAAGGCTTCAGGAGTATAAACTCTCTGAAGCCTCGTCATTACTGCTCCTCCTCTTGGGTCCCCTCGACAAAGCTCGGGATAAACTTCTCGCCCAAAACAACACATAAACAAAAGAGCCAAACTTCCGTTTGACTCTTTTGTTTGCTCCTCCTCTTGGGCTCGAACCAAGGACCCTCTGATTAACAGTCAGATGCTCTAACCAACTGAGCTAAGGAGGAATATAATTCCTTTTTTAGTATGTTTTAGAAGTACACTAAACTTCTTTTCCTCTTGACTCGAACCAATCCAGATAGCTATCGAGACTCTGATTAACAGTCAGATGCTCTAACCTCCCGATAGCCATCGGGATGAGCTAAGGAGAAAGTTATATATATTTCTTTTTAAGCTTTTCAGTAATTTCAGGGAACTTTTTAAGGTTTTGAATATACGTTTTGCTTTTCATTTTTTTTATGTGTGTTTCAATTTTTCTAGCTTGACTTCTATTATCGCAATTAATAACATGAAATAAAGTCCAATCATTTGCTTGCTTCGTAAATACAGTTTCATAAAAACCTACATTATGTTGCTGCAATCTTTCGTCTAGATCTATTGTTTCGCCAATATAATAGGAATCAATAGCTTTTGAAACTAATATATAAACACAATTCATTTTATTTAAAGAACTTGTCCCGATACTCTAACCTCCCGATAGCTATCGGGATGAGCTAAAGAGGAAGGTATATTACCTTTTTTGAGGTTGCAAATATATCGTATTTTTTAAATTCAACAAATATATTTTATAAAAATATATTTATTTAAAGACTGCCTTGAATATATCGTTCCCATTGGCGAACAATACCAACGCAATCAATATAAAAAAGCCAACCATCTGTGCTTTCTCTAAAAACTGTTCCGATGGTTTACGGCCTGATATCATCTCGTATAGTAAAAACATGACATGTCCACCATCCAATGCTGGTATTGGCAATAGATTCAATACTGCTAACATAATTGACAGGAAGGCGGTAATCTGCCAAAAGAACTCCCAACTCCAGGTGTCTGGAAAGATGTCGTAAATCGCCTTGAAACCACCCACCCCTTTGTATGCTCCAGTGCTTGGGGTAAATATTTTCTTTAGTTGTCCGCCATAGGAACTAATTTGTCCTGTGAATTTTGTAAAACCAACTCCAACACTTTCGGCAAAGTTGTATTCTTTTCGGACAATGTCATAATAGCCCACTCTTTCGATATCAGACAAACTTCCCATTGGTGCGATACCGAACTTCCCATTATCGTCAATCTTCAGTTCGCGCTCCAAGGTCTTTCCGTCTCTCAATATTTCAACATTGACAGTTTCACCTGCCAATGGCTTCAAACGATCTCCTACTTCGTCAAAATATTTAAGTTGTTGCCCATTGATAGAAGTGATAATATCTTTTGGTTTCAAATCAGCAGACTTGTTTGCAGACGAATCGGAAACAGCTCCTACTACAAAAGGATATCTTAATTCAAAAAATGATCGGTCATCAGATGTGCTCAATTTACCTAAATAATCTTCTGGTAAGGTCACGATCTTAATGCCATTATCCGTCTCGAGCGTTATTGTTTCAGCCTCGATAAGGTTCTTTCGGATATCTGAATAGTTGACAATCTTTTTGTCATTGATCGCAATGACTTTATCTCCAGTTTCGATCCCTAAATCGGTCAAAATAGGATTGGACACATAATAACCATCCTTAATGCTATCGGCCTTGATGTCTATATCACCATAGGCCATAGAGGCAAACACATAAATTACATACGCCAATATAAAGTTAACAGTGACGCCTCCCAACATAATAATGAGTCGCTGCCAAGTCGTTTTAGAACGAAACTCCCAAGGCTGTGGCGGTTGTGCCATCTGTTCCTTGTCCATGCTTTCATCAACCATTCCAGCTATTTTGACGTAACCACCTAATGGTAGCCAGCCAATACCGTAAACGGTTTCGCCTATTTTCTTTTTAAACAATGAATATTTTATATCAAAAAACAGGTAGAATTTTTCTACGCGTGTTTTAAATAATTTTGCCGGAATGAAATGCCCTAATTCGTGCAAGACAATCAACAGCGAAAGACTCAATAAAAATTGAGAAATTTTTATAACAAACTCCATGTATCTCTAGTCAAAAAAATTATAAGCTGCAAAAGTAGTGTTTTAGCAGCATTTAGAAAACTATTGGGAAGGTTATAGCTAATTTTTTAACAGGGATTTAGTAATCACGCCTGTATTCGTTTGAAATTGGACAAATAAGATCCCAGTCGCAAAAGTAGAAATATCAATTACCCTCGTAAATTGCTTTTGACTCAACAATTGACCAAGCGCATTATAGATACGAACCTCGTTTATTTGCATGCTTTCAGGTTTTTGAATGTTGACAGTTCGTGAGGCTGGATTTGGAAACATCAGAAAAGGAACTTCAAGACTTTCCTCGGTCACGTTCAATTGCACCGTAGTATCCCGAGAAATGAGGTCAGATTCTGGATCAAAAAGCACATCACTCACTGTAAAATTAATGGCATTGTTGAATTGCTCGTTATTAGTCGTATTATTGAGAACCAAATCCAAAACCTCTCCCTGTGTTCCAAGGACTTGCAACGGTACAGGTGCTTCAAAATACGATACAGATGGATGACTTTGTGTTTGTGAAATCCTCACATCCAGTTCGGTTGCATTAGGTTGATTCCATAGTATAGAATAGGTTGGATACCCTTCATTATAGAGCCAATCACTGAAAAATTCACTCAAATCTTCGCCGCTTGTCGTTTCCATTATGTCTATAAAGTCAGCACTTTTTGCATAATCGAAAGCATGATCGGGATCATTCAAATAATTCTGGAGGCCTTGAAAAAAGGTAGCATCTCCTAATTTCTTGCGCAGCATATGAAGTACCATAGCGCCTTTTGAATAACTCAATCGTCCATTAAATACTCTACCTACACTTAAGGTGTCCACAGCTGGAATATAGACTGAACCACTGACTTGTGATGTAATGCTGTTTACAGTTTGTCGCTTCCATATTGTAAAATTAGAATTGCCATCAAGATTCTCTATCGTTAATCCAGCCAAATAAGTTGCGAACCCTTCATTCAACCAAATGTCCTGCCAACTACCACATGTAATCTTGTTACCAAACCATTGATGTGCCAATTCATGAGCTATTAATCCTCTGCCAAAACTTCCCATGAACGATACCGTGGTGTGCTCCATTCCACCTCCCCAACCGAACTGGGCATGGCCATATTTTTCATTTGCAAACGGATATTCTTCAAATAGATTGGCGAAGAGGTTCATGATATCGACCGTAACAGGCGTGCCAGCCTGTGCACTTGCCAAATTTTCTGGATACACATAATTGACAATGTCAAAGGGATTTCCATTATTGAGAACTTGATGAGAATACACCGAATAATTAGTCACTGCGATGGCAATCAGATAAGCCGGAATGGGATATTGATGTCTATAATGAGTGGTTTTTGTGCCGCCAGTGATTACTTGTCCCATCTCCAATCCATTCGACACGGCAACATAAGGGTCACCATCGGGATTAAATTGCGGCGACGCGATATAGACATCTATGTTGTCTATTTTGTCGATCAAATCTTGTTTGCATGGCCACCAGCCTTTAGCGCCATAAGGTTCAGACAATGTCCATAAAATTGGCTTGCCATTATGTTGGTTGACTTCAAATGAACCAAAACCAGAGCTGACAGGATTGCCAGAATAGCTGATTGTCAAAGAATCCAGAACCCCTGTATTCTGTGTTACGGGTAAATTGATAACAAGTTCGTCATTTGTATTTTGCGAAAACGTTAATGGCGTTCCTCGCTGCAGTACTTGTGAAACTGTCATATTATCTGCTAAATCAAATGTGATTTGATTCATTGGAGATTTTGCTTCGAAGTATGTAGTCACATCTCCACTTATTTGAGCTTGCGTAGGATCGACATTGAATTCCAATCGATGGTATTTGACATCGTAGTTGCCAGTATTTAAATTGGCCCTGAAAGCCATTCTGTTCAATGCTGCCTTTGCTTCCGCTTCTCTAATTGAGTTAAAGGTTTCTTGGTAATTCTGACCGAAAGTGTGTACAGTAATAAAGAGAGCAATTAAAGATAAAAGTGTTTTCATTTCATGCAATTTAGGATGTTAAAAATACCTAATTTATAGTAAATGTATCGTATTTTTGCAGCCAAATCCTACATAAGGCCTTAAATTTTAAGTAGATGTTCTCCTTTTTCAAACAGTTCAAATTCTTCTGGATTTCGTTTTTCATCCTTTCGATGATCATCATTAGCATTTTCTACTCTATTTTGAAACCGAAAAAAGTCCTTCCCATTTACCAGCCTTCAAGAGTCAACTCTGAAATGGTTGATGATAACATCCAACATATTAGTAAATACCATACAATTGCCGACTTTAGTCTGGTGAATCAAAATGGAAAGGTCATTACACAAGCTAATTATAAAGATAAGATCTATGTAGCTGACTTCTTTTTTACGACGTGCCAAACCATATGTCCAATCATGACCGATCATATGGTTCAAATTCAGAAAGCGATGATTGATGACGATGATGTTATGCTCTTGTCACATTCCGTCACACCTCAAATCGATTCAGTAGCCCAATTAAAAAGCTATGCCGAATTAAAAGGTGTAAATGACTCAAAATGGAACCTAGTTACAGGTGATAAAAAGCAAATTTATGAGCTTGCCAGAAAAAGCTATATGGCTGTAAAAACTGGCGGTAATGGAGACGAATATGATATGATTCATACCGAGAACTTTATGCTCATTGATAAAAAACGTCAGATTCGCGGTTATTATGATGGTACCAACCCTGAAGACATACAGCGCTTACTCGAGGATATTGAGATTTTAAAAAATGAAAGCTAGTTATTGTTAAACTGTTTCTTGTTTTGTTGGAATAGTGTACTTAAAATATTAAAAACTGAAAATTGACAGAGCAAAGGAAAAAACTGAACCTCTTTACAAAACTATCTGTTAACAATTTTTTTACGCTAAAATTTTACCCTACTTTTGCTTCTTTAAAATCAATCTAAATAAGCTTGCATACCACATTAGCTCAAATAAAACGAGGTGAAAGAGGCGTCATTATTGATGTTTCGTCAATTCATGTTCCATTAAAATTACTCGAAATGGGT
>JAGXIE010000027.1 GCA_024635765.1 Flavobacteriaceae bacterium | reverse complement strand
CCTGTCGAAGCAATGGAATTTATCAACGATAGATTTAAAAAGACTAGAAACAACGAAGAGTTCTTGGTATCTATGAATGGATAATAATTGAAAATATTAAGTATAAAAAACCCTTGAATTTAAGTATTCAAGGGTTTTTTATTAAATATATTTTTTCCGTATTGAAAACAAAAAAAGCCTTTTCAATGAAAAGGCTTTAAATTTTATCTTATTTACGTTTCTTACAATGAAGCAACATATAAAGCTAAACCAGATTTCAGGTTTGCAGCTTTATTATTGTGAATGATGTTTTTCTTCGCCAATTTATCAATCATAGAAGATACTTCTACAAACTGTTCTTTCGCTTCTTTTGCATCAGTTGTTTCACGCAATTTTTTGATTGCATTACGAGTCGTTTTATGCTTGTACCTGTTGGTCAAACGCTTTGATTCGTTACTTCTGATTCTTTTTAATGCTGACTTATGATTTGCCATTTTCTTTCTTTCTTATTTTAATATGTAGCCCGTAGGGGAGTCGAACCCCTCTTACCAGGATGAAAACCTGGCGTCCTAGCCGATAGACGAACGGGCCATTTGATGTTGTTTTCAGATTGAAATGTTACAAAATTATAAAACTTCAATAGAATTTCAAATGAACGTGCATTTGTTTGAATGCGGATGCAAAAATACAACTATTTTTAAATGTCGCAAGACCTATACAAACTTTTTTACAAATTTTTTAATATGCCTTTGCAAATAGCACTCTTCCGCTAGAGGGTTTGCCCGAAAACACACAGATTCCAACCTCATTTTTAGCGTCCATAGGGATACAACGAATGGTGGCTTTTGTCAATTCCTTGATTTTCTGTTCAGTTTCTAAAGTACCATCCCAATGCGCAGAAATAAAACCAGTTTTATTTTCTAGAATCGCTTTAAATTCTTCAAAATCATTAACTTCTGTGATATGTACATTCCTGAAATCTAAAGCTTTATTGAACAGTGCGTCTTGAATTTCAAGCATTAATCCATCAACGGTCTTTACCAAATCATCAAGCTTAACAATCTCTTTGGTTAAGGTATCCCTACGTGCCAACTCTACTGTATTATTCTCTAAATCTTTCGGACCTATTGCAATACGTAAAGGGACACCTTGCAGTTCGTATTGAGCAAATTTAGCTCCTGGACGATGTGTTGTCCTATGGTCAAACTTGCATGAAATTCCTTTTGATTTGAACTCTTTAATTAAATGATTCGCCAGATTTGAAATTTTTTCCAATTGTTCATCTGTTTTATGAATAGGCACTATAATAACTTGGATTGGTGCCAAATTTGGCGGCAAAACCAAACCGTTATCATCACTATGTGTCATCACTAACGCACCCATCAAACGTGTTGAAACACCCCATGAAGTTGCCCATACGTAATCTAATTTACCTTCGTTATTGGTGAATTTGACATCAAATGCTTTGGCAAAATTTTGACCTAAAAAATGAGAAGTCCCAGCCTGCAAAGCTTTTCCATCCTGCATCAACGCTTCAATGCAATAAGTCTCTTCAGCACCAGCAAAACGTTCACTCTCTGTCTTTACACCTTTAATTACAGGCATTGCCATGAAACTTTCGGCAAACTCGGCATAAACATTGTTCATTTGTTCAGCTTCAGCCAATGCTTCTTTTTTTGTGGCATGAGCAGTATGGCCCTCTTGCCAAAGGAATTCTGCAGTGCGTAAAAATAAGCGAGTACGCATTTCCCATCGTACCACATTTGCCCATTGATTGATTAGAATAGGTAAATCTCGATAGCTCTGAATCCAGCCCTTATAGGTACTCCAAATAATGGCTTCACTTGTTGGTCTTACCACCAACTCTTCTTCCAACTTCGCTTCAGGATCAACTCTCAATTTACCAGGATTATCGGGATCGTTCTGTAATCTATAATGAGTCACAATAGCACACTCTTTTGCAAAGCCTTCAGCATTTTTTTCTTCTGCTTCGAATAAGCTTTTAGGAACAAAAAGTGGAAAATAAGCGTTCTGATGGCCTGTTTCTTTAAACATTCTATCCAATTCTGCTTGCATTTTCTCCCAAATAGCATATCCATATGGCTTAATTACCATACAGCCTCTAACGGCCGAATTCTCCGCCAAATCAGCCTTAACAACCAATTCATTGTACCATTTTGAATAATCTTCCGATCTCGATGTAAGATTTTTACTCATTGTCAGTGTTTTGGCACAAAAATTGTGCTTATGTTAAATAAAAAAATAGTTGGACAAAACTAACTATTTTTGTAATGTTCAACAATAAAATTAAAGAGATATGCAATTTAAAACTTACTTAAAATCGAAATTGCCATTATATCTTGCTATAAGCTCACTTTTTGTGTTTGCTTCTTGTGGATCATACCAATATGTTGGTTATGATAATGATGGTATTTACAGTTCTTCAGAAGAAGTTACAATCACGCAAGAAACCGAACCAATAAGCACTGAAAATTCTTATTATAAAGGTTACTTTGCGGAAAAGTCGCAGAAATACGAAAAAATAGCTCAAGACGACAATGTAATTTTCACAAACATTGATGACTATGAAGGCACCTATAATCAAGTAACTGGTGAGGTTGAATATGATGAAGGTTATGCTGGCTGGGGACAAGACCCAAGCAATGTTACAATTAATGTTTATGATAACAACTGGGGTTGGAATGCTGGTTGGGGTTATGGCTGGAACAACTGGGGATGGAACGCTGGTTGGGGTTATGGCTGGAACAATTGGGGATGGAACAACTGGGGCTGGAACGCTGGTTGGGGTTATGGCTGGAACAATTGGGGCTGGAACAACTGGGGCTGGAATGCTGGCTTTGGATGGTGTGCTCCATATTCTGCTTATGGTGGTTATTATGGTTATCATAACAGCAACGCCACATTTAATTCTACACGCCGAGGTTATTATTCTTCTACTGTAGGTAGAAATAATTCATATTCAGATAACACTCGATATAATAGCCGAAATAATACCACACGTGGTAATTCTACAATAAGAAATTCAAATTCTACTCGTTATAATCCAGCAAATAGCATAAGATCTAACACTAGAGAAAATACTTTTAATGGTCGATCTAATTCAACAATACGATCAAATTCTACTCGTTCAAACACAAGGTATAATACAAATCGTTCTAATACTAGAATTAATACACCGACGAGAAGTACTCGATCAAATACTAGAATTAATACACCGACGAGAAGTACTCAATCAAATACCAGGATTAATACACCAAGTCGTTCTTCGAGCAGTCCTTCTACAACAAGAAGTTCTGGATCATCAAGGTCGTCATCTTCTGGCAGTTCTGGACGAAGTTCAGGTGGATCCTCTAGACGTGGTGGTGGATAAAAATTTAAAAACAGCGATTCTTTAATTAAAAAATATAATATGAAAAAGTTAAGTTTACTATTCATAGGTACCTTGTCCATGTCAAGTATTGTTGCTCAAGATATTACTGACGCCGTAAGATATTCTTTGGATGAAGTGCAAGGAACAGCAAGATTTAGGAGTATGAGTGGCGCATTTGGCGCTTTGGGTGCCGACATGTCTGCCGTAAGCATTAACCCTGCTGGTTCAGCAATATTTACAAATAGTCATGCTTCAATTTCATTGTCAAGTCTTAACATAGATAATGATGTAAGTTTCTTTAATGGTTTTAATTCCTCATCAGAATCTAAAATTGATTTGAATCAAACAGGGGCTGCATTCGTCTTTAAAAATTCTAATCAAAATTCAAATTGGAAAAAATTTGTGTTAAGCGTAGCTTATGATAAAACCTCCAATTTTGAAAATAATTGGTTTGCTTCTGGAACTAATACAAATTCCATTGATAGTTACTTCCTTTCTTTTGCGCAAGGATTAAGATTAAATGAAATTTCAAGATTTGATGATGAAAGCTATACGGATGCTTATTCAGAAATAGGCTCTTTTTACGGATATGGAAATCAACAAGCGTTTTTAGGATACGAATCTTTTATTCTTGAGCCCGACAACAGCACTGATGACAACACATTCTATTCATCCAATATTGCTCCCGGGAATTTTAATCAACGCTATAGTTATGCCTCGCGTGGTTATAATGGTAAATTCAGTTTTAATGTCGCCTCGCAATATAAGGACAACTTGTATTTAGGTTTAAATCTGAACTCACACTTTATCAATTACGAGCGTTCCACCTTCTTAAATGAGTCAAATTCCAATGTAGGCTCGTTAGTTTCGAATGTACGATTTGAAAACAACCTGTCCACAATTGGCTCTGGATTTTCATTTCAATTGGGTGCAATTACTAAAATTACTGAAGAATTTAGAATTGGACTGGCCTATGATTCACCAACGTGGTATAAAATAGCTGAAGAAACATCACAATCTTTGTCCACTACGAGGGACGATTTAGGCTCCAATGTGACACAAGTTATTAATCCCAATGTTATAAACATTTTTCCTGATTACAAACTTCAAACGCCAGGAAAATTAACCGGTAGTTTAGCTTATGTGTTCGGAGAACAAGGATTAATCAGTTTTGATTATTCTAGAAAAGACTTTGGTAATATTAAATTTAAACCAACATCAGATATTTATTTTTCATCTCAAAATAATATTATAAGCAACAACCTAAAAGTTGCTTCAACTTATAGAATTGGCGGTGAATATCGATATAAAGATTTTAGTTTTAGAGGTGGCTATAGATTAGAAGAAAGCCCGTATGAAAATGAAAGTTTTTATGGTGATTTGAATGGCTTCTCTTTAGGGTTAGGATATAATTTTGGAAACATCAAATTAGATTTAGCCTATGACCAATCAGATCGTACTGTTAACAATCAGCTTTATAGTGTTGGTTTAACCGATGCTGCAATTATCGATTCTAAAAATTCAAATGTCACCTTGACATTAGGCTTCAGTCTATAAATGTTAATTCATATCGTATAAAAAACATTAAAAATTTCGTATTTACACTTACCAGACGAAATAATTGTCAAATTCAGATATATGAAATCGTAGCGTTAAAAATCTACAGATTAATGAGCGTGAAATTAAACTGAAAAAAAAACGCTGAACAAGTTAGTTCAGCGCTTTTCATTCTTATGATTTAATTTATCTTTTCAATGTAAAATGGGCCCTAAATTGTTTCTGTTCGCCCGTTGAGGGCTCGCTGTACTCGACGGTGAACCAATAGTCGCTGGTCGGCATCGGTCTCCCGTTGTAGGTCCCGTTCCAGCCCAGTCCCGAAGGG
>JAGXIE010000168.1 GCA_024635765.1 Flavobacteriaceae bacterium | reverse complement strand
TGGTTTTCTCAATAGCAGTTCCCTCTGGATATTCTATATAAATAATTATCTGATTTGGGTTGTTATCTGGGAAAAATTCTACAGAAGTACGTTTTTGGTCCAAGGAAATTCCAAATGCTATAAACGCAGCGATAAGCAATACAACTGTTCCGATAGTTAAGATGATTGGTTTTTTTCCTGAAAGTGCACTCCGTAATTGACGCTCGTACCAGTTTTCAAGTTTTACAAGGGTAACCGTTTGGAAATTGTTGGCCCATTTTCTTAAAAATAGCCGGTATACCCAAAGCATGATGGCTGTAAATACCATCAATGTTCCCAAAGCTCTATATTCGCCAACAACAAAAAAGACGACTAGACCTATAAACGCCATGACACTCGTTGTGATAATAATACGTTTCAGTGGCATATCCTTATCTTCAATACTCATAAATTGCGATACTAAAACAGAGTTAAAGAAAATCGCCACGAATAAAGAGGAGCCCAATACAATAGAAAGTGTAATAGGTAAAATTTTCATGAACTCACCCATGATACCTGGCCAAAGACCTAATGGAATAAATGCAGCAACTGTTGTTGCTGTTGATATGATAATAGGAAAGGCAATTTCGCCAATCCCTTTTTTTGCAGCTTCCATGCGACTCATCCCTTCTTCGTCCATCAATCGATAGACGTTTTCAACAACCACGATACCATTATCGACCAGCATCCCAAGTCCCATAATTAGACCGAAAAGAACCATGATATTTAAACTGTATCCAAAGAGATTCAATATCATCAAGGACATCAACATCGACATAGGAATGGCAAACCCGACAAATACGGCGTTCTTAAATCCTAAAAAGAACATTAATACAGTGACTACAAGGATGACACCAAATATAATGTTGTTAACCAAATCGTCTACCTGACCAATAGTCACTGAAGATTGGTCATTGGTGATGGTTACTTTTAAATCTTTAGGGAATTGATTTTTTATAGCATTTTCTACAATGACACGAATCTGTTCAACCGCAGCCACCATGTTTTTACCTGCACGTTTCTTAACATCGAGCATCACAACTGGTTCGCCATATTCTCTCGCAAAGGTGGTTTTGTCTTCCTCAGTAAAGGAAACAGTGGCGACATCATTAAGATAGATTGCATTCCCGTTTTCAGATTTTACGACGAAGTTTTCAAGTTCAGCTGGATTTTCTATTTCACCAAGGATTCGAATCGTGCGACGTTGTCCACTGGCAATTAAATTACCCGCAGACATAGTCATATTTCCATTATTTATGGCGCCAATGATATCATTAAAGTTGACTTCCGAAGCCATCATTTTGTAAATGTCAACAGCAACTTCTACTTCCTTGTCTTGCGCACCGCGTATATCAGCTTTTTTGATCTCAGCTAAATCCTCAATATCATCTTGAAGATGTTCGGCAAATTCTTTTAATTTTTCAATAGGATAATCTCCAGAAATATTAATGTTCAAAATCGGTAATTCTTCCGAAAGACTCAGTTCAAACACATCTGGTTCAACCTTGGCACCATTGAAGGTTGGCCAATCTTCACTTGCTGTTTCACTATCAATTTCGTCTTTTACTTTTTGTTTAGCTTGTTCAACGGTAACGCCATCATCAAACTCCACAACCACCATCGAATAATCCTCTTGGGATGTTGAAGTAATGTCCGCAACGTTACTCACCGTTTTCAGTCTATCTTCTACAGGATCGGTAATTAGTTTTTCAATATCTTCCGCTGTGTTTCCTGGGAAAATGGAACTGATATAAATTTTCGTTTCATTGACTTCAGGGAAATTTTCTCGAGGCATATTAAAGAATGCGGCAAGTCCCAGATAGAAAATCACTAAAATAAGGACATACATTGTAGTCTTATTGTGGATTGCCCAAGACGACCAACCAAACTCCTTGTCGACTTGTTTTTTATTTTTCTTACTTGTCATTCTTATTTGATTCAATGGTTAGTACTTTAACGGTCTGGCCATCTCTCACGCTTCGCGCACCTTCCTGAACGATTTCTGCTCCATCCTCAATACCTTCTAAAACTTCAATGACATCACCTTGTGTTTTACCTGTTTTGATGATTACTTTCATAGCAACACCCTCTCCCTCAACATTTTTATCCTTCACAACATACACATATTGTTCGCCTTCCGCATTTTCAGAAATGATACTTTGAGGCACTAACAAGGCATTTTCATTAGTGTAATCATTGATTTTAAGTCTGGCCGTTAAATTTGGTTTTATAGATTTTTCTTTATTTGGAACAGCTACCTCCACTTTAAAGGTTCTGTTAGCAGGATTGATAAAATTGCTTGCTTGACGCACGTTTGTATGAACTGTTTTTCCTAATACTGGAAATTCAACTTGTACCTTTTTACCCACAGTCACATCCGCAACATATCGTTCAGGAACATCAGTTTCAATATACATGTCTTCAAGATTGACAATACGCATCAATGGTGTTTGACCTGCTCCAACAACACTTCCTTGTTCGGTAATCACATCGTCAATCGTTCCAGAAAACGGTGCTCTGACTGTAGTTTTTGCCAATTGCTGTTTTAATTGATTAACGGCTTCGATTTGTGATTCATAGGATGATTTAGCCTGAAGATATTGGATTTCACTTCCTATTTTTTGATCCCATAGTCGTTTTTGACGCTCAAAAGTAGTTTTAGCCAAATCAGATTGTATCTGCAATTGTGCCAACTGTTGTCCCAATCCACCATCATCAATTTTTGCTAGAATTTGTCCTTTAGTTACTTTTTGTCCTTCTTTGACATAGACATTCGTTAGGATTCCATTGTATTCTGGAGTAATTACCAACAAGTTTTTAGTCGTTACGTTTCCTTGGAGCTCTAGCATGTGATTGAATTCTTCATGTTGAGCCTTAAATGTTGTTATTAATGGAATATTTTTTGCAGTATCCAATTTAGTGATTCTCTCATCTAGCATCTTGATTTTTTCTTGAAGCACATCTTGCTCACTCATTAATTCAGCACGCTTTTTTCGAATGGTTTCTAAATTGTTACTTTCAAGAATATTTTCAACCGAATTTTTTTTGTTTTCTCCACAGGAAGTAAGAACGAGTGTAATTGCAAGTACTGATAAAATATATTTCATTTTTGACATTATATTATTGATTGATTGTTGTGTTTAAAATAGTTTCTAATGCAGCTTTATTATTAATTACATCGAGCATGGATTGTAAAAATTCCTGTTGAGCAGTATAAAGTTGAGTTTGTGCCTGTCTTAATTCGAAGCTTGAAGAAATTCCTTCAAAAAACTTTGTTTGGTTTTTGTTTTCTATCCTTTCGGCCAATTTTAAATTCTGTTTTTTATTGTCATAATCTTCAATAGCGAATTGGTAATCACTTTTAGCGGACGCAATCTGCAATTGAATTTTCTGTTCTGTTTCTTTCAAATCAGTTTCAGCTTTTTCGAGATTAATTTTAGCGCGTTGTGTCGCTGCACTTCTCATTCCTGAACTAAAGATGGGTATGTCTAACGTAACGCCAAATAATGAAGAACCAAACCATCTTTGATCTTTATCAACAAATGTGAAGTCCTCACTGTAAGCAGTATAACCACCATTAAGAAAGGCGTTCAAGGTTGGTAGTGCTTTGCTTTTTTCTAGTTTCACCATGAGTTCTTTTGTTGTTTTATCATTATCCGCAATTTGATAATCAATTGTACTTTGTGCATCGGCATTGGCTTCCAATAAACTTAAAGAGATGTTTTCTCTAGTCAATGTTTCAAGATTATCAGACAACGTAATGTTATGATTCACATCCAGCCCTAAATTAATGTTGAGCATTTGATACGCCAATGTTTTCATGCGGTCCACCCTATTTAAATTACTCTCCACTCCAGACAATGTTATTTGTAATTGCTCTACACTTTCTTCCTCTCCTAGACCGTTTTCAAAGATTTTTTGGGTTTCAAAAAGATTCTTTTGCAGTACATCGAGATTTCGTTGTAAAATCTGAAGGCTTTCCTCTGCTAATAAAACATTTCCATATGCATTGATGACTGATTTGCGAACTTCAAGATCTGTTTTTGTTTTAGCATTTTGTGAAATTTCTAAAAACACTTTGGCAGATTGTAATGCTACTAGATAAGAACCATCAAAGATTTTCTGTTTGAGCGTAGTAAAGGCACTTGTGCTTTGCTTCGTGCCAAATATGACTTCAGCGAATTCACCAGGATTGCCACCAAAAAATTCAGCAGGAATCACTTGGACTTGTTGTTTTAGAAAGTTTTGATAATCGACTTTGGCGCTAATTTGTGGTAAACCTGAAGCCGTAGTCTCCCATTTTTGTTGTTTAGCAGCTTCTATATCTCGTTCTGCATTAATGGATATTCGATTATATTCAAGCGCAAAATTAATGGCTTCCTGTAAGCTAAAATTGGTTGGTATTTCTTGTGAGAAGCCAAAAATAGGTAACAGTATTATGATTAATAATAGTTTTTTGTTCATTTTTTATGATTGATTGGTGATGATTTTTGATAGATTTACAAGTCCTTTTGGCGTACAAATGCCTCGTAAATGATATTCTAGGTAATAGTTCATTAGGCTTTGCATGGAAAAATTATGCAATGGGAAAAGTTCTTTATCTTTTAATGCCATCATACAGGAAAAATATATCTTGGAAATAAATTCAATTTCCAAGTCTTCCCTATAGAGCCCAAGGTCTATTCCTCGATTTAAATTGTCAGTAACACAATCTTGCATAATACAATACTGTTTCGACTTTAAGGAATTGAAAATTTTTGGATAATATTTTTGCAACTGATAGTGAGGCGATGATTTTTCATCCTTAAGATGCTCCATGACAAGTTTCTTAATGTCGTAAATTTCTTCAATAGGATTTTTTTTCAATTGACAGATGCCCTCAATGCCATGTGAAATAAGTTCAAACATTTCTAACGTGGTAGCCTCAACCAATTTGGTCTTGTTTTCAAAATGAACGTATATGGTTTTTTTGGATATGCCCAATTCACTGGCAATATCATCCATCGTAACACTTTTAAAACCAAGGGTTAAAAATAATTCTGCCGATTTTTGTATAATTTGTTCTCTCATAATAAGGTGCAAATTTACGATAGGAAACTTTAAAAACAAAAATAGTTTCCAAAGTTTTAATGATTATTTAACATTGGGGAAGAATTGATTCTTGCGCTAGAAAAAAATTCAGGATGATTTTGTAAGTGTATTTAAGTTCAAAATTTATGTGCAATTAATGCAATTACCTTATTTTTGTTCGATGCAAAAAATTCAATTCTATCAAGAGGTATTTCTTGAGTATCTTAAAGAGTTTAAGGTTGAAAAGCAACCTCAATCGCTGTATGAGCCAGTAAATTATATTTTGAATTTAGGAGGGAAACGTCTTCGTCCTGTTTTGACCTTAATGACCACAGAAATTTTTGACTGTGATTATAAAAAAGCTTTGAATGCGGCTTTGAGCGTTGAGGTATTCCATAATTTTTCGTTGATTCATGATGATATTATGGATGACGCACCGTTGAGAAGAGGCAAGGAAACCGTTCATGAAAAATGGGACATCAATACAGGTATTTTGTCTGGTGATGCAATGCTGATCATGGCCTATCAACTGTTTGAAAATTATGAAGGCAATACATTTCAATTTTTGGCAAAGCTTTTTAGCAAAACGGCTTTGGAAGTTTGCGAGGGTCAGCAATATGATGTCGATTTTGAAACTCGTGATGATGTAACCATTGAAGAGTACCTTAAAATGATAGAATACAAAACAGCTGTATTGGTGGGTGCTGCGATGAAAATGGGAGCTATAATTGCAAATACTTCTGAAAGCAATCAAGATAAGATTTATGAATTTGGTAAAAATCTTGGAATCGCTTTTCAATTGCAGGATGATTATTTAGATGCATTTGGCGACCCAAACACGTTTGGGAAACAGGTAGGAGGTGACATCATTGAAAACAAAAAAACCTATTTATATTTAAAAGCTTTGGAATTTTCAAATGCTGAAGATCAATTGCAACTAGAACATTTATTTGGAATCAATCCTTCTGATTCAACACAAAAAATTGAAATAACGAAGCAATTATTTGTTTCTAGCGGTTCGGCCGAAGCTACGCAGATAGAAATTAAAAATTATACGAAGAAAGCATTCTCAATGTTGGAATCCTTATCGATTTCAGAGGAAAAAAAATCACTATTAAAAGAGTTTGGCGAGCAGTTAATGAATAGAAATGTGTAATGCAAACTCCAAGCACTTTTGAAGAATTAGTACAAAAAGCAAATGAAACAGATTTGTACCACAAACTAGTGCAACAACTTAATAAGGATTTATTATTTGCAACTATCAATATTCAATTTGATGAAACTGTGCAGCCATTTAGTTTAAAATTGATGCTACACGAAACTATTTACAAACTTATTCAAGAAAAATTTACCGACTATCTAAATCTGCTCTATATAGTAGATGTTTCCGAAGACAAAATCAAACAATTGGATGGTAGCGATATCTTAAAGCTGTCAGAACAGGTTACGTTTCTTATTTTGAAACGCGAATGGCAAAAAGTATGGTTTAAAAATAAACTCTAACAAAGGGAGCCCAAGGATCGGCATAAATGCTCTTGTCTTTATCATAAAGCACATCATAACGGATACCAAAAGTGATGTTTTGGGTACGATATCCTGCACCCATAAATAAGGCTGGATACCAGTAATTTTCATCGGCAATTCCTAAATTTTCCTCCCATTTTCTGCTAACGTTCAATTCTTCAAATTCAACTGACAATTGAATTCCCCTGATTGGATTAAAAAGCCCTAAAACACTTCCTCCAAAAATGGTTGATTTATAAAAATCCTTTCTTGAATTATAAGTGCCATTTAATCCTAATCCAAGCGCAAATTGGTTATTGAACTCGTAGATGGCGCTTGGAGCCAAAGTACCACTGAAAAACCCGTCACCAAAGCTCAAACCGATTCCTCCCCCAAATCGTACATTTTTCCAAAATTGAATTGAATCAGAAGGCGTATTTTGTGATAAAGATTGAATAGAAATCAGTATCAAAAGGAAAAAAAATAAAACCTTTTTTTGTTTAAAAAAAAACATAACAACCGATTAAATTTTTAGATACTATTATATCAGATAAATATACTAAAACCGATTCTAATTTTATCAAAAGTTGTATTTTTGATGAAAATTTGAAAACACCATAAAGTTTCATAACCTATAATGGACAAATATTCTTTTCTCAACGCAGCACATACAGCTTATTTTGCTGATTTATACGACCAATATCTACAGAATCCTGACGCCGTCGAACCGAGTTGGAGGGCATTTTTTCAAGGATTTGATTTTGGAAGTGAAAATGCGGATTTGAATGGTGTTCTAGCCGAAAACTACATCACACCAGAAATTCCAGAACACATGCAGAAGGAGTTTAATGTGGTACGTTTGATAGATGGTTATCGAAATCGCGGGCATTTGTTTACAAAAACCAATCCCGTTCGAGCGCGACGAAAATATGAGCCAACTTTGGATTTGGAAAATTTCAATCTATCAAAAGATGATTTAAGCACTGTATTTTCAGCAGGCGAAATTTTAGGAATTGGAGCCCAAACGTTGAACAATATCATAAAGCATCTCGAGAATATCTATTGCCAATCAATTGGTGTTGAATATATGTACATCAGAAATCCAAAGGAAATACAATGGATTCAAGATAAATTAAATGTCAACGGCAATCATCCTAAATTTTCTTCTGAACAAAAAAAACACATTCTCAAAAAGTTAAATGATGCTGTTGCTTTTGAAAATTTTCTTCACACAAAATATGTTGGTCAAAAACGTTTTTCTCTAGAGGGAGGTGAGTCCTTGATTCCTGCACTCGATGCAGTTATTGAAAAGGCGGCCGAATACGGCGTTCAGGAGTTTGTAATGGGAATGGCGCATCGTGGACGTTTAAGTACCTTAATCAATATCTTTGGTAAATCAGCAAAAGACTTGTTCAGCGAATTCGATGGAAAAGATTACGAACAAGAAATTTTTGATGGTGACGTAAAGTACCATTTAGGCTGGACAAGTAATAGGGAAACCAAAGGAGGCAAAAAGATCAATCTTAATATTGCTCCGAATCCATCGCATTTAGAAACTGTTGGCGCAGTAGTGGAAGGTATAGTGAGAGCTAAGCAAGACGACAAATTTCCAGACAATCCATCTCAAGTATTGCCAATTTTAGTGCATGGTGACGCCGCAATTGCCGGGCAAGGAATTGTTTATGAGATCATTCAAATGGCGCAACTAGAGGGTTATAAAACCAACGGAACCATTCATATCGTTGTCAATAACCAAATTGGTTTTACCACAAATTATCTCGATGGACGTTCAAGTACTTATTGTACGGATGTTGGAAAAGTGACCTTGTCACCTGTCTTGCACGTTAATGCTGATGATGTAGAAGCGGTTGTCCACGCCATATTGTTTGCTCTGGACTTCAGAATGGAATTCAAACGAGACGTTTTTATTGATTTGTTGGGCTATAGAAAATATGGACATAATGAAGGTGATGAACCTCGATTCACACAGCCAAAATTATACAAAGCGATTGCCAAACATGACAATCCACGAGAAATCTACAATCAAAAATTATTGGAGGAAGGCATTATCGATAAAGATTATACGCCTAAACTTGAAGAGGAATATAAAGCTTCACTCGAAGAAAAACTTGAAGATTCTAGAAAAGTTGAAAAAACGGTTATTACACCATTCATGGAAAATGAATGGAAAGATTATGTAAATGTTACAGAAGTTGAAATGATGAAGCCCATAGACACGAAGGTTTCAAAAGAAAAATTGTCTCAAATAACTGATATAATTTCATCATTGCCAAAAGATAAAAAGTTCATAAAAAAAATAGAACGTCTTGTTGAATCTCGCAAAACGATGTTCGAAGAAGACAAATTGGATTGGGCAATGGCGGAGCATTTAGCATATGGAACACTTCTCGATGAAGGATATGATGTACGTTTTTCAGGTCAAGATGTGGAACGTGGCACTTTCTCTCATCGCCATGCAGTTGTAAAAGTTGAAGACAGCGAAGAAGAGATCGTTTTATTAAATCACTTGAGTGATCAACAAGGGAGATTCTTTATTTATAACTCATTGTTATCAGAATATGGCGTGGTCGGTTTCGATTATGGTTATGCTATGGCAAGTCCTAAAACGTTGACTATTTGGGAGGCTCAATTTGGAGATTTTGTCAATGGTGCACAGATCGTGGTAGATCAATACATTTCAGCCGCCGAAGACAAATGGAAACTTCAAAACGGTCTAGTCATGTTATTGCCTCACGGCTATGAAGGTCAGGGAGCAGAGCATTCTTCAGGACGTATGGAGCGTTTTCTTCAATTATGCGCAGTTGATAATATGTACGTTGCCGATTGTACAACTCCGGCTAATATGTATCATTTGTTGAGAAGGCAGATGAAAGTCAATTTTAGAAAACCATTAATTGTTTTCACACCTAAAAGTTTGCTGCGTCATTCTAAATGTGTTTCTACTGTTGAAGAATTTGCCAATGGTAGTTTCCAAATGGTGATTGACGAAGAGAATTCGAAAGTAGATAAAATAAAAACATTGGTATTCCTTACCGGGAAATTTTATTACGATTTGATTGAAGAACGCGAAAAACTTGAGAGAGATGATGTTGTTTTTGTAAGAATTGAGCAATTGTTCCCATTGCCAATAGAAGATATTCGCAAAGCATTGAAAAAGTATAAAAATGCAGCTGACATCGTTTGGGCACAAGAAGAACCTCGAAATATGGGAGCTTACAGCCATATGTTGATGCATTTGGATGAGACTAAAACTTTTAGAATTGCTTCATTAAGACCTTATGGAGCGCCAGCAGCAGGAAGCTCAACCCGAGCTAAACGTCGTCATCAAGAAGTTATGGATTTTGTTTTTGATAAAACAAAAAACAACCAATGATAATTAAGAAATAACAAAACACTAAAATAAAGCATACAATGATTTTAGAAATGAAAGTTCCTTCGCCAGGAGAGTCCATCACTGAAGTGGAAATCGCAACTTGGTTGGTTGCAGATGGTGATTATGTAGAAAAAGACCAAGCCATTGCTGAGGTTGATAGTGACAAAGCAACGTTAGAACTTCCTGCTGAAGCAAGTGGTATAATTACACTAAAAGCTGAAGAAGGCGACGCTGTTGCAGTTGGAGAAGTTGTTTGCTTAATTGATACCGATGCTGAAAAGCCAGACGGAAAATCAACTACAAAAGATAAAGATGAAGCGCCTGAAACTTTCAAAGGTGGCGATGAGGGTTCTGGAAGTAAAGCTGAAAAGGAGTTGGCAAAAGAACAAGAAGCTACGACGAATGACAACAAATCATCAAAGCCTACAAAAGATACATACGCAACTAATGTGGCTAGTCCTGCCGCAAAAAAGATTCTTTCAGAGAAAAATATAGCTTCGTCTGATGTTAAAGGAACAGGTAAAGATGGTCGCATAACTAAAGATGATGCCGTAAATGCAAAACCGTCTATGGGATCACCTACAGGAGGTAAAAGAGGAGCGTCTCGCAGTAAAATGTCAATGTTGCGTCGTAAAGTTGCCGAACGTTTAGTAGAGGCCAAAAACACGACGGCTATGTTAACGACTTTTAACGAAGTGGATATGTCTCCAATTTTTGCTTTACGTGAAGAATATAAAGAAACGTTCAAAAGCAAACATGGTGTAGGATTAGGGTTTATGAGTTTTTTCACCCTGGCAATCGTTAGGGCACTGAAAATGTACCCAGCTGTAAATTCAATGATTGATGGACAGGAAATGATAAGTTATGATTTTTATGATATCAGTATAGCCGTTTCAGGACCAAAGGGATTAATGGTTCCAGTAATTAGAAATGCCGAAAACTTGAGCTTTAGAGGCGTAGAAAATGAGGTAAAACGATTGGCAATCCGTGCGCGTGATGGGCAAATTACGGTTGATGAAATGACAGGCGGAACCTTCACAATTTCTAATGGAGGTGTTTTCGGTAGCATGTTGTCAACGCCTATTATCAACCCGCCACAAAGTGCTATACTTGGAATGCACAATATTGTGGAGCGACCTGTGGCAATAGATGGTCATGTTGAAATAAGGCCAATTATGTATGTGGCCTTATCTTATGATCATAGAATCATTGATGGGAAAGAAAGCGTTGGATTTTTAGTAGCTGTCAAGGAAGCCCTTGAAAATCCGACAGAATTATTGATGAATAACGATGTAGCACGAGCATTGGAATTATAATCAGGAATTTTTTATAAAATCAAAAAAGGGTATCTTACAGTTAAGATGCCCTTTTTTTTGCTTTTTTAAAAAAACTAATAAAAGTTAATAAGAATATTGGCAGTTATAATTAGAATTGCGCTTAATATCAAGCCTATGATTATAATTTTATTGAATAGATTATAATTGTTTTTTTTCATTGTAGGCATAAGAGTGATTTTTAGGTTTTGAGTTCAAATAAAAGCTCTGAATCAATGACAACCCAGAGCTTTAAGATAATTACCCTACATAATTAACTGATTAAATAGCACTGTAAATTTCGTGATTAAGTAAATACCAAACAATACGTAGAACTACGTATTTTTACTCTTTATTTTTTCATTTAGATTAAAGTTATGATTTGGCAAAATCTTAAAATGAAAAAAGCTCTAGAAAAAATATCTAGAGCCTTTTAATTTAAATAATCCCCCTAAGAATTAATAGCTTTACAAATATCGTGGTTTTAATAATGCCAAACAATACGTAGTTCTACGTATTTTTTGACTAAAAAGAAGGGTTTTTAACCAAAAAAGCGCAATCTGGACTCCAGAAAGCGCTTTTGTTCTTGATAAAACTAACTAACTAATAACTAAAAAAAATTAACAAGAATATTCATAGATATTATGAGTACAGAACTTATGACCAATCCAATGATAAATAATGTATTGATTAAGCTGACTTTTGATTTCATGATACTTTTAGTTTGAATCTTTTAGGTTAGAGCTCTGAATCACTGCTGAGACAGAGCTCTTAAACATCCTAAAAGGAAATTGATTAATAGCACTGTAAATATCGTGATTAAGTAAATACCAAACAATACGTAGAACTACGTATTTTTATCTAAAAATTCCTCATTTTCTTTTGCGAAGATGGCCAAACTACCTCCTTTGGATTCCAGATCGAGTTTTTTTATGATATGACTTTTATGTTTTTCAATAGTTCTATCAGACACAAAGAGTATCTTGCCAATTTCTTTTGCTGTTTTATTTTGGGCAATAAGCTTTAGAACGGTTTTTTCAGCCGGCGTCAATAGCTCCAGTTCTTCAGGTGCTTCAACAATTTCTAAATATTGAATCAATTCAGGGCTGAAATAGCTTTTACCATTTGAAATGGCTGCAATGCAGTTCTCAAGTTCTACGAGCGCAAATTCCTTTAAGACATAACCATAGATATGCAAGGACTTGGCTTCTTTATATGTGGCTTCGTCCTTTTCAAATGTGATAATGATAATTTTTGTGGATAAATTCTGTTCGTCACAAAGTTTTGCGATTTCTAAACCAGAAAGAAAGGGCATCCGTATATCCAAAATAGCTATGTCGGGCTCCAAGTCTTTAATCAGTTTAAATGCCTCTTTACCATTTACGGCACTTGCCAAAACGTTATATTCTTTTTCTAACAAAAAATCATTTAGACCTTTAAGTATAAGAGGGTGATCGTCTGCTATAATGATAGAGGCTTGCATGTGCTATTAATAAAGGGATTCGATTATAAAGATAATACTTTAGCTTAATAGATAAAGAAATATACTACAATTTTAAGTATAAATACTTTTTGTCATAGTCAATGATAGCCTTGCCTTTTTTAAGAATGTCGGCTCCAATGATACCGTCAACAGGTTTGGCATTGTATGTCGTGAGTGCGGTATTAACATGTGTGAGATTAAATAAAATCAATGCTACCTTCTCTTTTTTCCATTTGCCAATTTTTAGTTTATTCTTTTTTGCGATTTGCGTAAGCATATCTGTTGCCCCAGCACCTGCGGCCTTTATTTCGCTTTCCTTCGCTTTTAATTTAAAAGTTTCAATAGCTTCAAATCCAACACAAGAACTTGAAGCCCCAGTATCTAGAATGAACATTCCTTTGATACCGTTTATGGAGGCTTTTAGTTCAAAATGATTTGTTTTAGTTAGGGTGAGCTTTATTTTAGTATAACCTTTATCAAGGAGAAAATCTTTCAACGTTGTCATGATTTTGTGTTTGTACAAATATAAAACGATTAATTTTGTAAAATGATTATTACAGACACACATACCCATTTATATAGCGAAGCATTTGATGAAGACAGACATGAAATGATCCGTCGTGCTATTGATAATAATGTTTCGCGTTTTTTTATTCCAGCAATCGATTCTACATATATAGGGTCCATGCTTCAGTTAGAGGCTGATTTTCCCAATCATGTTTTTTTAATGATGGGATTGCATCCTACTCATATTAAAGACAACTATAAGGTGGAATTGCTACATGTAGAAAATATGCTCGCCAAACGCCAATTTTACGCCATAGGTGAGATAGGAATCGACTTGTATTGGGACAAAAGCACATTACCCATACAAATTGAGGCCTTTAAACATCAGATACGATTGGCGAAAAAGTACAAACTTCCAATTGTAATTCACTGTAGAGAAGCATTTGATGAAATTTTCGAAGTACTCGAGGAAGAAAAAAGTAAGAGTTTATTCGGTATATTTCATTGCTTTACAGGCAATTTAGAACAAGCCGAAAAAGCCATTTCTTATAAGATGAAATTAGGCATAGGAGGAGTTGTCACTTTCACGAATGGAGGCATCGACAAATTCTTGAATCAAATTGATTTAAAACATATTGTTCTTGAAACCGATTCACCTTATTTAGCACCAAAACCGTATCGCGGAAAACGCAATGAGAGTTCCTATATAATAAAGGTATTGGAAAAACTATCTGAAATCTATGGACTTTCCAACGAAAAAATTGCCGAAATTACCACTCAAAACTCTAAAGACGTATTCAATATATAGATATGCCAACATCTCAACCAAATATTTTACTTATTTATACTGGTGGTACTATCGGAATGATCAAGGATCCCAATAACGGAGCCTTGAAAGCATTTGATTTTAATAATTTATTAAAAAATATACCTGAATTAAAGTTGCTGGATTGTGACATTAAAACAGTTTCTTTTAAAAATCCAATTGATTCTTCAAATATGAATCCAGACTATTGGGTTCAAATTGCTGAAATTATTGAAGATAATTATGACCGTTTTGATGGGTTTGTGGTATTACATGGAAGCGATACAATGAGTTATTCAGCTTCAGCATTGAGTTTTATGCTCGAAAACTTGACAAAACCAGTCATCTTTACAGGGTCGCAACTTCCGATTGGTGATTTACGAACAGACGCCAAGGAAAACTTGATTACGTCAATTCAGATGGCTTCACAACAACAAAATGGAAAACCAATCATTAAAGAAGTAGGCCTTTATTTTGAATATAAACTGTACCGAGGCAATAGGACCACCAAAATTAATGCGGAACATTTTGAAGCGTTTGAGTCATTAAACTATCATTGTTTAGCCGAATCAGGTGTGCATTTGAAAATATATAAGGAATATTTATTGAAGGCTAATCCTAGAAAGAAGCTAAAAGCACATAAGGTTTTTCGTACTAACATTGCTTTAATCAAGTTGTTTCCTGGGATCTCAAAATCTGTATTAGAAAGTATTTTAAACACTCAAGATCTTGAAGGGGTAATCCTAGAGACATATGGGGCTGGAAACACAACAACGCAAAAGTGGTTTTTGGAGTTAATAAAACAAACCATTAAAAAAGGCCTTCCTATTATTAATGTGACTCAATGTTCTGGTGGAAGTGTAATGATGGGACAGTATGAAACGAGTTCTCAACTAAAATCTCTGGGACTTATATCAGGTAAAGATATCACCACAGAAGCTGCAATTGCGAAACTCATGTACCTTTTAGGCGAAAAAATTTCTGCTAAAACCTTCAAAACCATATTTGAAACCTCACTACGTGGAGAAATGTCTTAAAATTAACGTATAAAATTTTTTTGCACTAAATCTTTTTTCGTTATTTGGCATTGAAATTTCAAGATCATTAGAGAGGTGGCCGAGTGGTCGAAGGCGCACGCCTGGAAAGTGTGTATACGCCAAAAGCGTATCGAGGGTTCGAATCCCTTCCTCTCTGCAAATAGGTTAATGGATTACAAGAAGAGTGGATTAAATGGCTACGAGTCTTTGGTATTGTCAATGATTTTAAGTGTTGGCGAATATCAATTGCCTTAATTCTCTACCGTTAATTTATTTTTTAATTATAATTTTTTTATATCTTTATCACTTTAACTAATAAAATTAAGATCAGAACAATGAAAAGACTATTTTCTATCCTTGCCATAACAGGTATCATGGCTTTCGGAAATGTTAGTGCAACTACATTTGCAAACACAACAGCAACAACAACAGTTGCAACTCTAACTCAAGAGGAAACCACTGAAGCTCCAGCAGAAGAGGAGTTAGGATTTCATCAGGAGTTAAAAAAGCGTTTTATTGAAGGAGGACCTGGCTTCATGGGTATCGTATTATTATGTTTAATTCTCGGATTGGCAATTGCTATTGAGAGAATTATCTTTTTAAACTTATCTACAACAAATACAAAAAAATTAACTCAAGATGTTGAGGATGCATTAAATTCTGGTGGTGTTGAAGCTGCTAAAGAAGTTTGCAGAAACACAAAAGGACCTGTTGCCTCCATCTTTTATCAAGGTTTAGACAGAACAGACGAAGGTATTGACGCGGTTGAAAAGGCCGTGGTCGCATATGGAGGTGTTCAAATGGGACAATTGGAAAAAAATGTATCTTGGATATCTTTATTCATCGCTTTAGCTCCAATGCTCGGGTTCATGGGTACGGTAATCGGTATGATTCAAGCTTTTGATAAAATTGAAGCTGCTGGAGATATGCAGCCATCACTTGTTGCTGGAGGTATTAAGGTAGCACTTTTGACAACGGTATTCGGTCTTATTGTTGCGATTATTCTTCAAATATTTTACAATTACATCATTGCCAAAATTGACAGTATTGTTAATGATATGGAAGATGCATCTATCACATTGATGGATTTGTTGATTAGAAGAAAATAATAAATAAGTATTACAAATAAGAATTATGTATAAAATTTTAAAAATCATAGCAGCAATTTTAAGCTTGTTGGGTATCGTATTCTTGGTGCGCATCATTGCTAAAGGAGATGGGCCTATAAAGGCAGCTGCATTAAATGGAGATACAGCAATTGTTGACCCAATGGCAATAGTTACTTATGTAATTTTTGCCTTAACAGTTTTTTTCGTTTTGATTTTTGTGTTAAAAAATCTCTTTACAGATACTGGTTCACTGAAAAATACGTTAATAGGTATAGGTTCATTTGCAGTAGTTTTAGTGGTTGCTTATTTGCTATCAAACGGATCTGACGCAGGAAACTATATGTATAATGGAGCTCCCGCTACAACGATGGAATCACACTTGGCAGGTGCTGGTTTAATTGCATTCTACATTTTAATAGTAGGAGCAGCAGCATCAATGATATGGGCTGGAGTTAAAAAAATGATAACATAATATGGCAAAGAGATCAGCACCAGAAGTTAATGCGGGCTCAATGGCAGATATAGCCTTCTTGCTTCTTATTTTCTTTTTGGTTACAACAACTATCGAGACTGATACTGGTCTTAATAGAAAGTTGCCACCAATAGACGATGAGCAAACAGAACCACCGATCATTAAGGAAAAAAACATCTTTACCGTTTTTATTAATGGTAAAAACCAATTGTTGGTGGAAGATGAAGTTATGGAACTCAAAGATTTGCGCAAAGCAGCTATGGAGTTTTTAGATAATGGAGGTGGTACAGGTGATGATGCCTGTAGTTATTGTCATGGTAAGAAAGACCCTTCTTCATCTGATAATCCAGACAAAGCCATTATTTCCTTAAAGAACGAAAGAGAAACGACTTATTCAACATATATTTCTGTACAAAATGAATTGGTCGCAGCTTATAATATTTTG
Source organism: Flavobacteriaceae bacterium (assembly GCA_024635765.1). Taxonomy (GTDB): domain Bacteria; phylum Bacteroidota; class Bacteroidia; order Flavobacteriales; family Flavobacteriaceae; genus JBPOFM01. The sequence continues at coordinate 17,382 of JAGXIE010000168.1, read as the reverse complement.
AGAGATAGAAGAGCTGAAGAGCTCTATGGAATGACCCTGACCCAGATGGAAAAGGACTCTGATGACGTGAATTATAGAGGTAACAAGGAAAAACTTAAAGAAAAGATTGAAAGAATTAAGATTGAGTATCCTCAAAAACTATCAGAAGTAGTACAATAATAATTAAGAAAAACTAAAATTAAATGGGCAAGTTTAATAAAAAGAAATCTGGTAATTTACCTGCAATAAATACGGCATCATTGCCTGATATTGTATTCATGCTCCTGTTTTTCTTCATGGTGGCAACGGTAATGCGTCAGAATACCTTAAAGATTCAAAACGTATTGCCAAGTGCTGATCAGGTTGAAAAGCTTGATAAGAAAGATCTGATTATGTATATTTATGTGGGTCAACCACAAGAACGTTTTCAAAGCCAATATGGGAAAGAATCACGAATTCAATTAAATGATAAGTTTGCTGATGTAGGCGATATTAAAGCTTTCATAGCTGCCGAACGAGCATCGAAACGTGAGGAGTTGAGAGATTATTTGACAACCGCTCTTAAGGTTGATAAGGATGCCAATATGGGAATCGTAGGTGATATAAAGAAAGAATTAAGAAAAGAAAATGCTTTGAAGATCAATTACACGACTCGTAAAGGTGATATTTCAGAAAATAAAAAGTAACGTTATTGTTCAATAAATAAAAACCCCCTGAAGTACTTTAGGGGGTTTTTTTATGCTTAAATGTAATTTAAGGCGCAGGATTTGGAATTTCATTGTGCACTTTCTCTATGGCGTCTAAAACTTCATCAGTTAAATTCACATGAATACTTGCAATATTTTCTTTTAATTGAGATATACGTGTCGCGCCTATAATATTACTTGTAATGAAGGGACGACTTGTCACAAAAGCCAGTGACATCTGTGCAAGGCTCATGTTATTCTCTTCTGCAATTTTCAAATAGCGCTTTGTTGCTTCCGTAGATTGTTCTGAACTATATCTTGAAAATCTAGGAAACAGTTTCAGTCTTGAGTTATCCCGAGCAGTTCCATTTATATATTTGCCAGATAAAACACCAAAGGCCATTGGTGAATATGCTAAAAGTCCGATTTGTTCTCTGATTGCTATCTCTGCCATGTCACCTTCAAAAACCCTGTTCAATAATGAATACGCATTTTGAATGGTTATCATTCTAGGTAAATGATGAGTTCTGGATTCCTCTAGATAGCGCATCGTGCCCCAGGCTTTTTCATTTGAAATCCCCACCTGTCTTACTTTTCCAGATTTAATAATCTCATCTAATGTCTGTAGGATCTGATTAAAATTATCTTCCCATTGTTCTTCTTTGTGCTGGTAATCCCTTATACCAAACGTATTGGTCGTTCGTTCTGGCCAGTGCAATTGGTACAAATCAATATAATCGGTTTTTAGACGTTTCAAACTTTGGTTGACGGCATCTTTCAATGCTTCTGGACTAAATCCATTAGTCCTTATGTGCGCTGTGTAATCACCAGTTCCTGCTATTTTAGACGCTAAAACAACCTTATCTCTATTGCCAGTTTTTTCAAACCAGTTGCCAATGATTCGCTCGGTTTTGGCATAGGTTTCCTGTTGAGCGGGAACGGGATATAATTCGGCAGTATCAAAAAAGTTGATACCTTGATCCAAAGCGTAATCCATTTGCTCAAAACCCTCTTGTTGGGAATTTTGATTGCCCCAAGTCATTGTGCCTAGGCATAACTTGCTGACTTTTATATTAGTGTGTGGAAGAGTAGTGTATTTCATAAGTACTTTTACTGTGAACAGTCCGAACCTTCAGAAATATTTTACGGTTCACAATTGTTTAGAAGTCTAAAGATAGAAAAACCTTTCACGTTTATAAACGGAAAGGTTTAAATCTCTGTTAATATTGGATAGTATCGGATCAATCATTCAATAATCTGGATATTTCATCTAATTTAGGAGTTAAAATGACTTCAATACGTCTGTTTTTTGCTTTACCTTCTGTTGTCTCGTTACCCGCTATCGGTGCGTATTCTCCACGACCTGCAGCAGTTAAGTTTTCTGGATTGATGTTCGTATTCTCCCTTAAAATCTCAACAATGGCTGTTGCACGTTTTGTAGATAAATCCCAATTCCCAGACAATTGCCCAGTTCCAGTATACGGAACATTATCAGTGTGCCCTTCAATCAACACAGCAATTTCAGGATTCACTGCAAGAACGCTACCAAGTTGCTTAACAGCTTCTTTTCCATTTTTACCAACTGCCCAACTTCCGGATTCGAATAGTAACTTATTTTCCATAGAAACATAGACTTTTCCGTCGCGCTGTTCAACTGTCAATCCTTTACCTTCAAAATTTGTGAGTGCTTTAGATATGGCATTTTTTAGTTTTTTCATTGCTGCGTCTTTTGAAGAAATGATATTTTCTAATTCAGCTATGCGCTGTGAGCGTACTTCCATATCTTTTTTCAACTTTTCAAGTCGTGCATTCTCTGCCGCTAGTGCGAGTTCTTTTGCTTCTAATTGGGCCAAAAGTTCTCGATTTTTCTTGGCGTTTTCTGCAATTGAGGACGAGCTGTTCTGTTCTAATGCTTCATAAGATTTTTGCAAATTATCGAGATTCGATTTTGTCACCTCATAATCCTTTTGAAATTGATCACGCTTCGCGACGGCAGCATTATAGTCTTTTTGTAATTTATTGAAATCGTTCTGTAAGGTTGTCAACGATTTAGAAAGGTTTGACTTTTCATCAGACAATGTTCTGTTTTCTTTTTTTAATGTTGCATATCTGTTTTCTAAATCAGTATAAATCTTTTTAGATACGCATGAGGATGTTAACACAAGTGTTAGGACGATTAATGACAATTTTTTGATCATGTTTTTTGCTGTTATAGGGTTTAGATGTTTGCTGTTGAATTGTTTATTTATGTACTTCACTATTAATTTCGTGCATTATTATGGCCGCTAATTAAACCTCAATTTCAATCAATATGGGACAATGATCGCTATGGACAGCATTCGATAGGATAACGCTACGTTTCAAATTATCTTGTAAAGGCTCACTTACCATTCCATAATCCAAGCGCCAACCCTTGTTATTATTTCTTGCATTGGCTCGGTAACTCCACCATGTATAATTGTGAGGTTCTTTGTTAAAATGTCTAAAGGAATCAATGAAACCATTATCTATAAAAGCTCCTATCCACTGTCTCTCAACAGGTAAAAATCCTGAAACATTGGACAAGCCTTTTGGGTTATGAATATCTATTTCTTCATGACAGATATTGTAATCACCACAAATAATTAAATTAGGAATGTCTTTTTTTAGTTTGTTAATGTAATCATGGAACATATCCATATAATCAAATTTATGCTGTAAACGCGCGTCATTTGTGCCTGAAGGCAAATACAAACTCATGACTGATACATTGTCAAAATCAGCTCGAAGATTGCGGCCTTCAAAATCCATGGATTCGATTCCTGTTCCATATGCAACATGGTTTGGTTCAGTTTTGCTTAATATCGCAACACCACTATAGCCTTTTTTCTGTGCACTAAACCAATAATTGTATTTGTAACCTGCGTCTTCAAAGACTTCAAGATCCAATTGCTCTTTCATTGCCTTTATTTCTTGGAGACAAACCACGTCAGGATTCACTGCTTTTAACCAATCAATAAAACCTTTATTGAGGGCTGCTCTTATCCCGTTGACGTTATAGGAGATGATTTTCATGATATACGTTTAGAATTTCAGCTAAATTAAATAATACTGTACTTTTATGCGATAGTTTTAATGGCATTTTAACTATAAAATATTTTTAGCCATTAGAAGTTATTATACTAGATGAAAATTGCTACGTCTCTTATTCTTTTTTTAATAAGTTTTTGTGCTATTGCGCAAGAAACTTCATCGAATTACAGAACGAAAAAAGTCGTTGTTAGAGATAGCATTCAAGTGGATACGGTAAGTATTAATTCTAGTAAATTCATCTTAAAGACAAAAAATAATGTCATTATCGATAGTTCATTTTATACAATCGATTTTTCAAAGGCACTTTTGACTTTCAAAAAACCAATTGAAACGGATTCAATTAGCATCGAATATTTACGATATCCTGATTTTATTACACGTAAGTATTTTCAGTTGGATGATAAAATCATTGTCGAGAACACTGATAATTTGCAGCGATTGTACAAATTGTCACAATCTACTTTAACTCAAAATTTCACGCCATTTGATGGCTTGACAACCTCTGGGAGTATTTCTCGTGGTGTTACAGTTGGAAATAATCAGAATTCAGTATTAAATAGTGAACTCGATTTACAAATTTCAGGAAAGTTGAGTGACAAAGTTTCTTTGAGAGCATCGATACAAGATGCTAACATTCCATTGCAGGAAAGTGGATATTCACAACGATTGGATGAATTTGATCAGGTGTTTATTGAATTGTTCAGTGACAAATGGAATATTCGTGCTGGAGATATCGATTTGGTAAATGACAACACCTATTTTGCACGATTCAGTAAACGTGTTCAGGGACTTTTGGTCAATGTTAATTTTGATAAGGAGGAATCTAAAACGAATGTGTTTGCAGCTGGAGCTCTAGTAAGAGGTCAATTTACAACAAGTCAGTTTTTAGCGCAAGAAGGTAATCAAGGACCTTATAAATTGCGTGGACCGAATAACGAATTATTTGTGTTGATTGTTTCAGGAAGTGAGACGGTTTATGTGAATGGTTTGCCAATCAAACGAGGGGAAAGTGAAGATTATATCATAGATTATAATGCAGGTGAAATAATTTTCAACTCAACATTTCCGATTACTTCGGAAATGCGAATTACTGTAGATTATCAATTCAGTGAACGTAATTTTTCACGGTTTACAGTGTTTGGAGGAAGCAGTTATGAAACCGATAAACTGAAACTCGGTGTTTCCGTCTATTCAGAAGTGGATTCAAAAAATCAGCCGTTACAGCAAAACCTATCTCCAGAACAAGTTCAGATTTTAGCTGATGCAGGTGATGATCAAACATTGATGGTGGCTCCTTCTGGAGTTCCTGAAGCGTACAGCGAAAACCGAATTCTCTACAAAAAGGAGCTAATAGATGGCGTGGAAGCCTTCGTGTTTTCTTCAAATCCTGAAGACGAGTTGTTCAGTGTTAAATTTCGTTCAGTTGGCAACAATCAGGGCGACTATGTGCTGGTCAATAGTAATGCCATTAATAATATTTACGAATATGTATCACCAATTGCCGGAGTTCCTCAAGGTAATTATGCCGCTATAGTACAATTGATTGCGCCTACCAAATTACAATTGGCAGTTGTTAACGGCACTTATAAGCCTACAGAAAAAACTGATATTTATTTTGAAGCGGCAGGCAGTAAAAACGATCTTAATCTCTTTTCTAATTTAGATGATGGCAATAATGACGGGTTTGCCGGGAAACTTCGTGTAAAACAACATATCATCAAAACAGATAGTCTTTGGAATTTATCGGCCATTGTTAATGCAGACATTATTCAAAAGAACTTTAAAACAATTCAACGTTTGTATTATGCCGAATTCAATCGGGATTGGAATTTGGAAATGCCTCTTGGAAATCAGAATTTATTAACTGCCGGCCTGGAATTGATCCATCCTGAAAATGGACTTGCCACCTATAAATTTGAACATCTTAATTACTCTGAAAATTTTAATGGAAATCGGCATAGCGTTTTGGCAAGTTTAAAATTGAATCGATGGAATTTATTTACCAATTCCAGTGTACTGAACAGTGAAAGTGACATCTCAAAATCAACATTCCTGCGCTCATTTAATAGAATTGCATATAGTTTTGACAAGCAATGGGTAGGTGTAAAGTTAGCAGCAGAAGACAACGAACAAAGAGAAAACCTCACTGATAGTTTAACGGCTTTAAGCCAACGATTTAAATCTGCAGAACTATTTTATGGAATTGGTGATAGTACGAAAGTCTTTGCCGAAATTGGTTACAAACATCGTATCAATGATAGTTTACGATTTAATAGGATTGAAAGAGTAAATTCATCAAACACGTATTATATCAAATCAAAGATCATACAAAACAAAAAAACTGATCTGGGTGTTTATGTGAATTATCGAAATTTGAAATCAGTAGATGACGCTATTGAAAACGAACAATCCTTAAATTCGAGACTAACATATAATCAACAGTTATTCGAACAGATCGTACAATTGAATACCATTTTTGAAACTAATTCAGGAAGTCTTCCCCAACAAGATTTTACATATGTACAGGTTGAGCCTGGTCAAGGGGCCTACACATGGATAGATTATAACGACAATGGCATCCAAGAATTGAATGAGTTTGAAGTAGCCCAATTTCAAGATCAAGGTGAATATATTAGGGTTTTGTTGCCCAATCAAATATTTGTAAAAACGCACCAAAATAGATTAAGCCAAACGATTACTATCAATCCGCAACAATGGTCCGTAGAAGAAAGCACATCGAAAAAGTTTTGGTCGCATTTTTATAATCAAACTTCTTATTTGGTTGATCGCAAAATCAGAAAGGAAGGCAACACATTCGATTTGAATCCTTTTGCCGATAGTGACGACAATCAATTGGCACTTAATAAAAGTGTACGGAATGTATTGTTCTTTAATAGAGGTAAACAACTTTATACAACGTCTTATACGTTCTTGAACAATACCAGTAGAACTTTATTGTCCATAGGGTTTCAGGAAAGTAAATTGAAAAGCCATCAATTGAATTTCAATCATAAATTTGCAAAAAATTGGTTAGTAAATTTGAAATCGAGTTTGGACAAAAATGAAAGCTTAAGCGAAAATTTTGCTACGCGCAATTATATCATTGACGAAGTTAGATTGCAACCAAAATTATCTTATTTATTCAGTGAAAATGCTCGTTTTGATGTGTTTTACCAATATACAAATAAAGATAATACAGTTGGAAACATGGAAACGTTGCTACAGAATAACTATGGGGTCTCATTTACATACAATAATGGACAAAAAATAGCATTGAATGGTGAAATTAACTTTTTCGAAAATTCTTTTGAGGGTAACGCAAACACTCCTGTGTCCTATCAAATGTTGGAAGGTCTGCAGCCAGGGAAAAACTTCACTTGGAGTTTATTGGCACAAAAGAAATTAACCACATATCTAGACTTGAATTTGAATTATTTTGGACGTAAAACAGAAACATCCAAAACCATTCATACAGGTACCATTCAACTCAAAGCTTATTTTTAAGGATTATAACCCTTGTTACGTGACACATCATTATTTTTTGTAGCTTTGTTTCAATATGCAAAAAATTCTTGCCATATTTTACACTGCAATGATACTTTTTCAAAGCTTTAACATGAGTTTTGAAGATGTCTCAAAATTGAGTACGCTTTTTGAACATGCCAGCTTTCATAAACAGAACTATGGCGATTCCTTTTTAGATTTTATTGCGGAGCATTATGGTTCTTCAAATTTTGAACATGGTAACGATCATCAAGACCATGAAAACTTACCGTTTAAATACAATCATCAAACATGTACTCATATCAATACTGCATTTACATTAAACGCTTCAAATTTTTGTTTAGATTATCCACCATTTATAGAAATACCTCTAAATTTCATTTATAAAGAATCTAACTCCTTATTTGAGAAACCTTCTGTTTTTCAGCCTCCACGATTAGCATAATTCATTCCAATTATTTAATTATGAGCTTTAGATCTATGCTCACAACACTTTTATAAAGGAATTATGTTAGAGAATATTATAAAATTCAGCTTAAAGAATAAGCTTATCATACTATTATTTATGGGGTTTGTAATTGGTTTCGGAATTTATTCCTTAACAAAAATCCCAATTGGCGTTGTACCAGACATCACCAATAATCAAGTTCAGGTCATAACTACGTCACGTAATCTTTCTACGCAAGATGTGGAACAATTCACGGACATATCGATGATGAACATACAGGGTTTATCGTTGGAATGTTTGCTGAAGCAGAAATAATTGTGAACATTTCAAATAAGTTGGCGTTGCCAAAAGAAGCCGTTATTCAAGTGGACGATGATTATTTTGCATTGGTTTTGAATAATGAAAAAACTAACGAATATCATTTCAAAAAGGTTAAATTGGAGATAGGTTTGCAAACAGAGGATTATATAGAAATCATGAATTCGGAAAATTTGAAAAATAAAAAATTGGTTGTAAAAGGCACTTATATGCTGCTAAATGAATAAGAATATAATACATTATATATAGCGCATGAAAAAACAAGGGCAAGAACCACTTCACGAACACTATGGCATTTTTGGCCAGCAAACAGAATTATACTTTTCAGCCCTTTGTGGTGTATTTATGTTGATAGGGTTTCTTCTAGAACGATTTGGAGGTATGTCTTATTGGGTTCATCTTTCTAGCTATTTGCTTGCTTATTTTTTTGGCGGTTTTTACGTTGCAATTGAAGCATTTGACAGAATTAAGAAAGGCGAATTTGAAATCGATTTTTTAATGATTGCGGCTGCTATTGGTGCTGCATATATTGGGAGTTGGGCAGAAGGCGCGTTGTTGTTATTTCTATTCAGTTTAGGACATGCGTTGGAGAATTATGCAATGAACAAGGCAAAAAAATCAATCGAAGCACTTGGAAAATTGTCACCTAAAGTAGCATTGATAAAACGCAACGGAAAAATTGATGAAATTAACATTGAAGATTTAAAGATCAATGATATAATAGTGGTAAAGCCAAATTCAAAAATTGCCGCAGATGGTGTCATCATCAAAGGAAACAGCCCTATCAATCAGGCACCAATTACAGGAGAAAGTATGCCTGTTGATAAAACAGCTATCCCGAATCTAGATAATCTTGCTGATTTTAACCAAATCGATAGATCACATGTCGTTTTTACCGGAACAATTAATGGTGATGGAAGTATTGAGATATTAGTTCTAAAATTGAGTCGAGATTCTACAGTTGCACGACTCATTGCCATGGTGAGTGAGGTTGAAACACATAAATCACCTACGCAACGACTGACCAAAAAATTTGAAAAATGGTATGTTCCAATAGTCATTTTAGTCGTAACTCTGTTATGTTTTGCATATGTAGTTATTGATGAGCCATTTTCCGATAGTTTGTACAGAGCCATAACAGTCTTGGTTGCGGCAAGTCCTTGTGCGCTTGCAATATCAACACCTAGTGCGGTTTTAAGTGGAATTGCCAGAGCAGCCCAAAATGGCGTATTGATAAAAGGAGGTAAAGCGTTGGAAGATTTAGGAGCGATAGAAACCATTGCTTTTGACAAAACAGGGACCTTAACGGAAGGAAAACCAAAATTGACCAACATCATTCCTCTCAATGGTTATAATGAAGCAGATTTTGTACAACTGATTTTGGAAGTTGAGAGTTTGAGTAATCACCCGTTAGCAAGAGCTATCGCTAAAGATGTCAAAAATAACTATAATTTAAAGTATCTTAATAACGCCACAAACGTAAACGCTATACAAGGAAAAGGAATTTCTGCAGCATATCAAGATAGTCAGGTTTTTATTGGTAATGTAAAATTGATGGAAGGCGAAGGTATTGGGGTCGATACTTCGGTTATTTCACAAATGGAAACATTATTAAAAAATGGACATACGGTTATGCTAGTTGCTTATGAAAATAAAGTAATAGGATTAATAAGTGTGATGGACGTCCCACGGGAAACTGCCGTGAAAACCTTAAAGCAATTAAAAACCATTGGTATTAAGCGAATGATCATGCTTACGGGTGATCATCAAAATGTTGGTGATGCTATTGCTAAACAAATCGGGTTGACGGAAGCTCGAGGTAATCTTTTACCAGAAGATAAAGTAGAAGCCGTAAAAGAATTAATGCAGCGCGATGGCAAAATTGCGATGGTTGGTGATGGTGTCAATGATGCCCCAGCGATGGCTTATAGCACAGTCAGTGTTGCTATGGGAGCAGCAGGAAGCGATGTAGCGCTAGAAACGGCAGATGTTGCCTTAATGTCTGATAAAATTGAAATGCTTCCTTTTGTTATCGGATTGAGCCGAGAATCAAAACGTATCATTAAGCAAAATATTTGGATTAGCCTTGGAGTTGTTGTATTGCTAGTGCCAATCACAATTTTAGGATTAACCAATATCGGCTGGGCAGTCACATTTCATGAAGGATCTACTTTGGTAGTGGTGTTGAATGCATTGAGGCTATTAGGATTTAAGGTTAAGGAATAGTTAGATTATAAATTGCCAAATAGATTTATGGTTTGCATAAAAAATAAAATTTTTCCTACGCAAACTTTTGCATAATATTGCATCTTCAAATTGTAAACTCTAACTAATTTTAACCGCTTATTTATGAAAAAAAATATTTTAGCATTTTTAATGCTTTTATGTGTAATCAGCTCCTATGCACAGAATGATTCTATTGCACGAAACAATTACGGAAAAAACGAAATTAAACTGAATGCTCTTTTCCTTTTGATTGGTGCATTTGAGCCTAGTTATGAACGAAATTTAACTCAAGAATCTTCTATAGGAATGTCAGTTTTTATTCCTTTTGACAAAGAAAATTTTGATTCAGATATCAATTATTATGTATCTCCTTACTATCGTATCTTTTTTGGAAAAAAATATGCAGCAGGCTTTTTTCTTGAAGGTTTTGGGATGTTAAACTCTACAAAAGGGAGGTCAAGCGAATTTGTTAATGGATTTGATCCAGCTATTATAGTTAGAGAGGATGATGTTACAGACTTTGCTTTAGGTTTCGGTCTAGGTGGAAAATGGATGACAACAGGAGGATTTGTTTTTGAAGTGAATGGTGGTTTTGGAAGAAATCTATTCAATACTGAAAGAAACGAATATGATTTTGTCGGCAAATTTGGCTTCAATCTAGGATATCGTTTTTAAATAAAAATTCCAAAATCCAACTTTAAGCGGTTGTATTTTGGAATTTAATATTTTGATTTTTAATTAATTTTACATTTTCATCAACCAAGTCTTTACATCAACTTCTTGTTTAATAAGATCACGAAGCTCTTCAATCTTCACGCGTTTTTGTTCCATAGTGTCTCTATAACGAATTGTTACGGTGTTATCCACTAAAGTATCGTGGTCAACAGTGATACAAAACGGTGTTCCATTGGCATCTTGTCGTCTGTAACGTCTTCCTACGGCGTCCTTTTCGTCGTAATCCACGTTGAAATCCCATTTCAAATCTTCTACGATTTGTCGCGCTATTTCTGGCAAGCCATCTTTTTTAACCAATGGTAAAATTGCTGCTTTAACAGGAGCCAAAACTGCTGGGAGTTTCAAAACAGTTCTGGTCGTGTTATTATCTAAATCCTCTTCTACCAATGAATTAGAAAATACAGCCAAAAACATTCTGTCTAATCCAATGGAAGTTTCCAAAACATAAGGCACATAGCTTTCGTTCATTTCATGGTCAAAATATTGAAGTTTTTTACCTGAATATTCCTCGTGCTGTTTTAAATCAAAATCAGTTCGAGAGTGGATTCCTTCTAATTCCTTAAATCCGAATGGAAATTTGAATTCAATATCAGTTGCAGCATCTGCATAATGCGCTAATTTCTCATGATCATGAAAACGATAGTTGTCTGTTCCCAATCCTAATGATAAATGCCATTTCATTCGTGTTTCTTTCCAATGCTCAAACCATTCTTTCTGCGTTCCCGGTTTAATGAAGAATTGCATTTCCATTTGTTCAAACTCCCGCATCCTGAAGATAAATTGTCTCGCAACGATTTCATTTCTAAAAGCTTTACCTGTCTGGGCAATACCAAAGGGAATTTTCATACGTCCAGTTTTTTGAACGTTTAAGAAATTCACGAAAATACCTTGGGCAGTTTCTGGTCGAAGATATAGATCCATCGAATTTTCAGCAGAAGCGCCTATTTTGGTCCCAAACATTAAGTTGAACTGTTTCACTTCTGTCCAATTCCTGCTTCCAGTTAATGGATCTGCAATTTCAAGTTCTTCAATCAAGGCTTTCACATCTGCCAAATCTTCTTTTTCTAAAGATTTTGCCATACGAGAGAGTGTCGAATTAATTTTTTCGTAATAACGAACAACTCTTTGATTGGTAGTTATGAATTCTTCTTTGTTGAAGGCATCTCCAAAACGCTTTGCAGCCTTATCAACTTCCTTGTCAATTTTAGCTTCAATTTTAGCGCAATAATCTTCTATCAAAACATCAGCTCTGTAACGCTTTTTAGAGTCTTTATTATCAATAAGAGGGTCATTAAAAGCATCAACGTGTCCCGATGCCTTCCAGGTAGTGGGATGCATGAATATTGCTGCATCAATGCCTACGATGTTGTCATTCATCTGTACCATGGCTTTCCACCAATAATCACGTATATTTTTCTTTAATTCGGCTCCATTTTGTGCATAGTCATAGACCGCACTTAAGCCATCGTATATTTCACTGCTTTGAAATACATAACCATATTCCTTAGCGTGCGAGATTACTTTTTTAAATTGATCGTCTTGATTTGTCATGCTGCAAAAATAAAAAACCGTTCCAACTATTGGAACGGTTTATAAAAATATATTTAAAGGATTTAATCCAGTATGATTTGTGTTGAACCCAGCTTATGATCCTTATAAAAAACAGAAACGTAATAAGTGCCTTTCACAAGTGGTTTATCTGACCTATCGGACATGATATTCGTACATATATCTACGACCTGATTAGTATAATTCACCATTGTTTTTGAACTGTAAATAAGTATCGAATCGTCAAATTCGATAAAACCTTTGTCAGCTAAAACGTTGTTTTTTGGGTTCACAATTTGAACATACAATTCCTTGTTTCCCTGTACGGTTAAAGCATTTTCAGCTAAAGTAAAACAAACTTCAATACTTTCTGTTTTGTTGGCTTTTTTGGTTTCAACAAGCTGTCCATTATCGTTTAGATAGGCTTTAGCTTTAAACGAATTTGCGGTCATCAAAGCTCCTTTTTCTATTGTTTTATTTAAAGATACATTTTTCCTTTGTAGAGAGGAATTGGCGTCTAATTGTTTTTTCAATTCATTATTTACCAATAAATTATCCTTCTCAAGGTCTCTATTTACCTCACTTAAGGAATCTATCGTTTCAAAAAGTTGCTTGTTATTGTTCTTTAAAACAATTAATTGAGTTTTATATTTAGAAACGACTGAAAGATCACTTTTTAATAACCGAAGAGAATCTAATGTTATTTTTGTGGCCTCTTTAGCGTCTTTAAGTTTCGAAGCCATATAGTCATTGGTACTTGCCACATCGTCGTATCGATCTATCATTTGAGATAGCTCGCTTTCAACCAATTTTTTTTCTTGCTCTAAAAACTTTTGATGCTCTCTAACAGATTCGTAGTTTGTAAAACTAAAAACTGATAAAACTGCAATCGCAATAACTAAAGAACCTATAATTAATCTATAGTTAAAAAATTGAGGGTTAACTATCATTATAAATTATTGAGGGAGGTTAGGAACTAATAAATTAATAAAAGCGAAAATATACATTATGTTTGTGGATACTACTTTTTTATCGACAAAATGGTAATAAATTTGTTAAACTTATTTTTTCCACAGGTTTGCTTGGCCTGTGATACTCATTTAAATGATAATGAGAAGCACATATGTACGTATTGTCGCAACGACTTACCTGTGACCGATTTTCATTTAGAAATTAATAATGCCGTAGCTAAACGATTGTATGGTCGAGTCAATTTTCAATATGCAACGTGTCTACTTTGGTTCAATAAAAAGGGAATCGTTCAACATTTAATGCACAATCTGAAATATAAAGGACATGAAGAGGTTGGTGTGTTTCTTGGGAAATGGCTTGGAGAAGAATTAAGTCTGATAGAAGGTTATAGAACAATTGATGTTGTTGTTCCCGTACCATTGCATAAGTCCAAATTAAGAAAGCGTGGTTACAATCAGGTGGACAAATTCGGTCAAGAAATCGCCAAAGCACTTGAAGTCGAATTTAACTCTGAGATATTAATCAAAACTAAAGCTACAGCGACCCAAGTATTTAAAGATCGTCTGCGGCGAATACTTACACATCAGGAAGATTTTTCTTTATCAGATCACCATTCTTTGAAGGGTAAACATATATTGTTAGTCGATGATATTATTACAACTGGCGCTACTATTGAGGCTTGTGCAAACCAATTGTTGGCAATAGAAGGTGTTACTATTAGTGTTGCTACGATGGCAATTGCAGAATGATTTTTGCGTTAGTAATCTAAATAAGTTGTTACTTTGCCTAAAATTTAAGAATACGCATGCGTCAAACGTTTTTTAAAACTTTTGTATTTATTTTGATGGTTGTCGCCATCATTTCTTGTGCCAATAGAGGTAGACCGAGCGGTGGTGAAAAAGATATCCTACCACCTACAATTACAAGGTCGGTTCCTGAAAATTTTTCAACAAATTTCAATGAAAATGAAATCCGGATTTATTTTAATGAATATGTAAAGATTAAAAACATTCAAAAACAACTGATCATTTCTCCTCCAATGGATCCAGAACCGGATATTACACCATTGGGTTCGGCAAGTAAATACATTAAAATAATTATCAATGATACTTTAGAAGCAAACACGACATATGCCTTCAACTTCGGACAAAGCATTGTAGATAACAATGAAGAAAATCCATATCCATACTACAAATACGTGTTTTCCACAGGAGATTATATTGATTCGCTTTCTGTAAAAGGTTCTATTTCTGATGCCCAACTTCGTACACCTGATAAATTTGTGTCAGTCATGCTTTATGAAGTTGATTCTACTTTTAAGGATTCAGTTATTTATAAGAAAAAACCTAAATACATTACAAATACATTAGACAGTGTTACGACATTCAGCATTGATAATATCAAAGCAGGAAAGTATTTATTGGTGGCTCTAAAAGATGAAAATCGAAATTTCACATTTGAGCAAAAAACAGATAAAATAGGATTTTATGACAGACACATAACTGTACCATCAGATTCCAGCTATACTATAAAACTTTTTAAGGAAGAATCTGACTTTAGGGTCGAACGACCAAAACAAATTGCAGGTCAGAAAATCGCATTTGGCTATTATGGGAATGCTAACGACATGAAAATTGAAATGCTGGAAACAAGGCCCGATGATTTTGAAGTTCGCTTGACAAAGGACAAAAAAACAGATACCTTATATTATTGGTATAAGCCAAAGTTAGAACTAGATTCTACCCAGTTTATAGTAAGAAACAGGACATATATTGACACCTTAAAACACCGTTTTAGGGATTTGCCAAACGATTCACTGGTCATTAGTCAATCGCAATCGAAAAACCCAAGTTTCGAGGATGATTTTTTATTAGAAGCTAATATACCACTTGTAAAAGTCGATGAAAATCAAATCAAAATCATTGATAAAGATTCGATGAATGTCCCATTTACAACGGTTTATGATTCGTTAATTAACAGGTTTACGTTCAAGTTTACAAAAAAAGAGTCCGAGAACTATAAAATTCGAATGTTGCCAGAAGCGTTTACAGATTTTTTTGGAAATGTGAACGACACATTAAATTATTCTGTGAGAACTAAGGCGTATGATCAGTACGGAAATATTAGAGTGAAACTTGTAAATGCGGAATACCCTTTGATTGTTCAATTGACTGATGACAAAGGTGTAGTGAAATATGAAAAATTTGCTACCGAAGATCGGTTATTCGATTTTAGATATATCAACCCAGGCACTTATTATTTAAGAGTGATTTTTGACGCTAATGGTAATCAGAAATGGGACTCAGGTGATTATTTACAAAAACGTCAACCCGAACGAATCAGTTATTATCCAGAATTATTAGACGCACGTGCTGGTTGGGATTTAGTACAGGAATTTATTCTAGAGAAAACGAATCTCGATCCTCTAAAAAATTAAGTTTAGATCGATAAGTAAGCAATTCAGACTTTTTTAATGTTACTAATTCAATGGCTTCTTTATCTGAAGCAACTGGGTTTATTCGATTCCCTAACACATCATAAGCAGCGGAATGTCCTGAATATTCGTGATCGTTACCATCCAAGCCAACGCGATTGACACCTATACAGTAACTCATATTCTCAATGGCACGAGCTTTTAACAGCGTGTCCCACGCAGTGACTCTTACCATTGGCCAATTGGCGACATAAATCAAGACATGATATTCTTCAACATTTCTTGACCAAACAGGAAAGCGTAAGTCGTAACAAACTAAAGGACAGATTTTCCAGTTTCTATAATTGACAATCAACTTTTTTTTGCCCGCAGAATAAACCTTATCCTCTCCAGCGAGTGTAAATGTGTGACGTTTGTCATAACTATCGATCACACCATCGGGATGGACAAAAAGCAAGCGATTGTAATAGTTGCCATTTTCTTTTATGACGAGACTTCCTGTAATGGCTGCCTGATTTTTTGATGCCAATTCTTTCATCCAATCTACAGTTTTCCCCTGCATAGTTTCAGCAACTTTGGAAGCATTCATCGTAAAACCAGAAGTGAACATTTCGGGAAGTATAATGATGTCTACAGAGGTTGAAAGACTCTCAATGTGATTAGAGAAGTTCAGCCTATTTTGTTCAGGGTTTTCCCAGACCAAAGTTGTTTGAAAGATGGCAATATGTAAATCGTCTACTTGCAATTTATGATTTGCTTAATATCTTTTTGGCTTTTTCCAAATCTTCTCGATAATTTTCAAGTTTTTTTAACCATTTTTCCTCGTCATTTGGGGATAATTTCCCCTTTCTTTTTAGCTTTTCATATTTGTCTTGATTCTGTTGTAATTTTTTAGAAGCTTTCTCAAAGTCATCTTGAGCATCTTGTTTGCGCTTTAATTCCTTTTCAGCACGTTTTTGGTCTTTTTCTGCTTTTTTTTGAGCTTTTTCTGCCTTTTTTATTGCTTTTTCCGCTTCTTTTTGCTCTTTTATCAATTTTGCGGCAGCTTTTTCTGCTTCCTTTTGTTCTTTTGCCGCTTGTTTGGCAGCCGCTGCAGCTTCTATTGTACTGGCCTTTGTTTTCTCAAAAACAGCGATAATTTCCTGTTTTTTTTCAGCAGACAAAGTGTTTGTGATGTCTTTTCCATCTTTATAAATTGCTTTTCCTTTCACTTCGTATTTAACACCTTCGTGTTCTACATTCTGGGAATAGCCACAGAAGCCCAATCCTAAAAATAATAAGAGTATCCAGTGTTTCATGGGGTTAATTTTATTTGAAGGTTTTATGGTGAAAGACATTTTAATTCGTCATCTCACTTCCAACTACTAAAATTACGGGTTTTTTGATTAAATTTAAGTTTTATGAAGAAGAATTTAACATATAAAAAATGTGACGTGAATGACCTTGAATTGTTGACTACC
>JAGXIE010000167.1 GCA_024635765.1 Flavobacteriaceae bacterium | reverse complement strand
AGTTTTTTCAAGCCCCAATCCTCTTTGGATATCATCTTCGCTCCTCTAGAAACAAGAAAATCTTCGTATTTCTCTACTGTTTCCTTTATCTGTGTATCAGATAAAACGGGATTTAAGATGAAAACAGTTTCATAATGATTCATAAAAAATTGTATTTGTTATTAAAAATGGGTGCAAAAATACACATTATTTCGAATTAAGGCAATATATTTGATATGAAATATTTGGATAATTTGAATATGTTAATATTTTGTTAAATCAAACAGTTTACCGATGTTTTTTGGTTTTTATCCGAATTTTTCGTACTATTGTCGATACTTAACCTAATAACCCAAATAATATGACCTTAAACTGTGTAGTAGTTGATGATTCTGCGATACAACGATTATCGATTGTAAAGTTAATTGAAAATCATTCTTCTCTTAACCTAATTGCAGAATACAGTAGTGCTCTAGAAACTAAAAACGGCCTAAACACCCATAAGGTTGATCTTATCTTTCTAGACATTGAAATGCCTGTTCTTAATGGATTCGAATTACTTGATGTTCTCAACAATAAACCCCAAATTATTTTTGTAACTGGTAAAACCGAATATGCGTTCAAAGCTTTTAATTATGATGCTACGGATTATCTTCAAAAACCCATTACTAGAGAACGTTTTAATACTGCTGTTGAGAAAGCACTTGAACAACATAAATTAAAACTTGATTTTAATGAAATCGATGGTGAGCACATCTTCGTAAAAAGCAACCTTAAAAAACGTAAAGTATATATTAAGGACATCAAATGGATTGAAGCTCTAGGTGACTATGTGAAATTAGTAACCGAAGAAAACAGTCTTGTCGTACTTTCCACGATGAAAGCTTTCGAAACCGAATTACCAGAAGGTAAATTTTTGAGAATCCATAAATCTTATATTGTCAATCTTGATAAAGTCGATCGATTCAACAGTAAAAACGTTGAAGTCGGTGCGTATGAAATTCCATTGAGTCGTAACAAGAAATCAGAATTGGTTGATGCGCTGAACAACATCTAAAAAATGACTATTCTATAAAAAATCCCGCAAAAAGCGGGATTTTTTATTTGTAGTTGATATGCCGCCAACCCTTAATAATTATCGACGTTAATAATGACACGAATGGGTCTAAAATCCTTAACGCTCATAAAGCTATTGTTTATTTTAGAAATAACCTCTTTCGTTTTGGGCAACGATTGTCGTGGTGGAATTTTAACCAGTATATTAATCAAATATTGATTCCGTATTCTCGAAACGGGCGGAAATTCCGGTCCTAAAACATTGTTTTTGAAGGTTTGACGGAGCGATTTTGCAAACCATTCAGCTCCAACATTTACTTTATTATAATCCTTATGTTTTAGGGTGATTTTTATCAAACGGAAAATGGGTGGATATTTAAAATTATGCCGTTCTTCCATTTGCTCTTTATACATGTCGGAATAGTTGTTCATTGAAACTTGTTGCAAAATACGATGGTACGGATTATAGGTTTGAATTAACACTTTACCCCGTTTATCAGTTCGACCCGCCCTACCCGACACTTGTAACATCAATTGGAAACTACGTTCGTGCGCTCTAAAATCAGGAAAATTGAGCATGTTATCAGCATTCATGATGCCAACCAATTTCACATTCCTAAAATCCAAACCTTTTGTAAGCATTTGGGTGCCAACCAAAATATCCACTTCCTGTTGTTCGAAAGCTGTGATTATTTTTTCATAGCCATATTTTCCTCTCGTTGTATCCAAATCCATACGTGCCACCTTATGCTCTGGAAACAAGACTTTCACTTCCTCTTCTATTTGTTCTGTGCCAAATCCTTTACTGTCCAATTCATTACTGCCACATGCTTGACAATTTTGAAGCATTGCTGCATTATAGCCACAATAATGGCAACGCAATTGGTTACGATATTGATGATAGGTCAGACTAACATCACAATTGGGACATTGTGGTGAATGTCCACATGTGTTACACTCCACAATAGGTGAAAATCCTCTTCTATTCTGAAATAAAATTATCTGATGTCCATCATGCAAGGTGTCGGTCATTTCTTCCAACATTCGGTCACTGAAATGACCTTTCATCCTTTTGCGTTTATATTTGTCCGCCAAATCCACTAATTCGATTTCTGGCATCATCACCTCGTTGAACCTATAATTGATTTCTACTAAACCGTACTTATTTTGCTTTGCATTATAATAGCTTTCTAGGCTTGGCGTTGCTGAACCCAATAATGACTTACTCTTAAAAAGTCCGGCTAACACAATCGCTGCGTCACGAGCATGATAGCGAGGTGCAGGATCAAATTGCTTAAAGGATGATTCATGCTCTTCATCTACAATAACCAAACCCAAATTCTGAAAAGGAAGAAAAATAGAAGAACGAGCTCCCAAAATGATCTGAGCTTTCGATTCTTTGTTTAGGACATTGTACCAAACCTCAACTCTCTCATGTGATGAGTAGCGCGAATGGAAGACTGAGACTTTTTCACCAAAGTAAGTTTGTAATCGCGTAACTAGTTGAGTAGTCAACGCAATTTCTGGTAACAGATATAGCACTTGTTTTCCTTTGGAAATTGTATCCTCAATAAGTTTGACATATACTTCGGTTTTTCCCGAAGAAGTTACGCCATGCAGCAGCGTCACGTTTTGAGTTTCAAAAGATAATTTGATTTCTTCTAGGGCTCTTTCCTGATGGCTATTTAAGTGTTTTGAATTTTCGCTGACATCACCTGAATATTCAATTCGATCTTTTTGCAGATGATATTCTTCCAAAATCCCTTTATCAATCAAGGTTTTAATGATTGCCGAAGACGCGTCACTTTCATCAGCCAAATCAGAGACTTTGATTGGCTTTTTTGATTTGGCAGAAATTGAAAACAAAGTCATGACAACATCGCGTTGTTTAGGGGCATTGCTTAAATCTTCCATCAGATGCTGCAATTTTTCTTGGGATGTATATGCGGAATGTAACTTAACGAATCGAACCAATTTTGGTTTATATTTTTCGTAAATTTCTTCTTGAATCGAAATGGCATCACGCTCCAGCAGACGCTTAATGACTGGAAGTACATTTTTCTTATCCAAAATACCCATAATATCCTGAATCTTAAGAGATGTTTGATGGTGTAGCGCTTCATAAACCAAAAATTCATCATCTTTCAACTCTTCATCATTCAATATTTTGTCATTGTTTTTACTGACAACCGTTTCACTTTCTAAAACAAATGCACTAGGAAGAGCGGCACGCATCACTTCTCCTACCGTACACATATAATACTTGGCAATCCATTCCCAATGTTTTAATTGGTTATTTGTGACTATGGGAACCTCATCCAGTATCTGATGGATGTCTTTAGCTTCATATACTAAAGGTTGCTGATTGTGAATTTTAAGCACTACAGCTGTATATATTTTTGATTTCCCGAACGGTACAGAAACACGCATTCCTATTTGTAAAAACTCGGCTTCAGCTTTGGTGATGCTATATGTGAAGGAATTCTCAATAGGAATAGGAAGTATGACGTCTATAAAATTTGGCATTTTCTGTAGTTATTCTTTTTCCCTGATCCAATATTGTGTTGAATAAAAAAAGGCAATGTATCCTCTTACCTGTAAGGTATTTTTATCATCAAGCTTTAATCTGGCCCTGTAAACTTTACCGTTTTGGGGATCTATAATGGTGCCATCTTTATAGGTATCGCCATCTTTCTCCATATTTTTTATAATCTTCAAGCCCAGTATTGGTTTATTATAGTCCTCACCTTTACATTTAATACAAGGTAGGTCTCTTTTTTTAGGATCGAATATTTCAACAATTTTACCAAAGACTTTACCGTTACGCTCATAAATTTCAACGATGGATTTTTCCTCACCTGTTTTATCATCAACTGTGCGCCATTTGCCCAAAATACTTTGAGAATTGACGGTAGAATTAATGCAGATGATTGCAACACAAATAAAAATTTTAGTCATCCTTTCCTTGCATTTCGTTTTTTCAATAGGTACAATGTCGCATTCAATTCAAACCCCAATAACAAAATATTGGAATTTAACCACAGATAAAAAAGTAAAATCAACAATGCTCCAATCGAACCATATAATTCGTTGTAAGTAGAGAAATAGGTGACGTAAATTCCAAATAAATAAGAAAAAATTATAATTAAAATGGTTGTCAACAAAGCTCCGGCTGAAAAGAATTTTGAATATCTCCCTTCCTTGGTTCCAAAATAATAAAGAGTTGCCGTAGCAAGATATACCATAATTACAAAAAAGACATACTTCGCCACTCCTGCCATAAATATGCCTTGTTGTTGCGTCTCATAACCTTGCTTGTCCATAAAATACAGCAACCTTTGTACGATATAAATTTGGAAATAACCCAACACAGCAATGGTTAAAATGAGCAAGAATACTAAAATCAAGGCGACTCCTATGGAATACAAATATTGCTTTACCACACTGCGTGTCAACTGCTGGTGATAAGAGCTTTCAAAACCTGAAAATAGCGCACTGATACCGTTTGCCATTAAAAATAAAGCTAACAAGAATACCGTTGAAATCAATCCAGCATTACCATCGGTATAAATATTCTGAAAAATATTATCGAAAAAGAAATCGGATGTTTGTGGTGGCAACAACGAATCCAAGAAAATCCTGAATTTTTTTTCGAAACCATCAACAGGAATATATGGAATGAGGATAATAATAAACAACAAAAAAGGGAAAATAGCCGTAAAAAAACTAAAAGCAATAGCACTTGCTCTTGATGTCACCGCGCCTTTAACAATTCCTTTGGCATATAATCTTAAAAATGCATATAAAGTCAATCCTTCTAAAGCCGGCAGTTCGATTTTCTTCAAAAATCGAACGATATACTTTATAACAGGTGTTTTTTCGAGTTTGTCCTCGATTTCATCTTCAATATTTTCATCAACATTTTCAGCCATTCTTTAAACCGCTTTTAAGCTCAAATCCATATTATAAACTGAATGCGTCAATGCACCGGAAGAAATAAAATCCACACCACATTCGGCATATTTCCGAGCTGTTTTTTCATTGATTCCTCCACTGGATTCTGTAAGACATGTATCACCAATCATTTCTACGGCCTTTTTTGTATCCTCAAAATTAAAGTTATCTATCAATATTCTGTAAACTCCATCATTCTTCAAAATTTCAGTGATTTCGTCTAGGTTTCTCGCTTCAACAATGATTTTTAAATCTTTATTGTTTTTTCTTAAATAGTCTTTAGTCTTTGTGATTGCTTTAGTTATGCCTCCAGCAAAATCGATGTGATTGTCCTTGAGCATAATCATATCATAGAGTGCGAATCTATGGTTTTTACCTCCACCTATTTTAACTGCCCATTTTTCAAGTGCTCTGATGCCAGGTGTTGTTTTTCTAGTGTCAAGGATTTGGGTGTCTGTACCTTCTAATAAATCGACAAAAATTTTTGTTTTAGTAGCAATGGCACTCATACGCTGCATCGCATTCAAAACGAGACGTTCAGCCTTTAATATAGATTGAGATGAACCTTCGACAAAAAATACAATATCACCATATTTCACTTTTGAGCCATCTTCAATCATGGTCTCAACTTTCAAATTTTCATCAATATAATTAAATACTTGTTTAGCAAATTCAACGCCTGCAATAATACCATCATCCTTTACCAACAACTTGGCTTTTCCTATCGCATCTTCAGGTATACATGCCAAGGAACTATGATCACCATCGCCAACGTCTTCTCTGATAGCGTTGGTTATGATTAGATCTATTTCTTTGTTGAATTGTTCTTTGGAAATCATTAAATGATTATTTAGTGTAAAAATACTAATTGATTTTTGATAATCTAAATAGATTTGTTACAAGATTCCGACTCAATCGTCTGCAAGGTAAATGGAACAGTATGAGGATTATCGAAAACTTTCATTCAAAAATTTACAAAAAAAAATTTTTTATTTTTTTTACATGGTCAACTCGTATACTGTTAGCGATTGCTTTTATTCCTTCAGGATTGAAAAAATTAATGGGTCAGCCATTTACCATATTAGGAATTGATAATCCTGTTGGTTTCTTTTTCGAAGCCTTATATAGAGCCGGGTTTTACTGGAATTTTCTTGGGTTTATGCAACTGCTCACAGCTCTTTTAATTGTGATACCTAGAACTGCGTTTTTGGGTTCGATTTTGTACTTCCCCATTATTTTGAACATCTTTGTAATTGTTGTTGCCATGGATTTTAAGGGTACACCTTACATCGCTGGACTTATGCTATTGGCAACTATTTATTTATTGTTTTGGGACTACAAAAAGGCCAGTCGTATTGTATCTATCGTTTTTGAACGTTAACTTTGGTGCATGACTATCAAACTTCTCGCCATTGGAAAGACTGACAATAAGGAACTGCAAGCCTTAATTGATGAGTATCAAAAACGTCTCGGTTTTTACGTTAAATTTGAATTTGAAATTATTCCAGATTTAAAAAAAGTCAAAAATTTGAGCGAAGACCAACAAAAACAAAAGGAAGGCGAACTTATCTTAAATAAACTCAGTGCTACAGATGTTTTAATCCTACTGGATGAAAACGGAAAACAATTGGATTCCGTCGGATTTTCTGAATATCTTCAAAAGCATATGAATTCAGGAATCAAACAATTAGTATTGGTAATAGGTGGTCCTTACGGATTTTCACAAGAGGTTTACAGCAAAGCAAAAGGTAAATTATCATTATCAAAAATGACCTTTTCACATCAAATGATACGCTTATTTGTGATTGAGCAATTATATCGAGGATTTACTATACTTAAGAACGAGCCCTATCATCATAAATAGCAAACTACACTTTTTGATTACATCAGACTAATTAAATAACATCAACAACACTAGGGCCTAGTGTTAAATATTGGGATAAATAAACTATAAGGTCACTCATTTTAAGGGTCATTATTAATAACAGCATTAAAAAGAATAAAATGCCTGCATTTTCAATATTATTTTCTACACTGCTTTTCATAACCAAATATTTGTTTTCACGTAAGAAAAATACTAAATAATATGTTGATAATAAGCAATATACAAAATAATTTTAACATTCATTAACAATTTGTTCATTGGATCACTAAATTTAAATCTAGTATATCTGAATTTTTCACCCAATAATATGTCACAATGAAGGCTTACCCAAACCCATCAACCAACCTAATACGAAAG
The DNA here is from genome assembly GCA_024635765.1 of Flavobacteriaceae bacterium. Taxonomy (GTDB): domain Bacteria; phylum Bacteroidota; class Bacteroidia; order Flavobacteriales; family Flavobacteriaceae; genus JBPOFM01. Next base: position 13,458 of record JAGXIE010000167.1, on the reverse strand, counting down.
CAATTAATCATTTTTTTATTATTATAAAAGATGATTCGATCGGATACGATGATAATTTGAGAAATGATGCCTAACCTCGTCTTTAGTCGAGTTATGCAGTAGTTATAAAGTCAAGTTGTAATCTTATATTTAAGAAGTCTTATAAGTGTGTTTTCGTCTTTTTAATTGTTTTTCCAAATCGCTGATTGTTTCCTTTACTGCCATTTCGTAATTCTTCTTATTGGAAGTTGCAAAAATTCGAGGACCAGGCAGACTCAATCGAATATTACAGAATTTGCTATCCACTGGCTCGTTTTTATCTTCCTTGAAAAAAACTTCGGCACTCACGATAAACTCGTATTTGTTAGCGAGTTTATCCAGTTTCTCTTTTGCGTGTTGTGATAACCATTCGCTGGCATCGATATCTACATATTGAAAATTCACTGTCATATTACATGTTTTTTATAAAATGTAAGTTATAGGAATTTTATCAAATTATGCGTGATAAATATCATAAATTTTGATTAAAGTTTTCTGTGAATAGCTCATAATTGAAATTAGACAAAGTGGAAAATCATACTTTTTAATGGTATGGAATTCGAAGTAACTGCCGTACTATTCAAATATCACCTGATCGTCCGATGCAAACCAATTTTTGTAGAATTCTTGATGAATTTTTTCAATTGCGTTTCGCTTTACTTTCAATGTTGGTGTTGCCAATCCATTATCCACTGTCCAATCTTCTTTCATTATGACAACTTTCGCGATTTTTTCATGTTTTTCAAAATTGGGATTCACAACTTTTAATGTTTCTATTAATCCTTTTGATAGTATGGTTTTAGATTTTGATTTGCCCAACTCCGACAGGGTAATTAATGCAATTGGCTGTGGTATCCCAGTGCCTACAACACATATTTGTTCAATATCATTGTTTTTTGATAATTCCAATTCCAAATATGATGGTGAAATGTATTTTCCTTTATCTGTTTTAAATTGGTCTTTAATACGACCAGTAATCGACAAATAACCATCATGGTCATATTCGCCAATATCACCAGTTTTAAGGTAGCCATCATTCGTAAGAACCTCTGCTGTTTTATCTGGTGATTTATAATATCCTTTCATTAAGCAGTTGTTTTTTATGAGTATTTCACCTTCGGCTGATAATTTAGCCTTGACATTTTTTAGTGTTTTTCCCACTGTCCCATCTTTATTGGCTTTATGAATGTTAAAATGAGACACACAGCAATCTTCAGTCATGCCGTAACCTTGCAAAATTGTAATTCCCAACGTTTGATACCATTTCAAAAGACTTGAAGAAATAGGCGCTGCTGCAGAAAGTATACATACCGCATCTCTCAATCCCAAATTATATTTGATTTTTTTCTTTATGATAGAATTGATGATTGGCATTTTTAGCAGTAAATCCAGTTTCCTTTGTGGCAAACTTTCCAATATTTTCTCTTGAAACTTTGACCATATTCTTGGTACACCAAAGAGGATATGCGGTTGGGTCTTTTGAATATCAGACGCAAAAGATTCCAGTGATTCTGCAAAGGTGATGTTAGCACCTAACACAATACCCGCATTGCTCAACAACCGTTCAGCCACATGCGCGAGTGGCAAATATGAAAACATTTTTAGGTTATAAGGAAACTCAAAAGCGATCATGAAGGCACTTGTACTTTCCATAAAATTCCCCACCGAATGCATTACGCCTTTCGGTGAACCAGTTGTACCAGATGTGTAAATAATGGTATGTAAATCTTCTGGATTTGAAATATGAATAGCTTCAAGTGGCTTCTCATTTAATATAATATCTTCCCAAAGCACACCTTCGCTTTCTCCATATTGTCGAACGCTTATTATCGGAATCTCTGGAATACCAGATTTTTGAGATTGGAAGTCATCCAGTTTTCCGACAATGATGGCTTTCGACTCGCTATGAACGAGTATTTGCTTAATCGAATCTGAATTTAACGTAGGATAAATAGGAATAGACACATGTCCTGCCATCATAATGGCAATATCGGACAACAACCAATGTGCACAGTTCTTTGAAAGCAGTGCAATATGACTGCGCTCAGAAAGATTATGCGATTTTAATGCAGAAGCAATTTTTCTAGCTTCTACTCCTGCCTCTGCAAATGAATAGGTAATTATCTTACCGTCGATAGGTTGGCTTAAAAATATTTTATTTGGAGCATGGGATTCCCAATACAGGAATGCCTCTAAAGGTGAGTTAAATGATCGCATATAAGTTGGTTGGTTAGCATAAAAGTAGCAAAATTATTTTGTATGGTTGAAATTAAAAAAAATAATAAAAGATTTGATCTATTTAATTTTACATAAAAACCAGTAAACTCATTAAGTCTGTTTTTTTTATTTGAATTCTTATAATTGTACTTTTGGTTTTCAAACCTGATACACAATTATGCAACTCGTTTTCGCGACCAATAATCTCAATAAACTCAAGGAAGTACAGAGTATAATTCCTAACCAAATTCAACTATTAAGTTTAGAAGATATCGGCTGTCATGAAGATATTCCTGAAACAAAAAATACCATTGAAGGCAATGCTATACAGAAAGCAGAATATTTAAAAGAAAGGTATGGTTATGATTGTTTTGCTGATGACACGGGTTTAGAGGTTGATGCTCTCAATGGCGAACCTGGTGTATATTCAGCACGCTATGGTGGAGAACAACGTGATGCGAATGCTAATATGGATAAATTATTAGAAAATCTAAAAGAGCAACCAAACAGAAATGCTCAGTTTAAAACTGTTATTGCTTTGTGTTTCAGAGGTAAGCTACATACCTTTACTGGCATTTGCAAAGGAGTTATCACGACTAAAAAGCACGGTATTGAAGGATTTGGTTACGACCCAATTTTTAAGGCTGATGGTTATGAAAAAACATTCGCGGAAATTAGTTTGGAAGAAAAAAATCGGATTGGGCATCGTGGTAAAGCGGTTAAACAATTGGTTGAGTTTTTGTCAATTTAAGTTGAATAACTTTTAAATAGATGTAACAACTTTAGTGATTCTGCGTCATATTATCCAAAATCATATATCTTGCAGATGGTTATGAGGTTTATGAAACGTGTTCATTTTACAATTAATTTTGAACATAAAAGAATGTAAGCCGAGAGCTTTAAAATTAGTATAAAACTTTGAACCAGCCGATGGACAACGTCATTCACATCAGAAACATCATTCGAAATTTCCAAATGGGCCAAGAGACCGTTTATGTCTTAAGAGTCATTGACCTAGATATCAAACGTGGAGAATATGTGGCCATAATGGGACCTTCCGGTTCGGGCAAATCAACATTGATGAATCTTTTGGGCTGTCTAGACACACCAACATCTGGAACGTACATTCTAAATGGTGCCGATGTAAGTGAAATGAGTGATGATCAATTGGCAGAAATCAGAAACAAGGAAATTGGATTTGTCTTTCAAACTTTCAATTTATTGCCGCGCACAACAGCTTTAGAAAATGTGGCATTACCAATGATTTATGCTGGGGCATCAAAAAGTGAGCGTTCTAAACGCGCCGCAGAAGTGCTGACAAGTGTTGGGCTTGCAGATCGGATGGAGCATAAACCCAACGAACTTTCTGGTGGTCAACGTCAGCGTGTTGCAATTGGCCGTGCATTGGTGAATAAACCTTCCATAATTCTTGCCGATGAACCAACTGGAAATTTAGATTCTAAAACCTCATTGGAAATCATGCAACTATTCGACGAAATCCACAAAGCAGGCAATACTGTTATTGTTGTAACACACGAGGAAGATGTCGCTAAAAATGCAAAACGAGTGATTAGATTGCGTGATGGGATTATTGAGAGTGATACTTTTAATTAGGTGTTGGTGAAAAAATAATTTAGAGATTTTTTGTTATCTGGACTTGAGCGTATAACTTCATCTTTTGTCTGCTATCTTTTTTTATTCGTTTTACTTTGTTCAACTTTCTAATTTTCATCTTTCAAATTTTCACTTTTCACTTTTCACTTTTCACTTTTCACTTTTCACTTTTCACTTTTAAGGTCCATTCAAAATTAAACCTGGAAACTTCTATTCCTTCCGAATTTCTTCCGACAGAATTCATCCATACGGTTTGACCTTCACCTGTTTCAATCGCATTTTTTAAGGCTTCATCCACTAAATGGCCATCGACACATTCAAAATTAATACGGCCAGTTGCTTTTTTTGAAAAGGAAGCGTTATTATTTGCAACCAACATCGAAATTTTCTTGCCACTTTCTCTTATTTTCGACATCACCAATGCACCTGTAGTCAATTCGGCGGCCATGCCCTGAACTGCCCAAAACATAGAATTAAAAGGATTTTGATTGAACCAACCATGTTTGACCGTCACTAAACATTTGTTGTCATCCAAGAATTTTGTCCGAACACCACAAAAATATGCCGAAGGCAACTTGAACATGAGATAGGTGTTGAGTTTACTAGGAGAAATGCTCATTTAAAGATATGTTTTTGCTAAAATATTGAATTAATTCCACATGACAATTTGTTAAATTTATGTTAAAATATACTACTATGTTTTGCATAATACCTTCTTTTGGATATATATTTGCATAAGAAACTATTATATACTTTTGAAATCATGTTAGACAACCATCAAAAAAACATCGCGACATTCATCCATTTATCTACCTTTTCAAGGTTTTTAATACCGTTTGGAAATTTCATTGGACCTATCGTACTTTGGGTAACAAACAAAGAGAAATCAACATTCGTAGATGCTCATGGAAAACAAGCCATCAACTTTCAGATAAGTATTTTATTATACGCAGTGATTTTAGGAACTATAAGTATCCCATTTTTCATATTCAATATGTTTGATGGCATCAATCTTATCGATTTTAACGGATTCCATGACTTTCATATCAACATTGGCAAACCATCTCCTCTACTTTACATTGGTGGTGGACTTGGAGCCATAGCTATCATAGGGTTTATTTTAGAATTAGTATTTATCGTGAAGGCGAGTCTAAAAGCTAGAGATGGCGAATTATATCAATATCCTATAACCATCAATTTTTTAAAATAATAATTTCATCAATTAATCAATCAAAAAATGAACAGTTTCAAATTATTTAATCAAATTAGAATATGACACGAGCATATCCAAATTCATCAATCAATCAAAATGGATTTTATGCGAACTGCATAAGACCATTAAAAAACAATAGTAAAGACTTATGAAAATAGAAAACACAAAAGCACAAATGCGAAAAGGTGTTCTGGAATATTGCATACTTTCGGTCCTTAAAGATGAAGACGCTTATGTTGCAGAAATTCTCGGAACACTCAAAGACGCAAAGTTGCTAGTGGTTGAAGGCACAATTTATCCTTTGCTCACACGACTTAAAAATGCTGGACTTCTCAATTATCGATGGGAAGAATCTACATCAGGACCTCCTCGTAAATATTATGGATTAACTGAAACAGGAAAATTATTCCTTAAAGAGTTAAATACAACTTGGAGCGAATTACAAAACGCCGTAAATTTAGTAACCACAACAAAAAAAACAAGAAATGAATAAGACAGTCAACATAAATTTAGCAGGTATATTTTTTCATATTGATGAAGATGCTTACCTAAAGTTACAACGCTATCTTGAGGCCATCAAACGTTCATTTACAGATTCTCAAGGTCGTTCAGAAATCATCGCTGATATCGAAGCACGAATTTCAGAACTGTTCAGTGAACGTATAAAGCATGACAAACAAGTCATAAGCACTAAAGAGGTTGAGGAGGTGATAACCATTATGGGTCAGCCAGAGGACTATCTCGTTGATGACGAAATATTTGAAGATGAGCCAAAAAGATCATACAGTAGTGCAAGCAACTCTAAAAAACTCTATAGAGATACAGAGAACTCATATATTGCTGGTGTTTCTTCAGGTTTAGGACATTATTTGGGCATCGATGCAGTTTGGGTTCGTTTACTATGGATTCTTTTGACCCTTGGTTCTGGTGGAACTTTTATCCTAATTTATATTCTATTTTGGGTGTTGGTTCCTGAAGCCTTAACTACATCAGAAAAACTGACCATGAAAGGTGAACCGGTGAACATCACCAATATCGAAAAAAAAATTAAAGACGGATTCGATAATGTCTCTCAAAATGTCAGTGATGCGGTAAAAAACATTGATTTGCCCAAACAAGGCAATCGCATAAAATCATCATCCAAGACTTTCTTTGACACGATCGGAGATGTCATTATGTTTTTCCTAAAAGTGTTTGCAAAGTTTATAGGAATCATATTGATGATTGTAGGTGCTGGAGCGCTTATTTCTCTCATCGTAGCATTGTTTTCGATGGGAGTAGCAGATGCAGTTAACATACCTGGTATCGACTTTATTAATGCTGCCAACGCAGCTAGCATTCCAGTTTGGTTAATGTCATTATTGCTGTTTTTCGCTATAGGGATACCTTTTTTCTTCATTTTCTATTTAGGATTGAAGATTTTGGTCAACAATTTGAAATCGATTGGAAACATTGCTAAATTTTCACTTTTTGGATTATGGTTAATGTCAATTATCGGACTGGTAATAGTAGGTGTAAAACAAGCCAGTGAATTTTCGGAAGAAGCAAGTGTCATTCAGAAAGAGCAACTTAATACTACATCAAATGACACACTTTACTTGACCATGAACAGTAATCTTGCTTATAGCAAACAGTTTGGAAGACACAGTAACACACTTAAGCCTGTTTACGACGAGAATGACAGAAAGTTACTCTACAGGACAGATGTGAGTCTGATTTTGAAGTCCACGAAAGATTCAGTGGCCAGTATCAGCGTAGACAAAAACTCGAGAGGGAATAGTTATAAAAATGCCAAAATGAGAGCTGAAAAAATCAATTATAATTATGCTCTTATCGGTAATCGTCTCCAATTGGATGGTTATTTAACGACTGCTTTCGAGAACAAGTTTAGAGATCAACAGATTGAAGTCACCTTATATCTACCGGAAGGTACCGTCCTATTTGCTGATAATAACACGCATTCGTTTCACCGAAACTTTAGCTATAGTTATTATTCCGATGATGGAGATGTGGAATATCACAGTGATTTTTATAATAATGATGGTATTCTACATGAAGGTATGGAAGGGCATTATTTAAAAGTGATGAATAATGAAATTCGTTGTTTGGACTGCAAGGAGGATAGTTTTAAAGTAAAGGTCAATCTTAATGATGAGGACTCTGAATTTAAACTGGACGAAAATGGTTTGCAAATAAAAAATGACAGCAATTCTCTTGAGATCAATAAAAAAGGGGTGAAATCAAGCAGTGAAAGTATTAAGGTTAATATCGATAAAAACGGAATCGAAATCACATCAGACGATAATTAACAGTTCATCAATATAAATAGACAGTTGAATACATCAATTTTTAAAAATCAATTACAATAATTGAATTTTACATCAATCAAAAATCAAATATTATGACATCAGTAATCAAATTAATAGTAGCATCACTTTTAGGACTCCTATTCGCATCTTGCAATATAGATTTTGGAGTCGCTGGCAACGGTAACGTCCAAACAGAACAAAGAACTGTAAATGGTTCGTATAACGAAATCGATATCAGTCGTGGACTTGATGTTTATCTCACTCAAGATGAAACGGAAAGCATCACTGTACAGGCGGACGAAAATCTGCATGACATTATCAAAACAGAAATTGACGGTAATGTTCTGAAAATTTATACAGAGGAAAATATTAGTTTTTCAGAAGCTCAAAAAGTCATGGTCAGTTTCAGATCTGTTTCAAAAATCTCTGCTTCAAGTGGTAGTGACGTGTATTCAACCAACACGTTCAATGCAGAATCCATTCGACTAGTTACAGAAAGTGGCAGTGACATGAAGTTAAATATCAATGCGCAAACCATTGACTGCAGTTCTTCTAGTGGTAGTGATTTAAAACTTTCTGGAACTGCGATACATCTTATGGCAGAAGCGTCAAGTGGTAGTGACATCAATGCTAGCGATCTAAATGTAGAAAGATCTCGAGTTAAAGCATCAAGTGGAGCTGATATAACAGTGAACACATCAAAAGAATTGCATGCAAGTGCTTCCAGTGGTGGTGATATAAAGTATCGAGGGAATCCTGAAAAAGTTGAAAAAACTGATGGTGTTTCAGGCTCCGTTAGTGAAGACTAATCGACAAAAAACCCAACTAACCAAATTGTTTTTTAAGACCATTTCAAACGTAAAAAAAAGTTTGGGATGGTTTTTGTTTATATTTGTTTTAATAATATTAAATTTATAAAATGAATAAATTCATTTTTACGTTTTTATTAGTCTTTACTTGTGTTTCATTCACATCTGCACAAGATGATGAAAAAATTAAAGGTGATAGAAATGTAACAATCAAACAAACCTACATAGACCCGTTTAACAAAATAATTGTTGGCGAGGACTTTTCAGTTGAAATCATCTATAACAGCAAGCCTTCCGTTGAAATTGAAACTGATGATAATCTACACCAATATATAGAGTTTGCAGTCAATGCTGGAGTTTTGACATTTAAAACTACAAAACGTATTACGTCAAGCAAGAAAATGAATATTAAGGTCAATTATTCTGATGGCCTCGAAAGCATTGAAACCAAGGAAGATGGTGAAATCCGTTCTTTGACCTCTTTAGAATTAAAGGATACCAACCTAAAAACTTCCGGGTCCTCAAAGGCGTATCTTAATATTAGAACTGCAAATTTTGTTTATACAAGTTCAGATAAAGCGCGTTCAAAGCTTAATGTGAATGCAACTTCATCTACAATTATACTTGGAGACAACTGTAAAGTTGAAGCATTGATAAACACAAAAACCGCGAAAATAGACCTTTATCAAAAAGCTACTGCAAATATCGAAGGTGTCACTGAAGACTTGACATTGCGCAGTGATTTATCTTCAAGTTTCAATGGCAAAGAATTTACAAGCAATACTTGTAATTTGATTGCTGAAGGCAATAGTAGTGCGACTGTTAGAGTTAACACTGCTTTGATTCTAGAGGCTACTGGCAGCAGTGAAGTCTACTTTTTTGGTCCAGCTAAAATTACACTCAATCATTTTATGGATAGTGCAAAACTTCAGAAAAAAGAGAATTAATTGTAATTATTCAATCCAGAAAATTTAAACTCAACGTTACTTTACGTAACTTTGAAAAGCATATGTGCAATATTTTAACTAAATGAGGTGCATAATTTCCAATTTGAAGTCTTTAAAGCACATATTATCCACTCTATAACAATTAATTAACTCAAATTTATTCAAATGAAAAAACTGATTACATTATTCATTGTGTTGATTTCAATATCGGCATGTAAAGAAGAACCAAAAAAAGAAGCCAACAACGACGCCATCAAAGCTGAGACCCAAGCTTTTTTGGATGAGTATACCCAAACATTCGTAAAACTGTATTACGATTCGTCATTGGCAGAATGGGACGCAAATACACATATTGTTGCTGGTGATACAACAAACGCTTATAACGTACAAAAAGCCAACGAAGCTTATGCCAAATTCACTGGAAGCACTGATGTCATTGAAAAAACAAAGAAGTTTTTAGAAGATAAAGATAAATTGGACATTGTTCAAGTGCGTCAATTGAATACGATTCTGTATGCTGCTGCCAACAATCCTGAAACTGTTTCCGAGCTTGTAAAAAAACGTATTGCCGCTGAAAATGCACAAAATGAAATGCTTTTCGGTTATGACTTTAAAGTAGATGGAAAATCTGTTTCTACTGGTGATATTGATGAAGTGTTACGAGTATCTGACAACGAAAAAACACGTTTAAAAAACTGGGAATCTTCAAAAGGCGTTGGACAACCATTGAAAGACGGTTTGGAAAACTTAAGAAACCTGCGTAACGAAACTGTTGGCGCATTGGGTTATGACGATTACTTCTCATATCAAGTTTCAGATTACGGAATGACACGAGTGGAAATGCTTGACGAAATGAATAAAATGGTGAAAGAAGTCTGGCCTTTGTATAGAGAATTGCATACATGGGCACGTCATGAGTTGGCAAAAAAATATAATGCCAAAGAAGTACCAGACTATATCCCAGCACATTGGTTACCTAATCGTTGGGGTCAAGACTGGAGTGCTTTAGTAAATGTGGAAGGATTGGATATTGATGCTGCCTTAAAAGACAAAGAACCAGAATGGATTGTTAAGGAAGGTGAAAATTTTTACAAAAGCATTGGCTTCAACCCTTTGCCAGCAAGTTTTTATGAGAAATCAAGTATGTACCCGTTACCAAAAGATGCAGATTATAAAAAGAACAATCACGCATCTGCCTGGCACATGAATTTAGAAAACGATCTTCGTTGTCTTATGAGCGTTGAACCAACAGCAGAATATTACGAGACCATCCATCACGAATTGGGTCATATATATTATTATCAGGCTTATACAAATCCTAATGTTCCTCCTCTACTTCGCGGAGGGGCCAATAGAGGATTCCATGAAGCCATTGGTAGTTTATTGGGGCTTGCAGCCATGCAAAAGCCTTTTTTAGCTGAAAAAGGACTGGTAGATGCCAATGTCAAAATTGATGAAACTCAAAATTTATTGAAAGAAGCCCTCAATTATGTGGTCTTTTTGCCATTTTCTGCTGGTGTGATGACAGAATTTGAGAATTCTTTATATGCCGAAAACTTACCGAAAGACCAGTTCAACAAAAAATGGTGGGAATTAGCTAAAAAATACCAAGGTATGATTCCTCCAACAGACAGAGGTGAAGAGTTCAATGATGCAGCTTCTAAGACGCATATCAACAATGATGCAGCACAATATTATGATTATGCTATTTCGTATATCTTATTGTTCCAGATTCATGATCATATAGCTAAAAATATTTTAAAGCAAGATCCACATGCCACTAATTATTATGGCAGTAAAGAAGTTGGAAATTTCTTGAAAGGAATTTTACAAACTGGAGCAAATAATGATTGGAGAGTATTATTAAAAGAAAGTGTAGGCAGTGGTATGAGTGCCAAACCTATGCTAGATTATTTTGAACCTTTAATGGCCTATTTGAAAGAACAGAATAAAGGAAGGTCCTATACGCTGCCAGAAAATTTCTAAAAATAAAAATACCTCGCAATTGCGAGGTATTTTTTTATCTATTTGGTATTGACTTTCTATTCAGCATTCCCTTAAAATCAACTTGAAACTAATTTCAATATTCTCGGAAACAACTATTAATCCTAGCATCTTTTTTGGGGCTTTTAAATTGAAATCACTGATATTCAATTTCAATTTCCCCGAAATAAACCAATCTTTATTATGCAGAAATTCTGTTTCCATCAAATAAGAGTGCGATAATCCTGCAATCTCTATTTCAATTAATGCAACTACCTTATTGTTTTTATTGTTTTGCTTTTTTATTTCTTTTAAGGTAAAAATGATTTGTGGATGTTCTTCAGTTATTAACAACTCATTAAAATCCTTATTGATTCCTTTTCCACCACAATCAAAACAAGAATTTCTCAAAACCATTCTAGATTTATCAAAGCGAATGACATCACTATGACTCTGATACTTAATAGAAATTGGCTCATCGAAGTTCCTGATATTATACTGGCATGTAAAATCGGTGACATTAGAAGTGCCTATAATCTCTAATGAGCTTTCTTGTGCTATTAGCAATGATTTGCTCTCTTTAACCGTGTCCATATTAGTAAAAAAAATAACAATGAGTACTTTGGGAATAAATAAAAGTCCTTTCATCTGTTCTTATTATTTTTGATATTAGATGTGATCCAATATAAAGGTTTTTGGTTACTCTTGAAATTCTGTTAATTGGATTTTAATGCTTGTAGATTGTACAGTCATTTAAACGGTGACTCAATTAATGATATAAGCAAGCCTCACTATATTTAAATGATTTTAAACTAGTAAGGCTTGCTTTTTTAAAAACACTCACTCAAATTATTGTTATGTGCTTTTAATTAGAAACTAATTACAGCTTCTACCATTAAACCATTAAATTTACCATCTTCTAATACATTTCCAACAGCATATCCATCATAAGTTTGATTTACATATTCCGCTTTCATTAAGATGTTTTTTGTCATAAACCAACCAGCACCTAACTGGGTTCTTTTAATATCAACATCCTCTGAGCTAACTGTATTATATCTTCCACCTATATAGAAGTTCTCGTTTTGTCCAAATCTGTAAATTAATTCTCCAGCAAATTGGTCTGCACTTTTTCTATCTGTTTCAGAATGTCTTCTACCATCAGCCATTTCAATTGTACCAAAAAACTCTAATCCTTTATATTTTATAAATGGATTAAACATGATTGCTGTTACTTTATTTCCAAAGTTTGGATTAAATCTTCCTGATCTAAAATCATCTGTTGACTTAATGCTATTTTTATCATTGGCAGCATCATATACATTATAATTATAATCCATTACATGGTAATATCTTCCTCCCGCTCTGTCTGCACTGTATAAGTAAGAACTTGCTACACTTCCAGTGTTGTAAAGAGATCCTGTAATTCTTAATCTTAAGTCATCGTTAATTTGTTTATCATAACCAACTTTAGCCAAGAAAGAAGCGCCGTTTGAATTATTTTTCACTGTTGATTGATTTAATTTACCGTTAGAAAAACCAACCATTCCGAATAAACCACTATCAAAACGGTAGTAAACTTCAGCACCAACTTCAGTAGTAAAAGCATCCATAATTAGGTTTCCAACAAATGGGTTATAAATGGCTTGTGCATTGTCACTTCTTCTAAAATGTGCATCACCATAGTTATTTTCCATATGCCCTATTTTAATGGTGGTATGTTTCATGAAGTCACTTAAAAACCCTTCACTAATAAAATCTAATTTATCAATTTGAAAATATCCGCCTTTTACATAAGGTTCTGGATGGTGACGAGACGATAGATATGTACGTAAGTGCATTCTAACACCATCATAAAGAACTACATCTAAATCTAGGTTTGCAGTTGCTAAGTTGAAATTACTTCCAAGGTCTACTAAACTAAGATATTTATTATTTTGACCTAAAACATCTGCTCGGTCTATTTCTCCAAAATTTGAATGATCCAAATCTTGAAATTGTAATGTTGATGCGCCACCTATTCTAACTTGTACACCATCAAATGTTGATATAGTGTCTTTTGGAGCTTCAAACACATCAACACCTCTTTGGTCTGGTTGTCTATAATTATCTAAACTTCTATTGTTTTTTTGAGCATAAAGGCTAAACCCGGTTAAGATTAGTAATGCTAAAGTTGAGTTTTTAAAAAAATTTTTCATTGTAAGTGATTTTAGTTAATTTTATTTATTTATTTATTTATTTATTTAAAAATGGTGTTGAATTTGATTGTTATTTCATCTCCTGTTGTAATGGTTCCGAAGAGTGCTTTTGGAGGATCTATTTTGAATTCTGTCATTTTAAAAGTTTTT
>JAGXIE010000166.1 GCA_024635765.1 Flavobacteriaceae bacterium | reverse complement strand
GGAGCGTACTTTTTGGATAAGATAGAAGATGGTCTATGGCGATTAGAGGTAATGCCCGATGCCATTCGGGTTGATAACCCTTTCGGTAGAAATAGTCTTGATAAAAAAGTGGCAGTTATAAACTGGGAAACACATGAAATGTCGGTTGATTTGAAAAATCTTGGGAAGGATTTTTCTATTGAGGCTCTAAATGAAGGTAATTTATTTAGTACTCAAGTCGACGGTAATTCGTTTAAAATAAGACCAGGTAGCTATATGCTCTCATGGAGGGGAATCGCTAAAAATTGGTCAAGGACCGATGCTTTTAAGACCAATAAATTAAATGATTTTTATGCGCCAAAATCAAACGTAGAAAACACATATTTGAATCATATTCCAAAGGATGAAATTTCGGAAGAGACACCCCTTATTATCTCGACAGATTTCATTTCAGAGTTGCCACCAAAAGAATTAATGGTACTTGGTAATAATGGTCCAGGTACATATTTCAATATACAAATGCAATCTGATGGAAAGTATCACTATTCTGCCGAGATACCTACGGAATACATGCATGTTGGGTTTTTAAACTACAATATTGTTGCAACATTTGAAGACGATAGTCAAATTACCTACCCCTCTGGTAAAGAGGGTAATCTATATGATTGGGATTTTTATGATAGAAAATCTTATGAAGTTGCTGTAGTTGCTCAAGAAAATCCAATTTATTTATTTAATGCGATTGATGATTCTGAATTACTCGTGCAAGTATGGAGACAGAGTTTTAAGTTGGTACCTACAAAAAATTACCACCAGGCAGAATATCAAATGAATATTGAAAATTTGTTTGTTTTGGATATTGAGAACTTAAATGCAAATCCTATCTATGACTATTCTTTTAAGCACTTCATAATAGATAAGATACGTGAACGAAAAGAAGATTTGTCTTTAAAAAAAGAACTCATCTTTTTTGGTAGAGCATTAAATAATAAGTCATGTAAATTACAGATTGCCTTGGTAATGGATGATGGTTCATCCTTTGGTAAAGTCATTGATGTAGGGACTGAAATTGGTGAGTATAAGTTAAACCTTAATGATTTAAGGCCTGTTAAAACGGTTACTCTTCCAAGACCCTATCCAAGTTTTTTGCCTTATTTTTTAGAACACGATCTTAATTCTAAATTTGATTTGAGTCGTGTTGAAAGTATTCAATTTTCAATTGGTCCAGAAATTCCTAATAATGAATTAGGAGATTCTCATGGTATAGGAATCGTAAATATAAGTTTAGAGTAGAATCATTAAATAGTAAAAAAGCCTTTCAAAATATGAAAGGCTTTCTTGATTAATAGAGTTGTTTTTTTAAACGGATATTTAAAGTTTGATCAATTTAGATGTTACTAGTTGTCCGTTGGAGTTTTCAATCTTCACTAAGTATATGCTTCGTTTCAAATCGGATATGTCGAAGGCGTCGTTCTCTGTGAAATTACCTTTAAATGTTTTTACAAGTTTCCCGGTCAAATCATAAATGTTCAAACTTTCAACAGCCTGATTGATATAAAACGAATTATTTACTGGGTTTGGATAAATTTTGAATTGTGAAGTCGAATCTACATCATCCAAGCTTAAAGTTGAAGCTTTGTTACCATACATTTTGAACTGTCCGGCAGCTATCGATATCGGTGAGGTCGTATTAGTAACATTGACAGTCGTATTTCCTGTAGCATCCATCAAATCATACCAAATACCTGTATATGGAAAATTAGGTGTCACATTTTGTGATGTCACGTCAAAGTTTGTGAGTATTACAACATTTTTAAGTTGAGTGGATGGTAATGTATTATCATATACGTAAACATTAGGAGTCAATGTGTTTCCAGAATTAATATCATAATCTCCCTCAAAAACAGGTTCATCTTTTTTAAGCTGAATCATTCGAGACCAATTATCATAAATAGTATTTCTATTGGGATCACCTAACCAATTGTTGGTCCATTGTGGTTGAGGCTTTGTGTCTAATTTGCAATCACCATCAGTGCCACCTGGCTCGTTAACAGAGCCGTTGTTACATGTAAATATGGAATTCTCCATACCCAATTCACCAAAGTGCCATATCATTTTTGGTCCAGGCACAGGTATTGTTATCGCTCCTAAAGCTGACATTCTCGATAATGCAGTGTTCAAATTTCTTACGTTGTGTGAGCCATTTGAGTTGTTTCCGAAGGTCACATTTTTGTACATCAATCGTTCCTCATCATGACTTTCTGCATAACCTATGACGCGTGGTCCCAAAAATGATGAGCGCGATTTATGACCTACACCATTAATGTTATTGTTAGAATTGAAACCCATAGTCAATTGATTGTATGGTCCAACCATATTTCCCCACATCATCACGCCTTTTCCTTCATTATATCTATAGTTTGCCCATTCTTTTTCTTCATTTTCAGATCCCAAATGCTCAAAAATCACATAATGATTAGGATCTAATGACCACGAGTAATCAGCATAGGCTTTTAGAATGTCCACCCTATCCTGTTGGAATGAATTCGTACAACCTTCGTTGCTCGCTGTACAGTTTTGCGTAAAACCTTTGGTTAAATCCCAACGGAAACCATCAATTTTAAACTCCTGAACCCAATGTTTTATGACACGTTGTACATAGTTTTGTGTTAAAGGTCGTTGGTGGTTAAAATCGTCTCCAACACTATAAGAATGTGTGGCAGTTTGATTGAAATAAGGACTATCAGAACTCGGTCCACCCCACCCATCACCATCTGGATCATTCATCCACATGCGTACCATTGGATTTCTACCAAAGGCATGATTTAGAGCAAGATCAAATATAACTGCAATTCCATTTTGATGACAAAGGTCAATGAACTCTTTCAGTTTGTTTTCCGTGCCATAGTATTTATCTAATGCCATATGGAATGCGGTATTGTATCCCCAACTTTCATTGCCTTCATATTCCATAACAGGCATTAATTCAATGGCATTGATATTAAGATTCTTAAAATAATCGATACGATCAATCAAAGATTGGTAATTTCTATTGGCATCAAAATCACGGATAAGTACTTCGTAAACAATTAAATCTTCTTTTTTCGGCTTGTTAAAATTGGTTACTTGCCAGTTATACGGTGTTTGACCAGTTTTTAGCACAGACACTTCACGTTCTTGTCCAGAAGGATAAGCGGGAAGGTTTGGATACGATATTGAAGGGATTCCTGGATCATCAAAAGGCGATAAGACTAAAGTAGAAAAAGGATCGGCTGTCTTAACTTCTGCCGGAGAATTAGTAATTGGATTTGTATCATAGACCCAATATTGATAGGTTTCTGTTTGCCCAGATGTTAAGCCAGTTAACTCGATCCAGAACTTATTAGAATCGGCGGTTGAGGTTGGGTCCTTTTTCATCAGATAGGCATTATTCCGTTGATAGTTGTTGAAACTTCCTGCAACATATACGAATTCTTTCCCTGGAGCGTTTACCACTAATGTTGCCCTCGTAGGATCGGACGGGTTGTAGTTGATACCATCCACCATGCTTGCTGGAATTGCTTGTGTGTCAACAGTAGGTGCAATAATGAGTTCAAATGATTTTTCACCGGTATCGGTTTGCCCAGTTGGCGTTCCTACCACTTTAATTGTACCACTTGTAGTCAGATTAGTTAGGGTGGTGCTATAAGTCGGGAATCCCATTCCGGAAGCAACTTGAGTTTCATTCAGAAACACTTGAAAATTTCCAACGACTGTGGAGCCTTGAATTCGCATATTAGCTGAAATTTGCAAACTTCCCCCAGAACTTACCACAACAGGATCGCTTGTTGGGTTAATAACAGTGACTTGTACCTTTCCAACAGGAGTAATAAAGTCTTGTGATTTTTTATCGCCAGTACCATCGTCAGAACCGTCTTTGGCTTTTACTAACATGCCCATTTTGGCTATTCCTGTTGTTCCAAAAAAAGTAGTTGGCGTTAATGTATAACTATAAGTTCCATTACCGTTGTTAGTCATTTTTTGAACTTCGCTTGAACTTGTCCATGTACCGTTATTTGGGGAATCTGCGATATAATTATTGTTCTGATCTAATCTCCATGCCCAAAGATATATGTTATCAGGTTGTCCAGCATTCCATATTGTGGGATCCACACCTGAAACGGTAATTGTTATCTGTTCGTCTTCATTGAAAGAAGCTGGGCTAATCGAGAATGTAGCGTTTTGTACTTGCGCATAACAAGAAAGTGATAGGATAGAGAAAAATAAAAATTGTAAAATTGTTTTCATAACATTATTATTAGAAAGAAAAGGCTATGTTAACATAGCCTTTTCTTTATATAATTAAACTTAAAACTAATGATTTCTAAGGCTATTACTCAAGCGTTATAACTTTAGTAACAGAATTAATGGTCAATAAGTAAGTTCCAGTGGTTCCAACAAAAGCAAAATTGGAATCACCATCCATTGCATTTACAAGGTTTGGATCGATCGTGTAACCTGCATCTGCATAAAAAGGATAATTTCTACCTGAATCCCAGTTTGTTGCTTCTGTAAAGAATCGGAAGTTGTTATCAGCGCCTCCGTTGTTTTGTAAACTTACATTTCCAGACCAAATTCCATCACCTGAACATAATAATTCAACTGGTGTGGCCCAATCCCAACCTGCAGTTGGTAATCCAGCACCAACGCCGTATAATATATCTACTTCGCAAGTTCCAGAAGCTTGTGGGTCTCCTAAAGTGATGGTTTTGTTTACAGTATCTATAGTTAAATTATATAAACCTGTGGTTCCAACAAAAGCAAAATTTGAATCACCATCCATTGCGTTAACAAGGTTTGGATCAATCGTGTAACCTGCGTCGGCAAAGAATGGATAATTTTGTCCTGATCCCCAGTCTGTAGCTACGGTAAAGAATCTGAAATTTGAGTTATCGAGCGCTCCGCCGTTTTGCAATTCAACATTTCCAGAATAAACACCAGTGCCTGTACAGGCAAATACAGCTGGAGTTGCCCAATCCCAACCTGCAGTAGCAATACCTGCTCCAACAGCATATAATTGGTCAAAATCGCATGTTGCTTCTACGGGAACTGTATTTGCTGGAAGATACAAAGTTAGTGCTTGTGCAGCAGAAAATACCTCTTCGGCACCAACTGTTCCAATAGAGGCTTTTAATCTGAACCAAACTTGACCAGTATCAGGATTATCTGAATTGGGATCATTATCTAAACCAGCATCAGTGGCTAAAGATAATAAATCACCGATTGTTACTGCAATTTCATTTCCGGTGGTGCTTCCTACCAATTCGGCATCACTAAAATCAGGAGAAATAGAACTTTGTAATTCATAGCTAACATTGGTAGGGGTGCCATAATCACTACTTTGCCATGTAAAACGTTCTCCTAAATTTGCAGCTGTAGCAGTCGTTAAGATATATTGAGAGGAGAATGAATTGGTAAATGCAAGGTCTGATGGAGCCTGTGCGATATAAGTTAAGCTATCGTCTTCTTGACAAGCGTTTATGGTTATAAAACCTAGAATTATTAACGCCAAAAATTTAATTTTTTTCATGTTTTTATTTTATTAATATCCGTCGTTTTGAATTAAATTAGGATTGGTTAAAATTATATTACTTGGTATCGGGAAAACGTTTCTAATTTCAGAAACAGAAGTCCCATTAGGTTGATTGCCTTTCCAAGGCCATAAATATTCATTTGTAGTAAATTGATTATATCGGATTAAATCGGTACGTCTTGTACCTTCCCAATATAACTCACGTGATCTTTCATCTAAAATAAAATCCTCATTCAAATCTGACAATGAGATGTTACCAGAATTATTTCCATATGCTCTAACTCTTAACTTGTTGATATTAGTTACTGCCAAATTCTCGTCACCACCGCCACCTTTTCTGTTTGCCTCCGCATAATTAAGATAAATTTCAGCCAAACGAATAATAGGAATATCGGTATCAACAAATTCCCCACTAGAATCATTTCCTATATTGCCATTTGAATCAACATTTTTGAATTTGGTAACTGCATAACCATTATTAAAAGGAGGAATACTATTGATCTCCAAACTTTGTCCTTGAGTGTAGAACATGCCACGCATATCGGAAGTGTTATTGAATTTATCAACTAGTGCAGAAGTGGTTCTTAAGCCACCCCAGCCTCCATTGATTCCTAAAGGTCCCAAAGGCATACTACCACCAGTAGCAGCGTGAACTAAAAAAGTAGAGCCTCCATAAGTTCTAGAAGAAATTCCATCAAAATTCAGAGCAAAAATAAATTCATTTTGTGCACCGTTGGTGTCATTGTCGGCTAAAAATAATTCATCGTAAGCAGTGCCATTTCCATTCGCATCATTCGTATTAAGGGTGTATGTTGAGTTTATAACTAATGTCGAATAAGTTATACATTTATCATACATCGCGCTCCCTGTCCAAACACCTGCATTTAAATAAAGTTTAGATAATAAAGCCCATGCAGCAACTTGGTCAACACGGCCGTATTCATTGCTTCTACTTTCAACCAATAAATCTTGAATGGCAAGCAACTCTTCTTCTACAAAATCGAATAGCTCTTCTCTTGTACTTTGTGAAGGTAATTCAGTAGTAATCTCTGTTACTTTTGGTACCTTACCATATAAATCAATTAAATTGTAATATGCAAAGGCTCTCAAAAAACGCGCTTCTGCAATATAACTTTGAACTTCATCGCCTGATAATAAAGAGGCGTTCTTAATAAAGGAGTTACAAAAAGATACTTCTTGAGCTAATCTCAAATACATGGCTCCAGTAAAGTCATTACTCGCCGACCAGTACATACCGTGTAAATCACGTAATCCAGGGTCACCCCATCCTACAACAGCATGATCAGTAGTAACTTCATTAAGATTGAATAACATACGTGTGTATTGAGAAAATCCTTGATTAATGTCAGCAATATCGGCAGCACCATCGTCACCACCATTTTGCCCAGTCAATGATAAACTTGCGTATAATTTGGCTAGAGCGCCTTTCGCTTCGGTTGCATTTGCAAACACGTCTTGTTCTGTGAAGCTATCTGGATCAATTGGATTTTGATCTAAATCATCATGGCATGATACCATAAACGCCGAAATAGCTACAATAAAAATGATTTGTTTAATTCTATTTTTCATAATTCAATTTTTTTAAAAATTCACATTTAATCCTACTACAAAAGTTCTTGGTCGAGGATAAAAATTATTATCAATTCCACCATTGATTTCTGGATCTAAACCTTCGTAATCGGTTATAGTAAGAACATTTTGTACGGAACCATAAACTCTTACGGTTGTATCTTTAAGAGCTCTGTCCAGAGTATAACCTAAGGTTATATTGTCAACCTTAAAGAATGAAGCTTCTTCAACCCAATGACTACTTAAAAAGTTATTATCCGTTTGTTCAGTAAATCCTGTTGACAGATAATCAGAATGAATATTCCATAAAAAGTTATTGGTTGTAGGAATCAATCCATTTAAATATGAGTTGCCAGAAGCTACATTGTTATATGCATAATTCCCGATGTTTGCTCTTGTTACAACCGCCAAGTCCCATTTTTTATAACTCAAGTTTGTGTTTAATCCCATAATGACATCTGCATAAGGATTATTGTATATATATTTATCGTCGTCATTAATAATATTATCACCATTTCTATCTACAAACGCACCTTCAATTGGTCTACCATTTGCATCATAAATTTGTTGGAGTACATAAAAACTATATGGGGCCTCACCAACTGTATGAGTTTGGATGTAGTTTCCTACACCACCACTAATTCCTCCAGTTTCTTGATCGAACGGTAACTTTGTAATTTTATTATCATTAAAGGATACATTATAGTTAATAGACCATTCAAAGTCATCATTTCTAACTGGTATTAAATTAAGAGCAAATTCAATACCCTTATTTTCCATGTCTCCAATGTTTTTCTCAATACGACTACCGAAGTTTGTAAATGGATCGATTGAAGCATTTGCAATTAAATCTTTGGTGATTTTTTTGTAAAGATTTACAGAACCACTAACTCGACGATTGAATAGGCCATAATCTAAACCAATATTTATGGTATTACCAATTTCCCATTTTAAATTCTCATTAATAGGCTCTGGTCGGTATGTTTGGTAAAAGGAATCTCCAAATTGATACGTTGCAGAAGATTGACTTACTGTATATCTTGTAAGGAATCTATAATCTCCAAGACCGTTTACGTTACCAACTTCACCGTAACCAACTCTTAATTTTAATTCATTGATAGCACTATTGGTACCACCCATGAAATTTTCTTTATGGATATTCCAAGCTATAGCGACAGAAGGGAAAATGCCCCAACGGTCATCAGGATTAAGTTTTGAAGAAGCATCTGCTCTTACAGTTGCAGTCAACAAATAACGTCCATCATAATCATAATTTAATCTACCGAAATAAGATAATAATACATTTTTTGATTTATCGATAAACTCATAATCATTACCATCCTCTTCTGCTTCACTGTTATATGTGAAATTATCATATTCAAAAGATTGGTATGAATATCCACCTACTACACCTATATTGTGAATATCATTGATTGATTTTGAATAGGTTAAATAAGCATCAAACAATTTATTTTTGGAATCATTTGTATATGCATTTCTAGAACCATTCCATTCTGGATCTGCAGTCGGAATTAATTCAGAAGTTACCGTTCTTCCTCTGCCGTGAGATTGATCAATACCCACATTTACAGTTGCTGTCAAATCTGGAAAAAAATGTAATTTATAATTGATTTTTGCATTTGCAATATATCGAGTAACTTCCGAAGTATCATCTACTAAATCCAAAAGCGCAACAGGATTGGTTCCAGACAAGCTTGGTCTAATTCCAGTTGCCGAATCTATCCAAGAGGAGTAACCTCCAAATGGAGAAGTAGCGTCATAAACTGGTTCAGTAGGTGCATAGCCACTCGCACTTCCAATAGCGCCTCTATTTCCAAAAAAGTTTTCTGTATAGTTGGCCCGAGCATTCAATTCAATTTTCAAGTGGTCATCTAGAAGACTTGGACTGAAACTTAAAGACCCAGTTGATCTTTTAAAATTATCTCTTTTTAAAATACCATCGAAATCAGAATAGCCTAACGACGCACGCATAGGAACACCACCAATAGCTCCTAGAGCACTAAAAGAATGATCTTGTCCAAAGGAAGTTCTATAGATTTCATCTTGCCAATCAGTCGAATAGTCTCTTAAAAGCCCTAGTGTGGTCGCATTTGCTTGAGGATGATTCATCACAACATCTCTAAATTGATCTGTATTTAAGACATCAACTCTATCTACTGCTATATTGACGTTGGTGGAAGTATTTAGATTAAATTTGAAATCTGAATCCTTTCCTTTTTTTGTAGTAATCATGATAACACCATTAGCAGCTCTTGCTCCATATATTGATGTGGCAGATGCATCTTTTAAAACGGTCATACTTTCAATATCATTAGGATTAATCAAATTTAACGGATTTCTTGATCCACCAACACCACCTGAATCTAATGGAATACCATCTAATACTATTAGAGGGTTGTTGTTTAAGGATAAAGAACCATTTCCTCTGATTCGTATTTCCTGGCCATCACCAGGAGATCCACTGCCTGAAGTTACTGATACACCCGCTATTTTTCCGGATATTAACTGTTGAGCTGAAACGACTGGTCCTTGATTAAAATCTTTCGAAGTTACCAAATCCACTGAACCAGTTAAATCTTCTTTTTTGGCTGTTCCATAGCCAATAACGACAACTTCATCAAGTGCAGCTGCGTCTTCGGCTAGCGATACGTTGATTGTGGCTTGATTGCTATAAGTAATGTTTTGTGTTTTGTATCCTATATAAGAAAATATAAGGA
The DNA here is from genome assembly GCA_024635765.1 of Flavobacteriaceae bacterium. Lineage (GTDB taxonomy): Bacteria > Bacteroidota > Bacteroidia > Flavobacteriales > Flavobacteriaceae > JBPOFM01. The sequence goes on along the minus strand of JAGXIE010000166.1, from coordinate 34,413 downwards.
TATCACCTGTCTTGACATTGATTGAATACTTTCCATCAAAATCTGTTGTAGTCCCAGTCGCAGTGCCTTTGATAAGTACATTTACTCCAGGTACTGGTAAAGTACTAGCAGCATCTGTGACAATACCCGAAACAGTTGATTGTGACAACAGAATTGAGGGAAATAATAATGTCAATAATAATACACTATTTAAAAATGTTTTCATACACTATTCTTAAGAGTTAGTTGCTTTTGAAATTTAATATATTTTCACTTCTCGGGTTAAATCTATGTAAAATTTAGGTATATATATTGTTACATGCTTTTAATTGCCTAGCGAAAACGTTTTCGTGTTAAAAACTTTTTTTTAATTGGATAGATTCCAATGAAAATACACAAAATTTATCAAATAAGCAATTATGAAGTATATTTACTGTCAACTTCGGAATGGTAAAAATTTAATTGTAAAAATTATTTCGCTAAATTCGGTCTTATTTTAAGAAAAATGAAGAAAAAAATCACCCTAAAACAAATCGCTAGAGAATTGGATGTTTCGATTTCAACAGTTTCTAAAGCGCTCCGAAATAGCATCGAAATTAGCGAAGATACAAGAGAAAAAGTCCAGGCTTTCGCCAAATTATATAACTATCGACCAAATAATATTGCCTTAAGCCTTAAGAATAGAAAAACGAAGACCATAGGTGTGATTATACCTGAAATTGTGCATCATTTTTTTTCTAAAGTGATTAGAGGTATCGAATTGGTCGCCAATAAGCGAGGTTATAATGTTATTGTAGGATTGTCTAATGAATCTTTTGATAAAGAAGTCATTAACATGCAAATGCTTGCTAATGGCAGTATTGATGGCTTTATCCTTTCTATTTCAAAAGAAACCCTTCAGTATCAGGATTATCATCATTTCATAGAAACAATCAGTCAGGGCATGCCTATCGTCATGTTTGATAGGGTTGTCAACGAAATTAATTGTGACAAGGTAATCATAGATGACTTGAAGGGGTCAAAAAACGCTGTGGATAAACTGTTGAATAACGGTTGTAAGCATGTTGCCATAATCACTACAAAAGATTATGTTAGTGTTGGTCGATTGAGAACACAAGGCTATCTTCAAGCTTTGGAAGAGCATAAAATGATTGCAGATTCACATCTTATATTGAAAGTTGATGATGAATTGCTTTCAGAAGATCATCTAGATTCCCTTGAAGTAGAGATAGAAGAACTCTTCAAAAAGAACAAAAAAATTGATGGCGTTTTTGCCGTAAACGAGCTCTATGCGATTATCGCTATGAAAGTGGCTAGGAAACTTGGACTAAAAATACCAGATGACATTCAGTTCATTGGGTTTACGGATGGGGTCCTTTCTAAACATGCAACACCGAGCCTCACTACAGTTAGTCAACACGGTCAGGAAATGGGCGAGAAAGCAGCTGATTTGTTGATAAATAAGCTTGAAAATGAAGATGAAGATGAAGATGAGGATGAACATTATGAGACCTTTGTTATTGAGACAAATCTAATCGAACGTGAGTCCACAAAATAAATATTTTAATTATTTATTTAAAAACTTTAGTATATTTACAGCCAATTCAATTACAATCAAAACTTATATTTTCACTTCTCACAAGTAAGTTTTGATAAGTTATTCGCTTATCAATAGTATTAATTTAATCATACTATAATGAAAAAGCGTACACTGGGATTTTGGGAAATCTGGAACATGAGTTTCGGGTTTTTAGGAATTCAGTTTGGTTTTGCCTTACAAAATGCAAACACATCCAGAATATTTGATACATTAGGAGCAGAGGTTGACAAAATAGGACTCTATTGGTTAGCAGCACCTCTTACGGGTCTAATCGTTCAACCGATTGTGGGTTATTTTTCGGATCGAACATGGACGAAGCTTGGACGGAGAAGACCTTATTTTCTTGTAGGTGCAATTTTATCTGCTATCGCATTATTCATAATGCCAAATTCACCCACATTATGGATCGCAATCGGAACACTTTGGATAATGGATTCTTCAATCAATATTTCAATGGAGCCATTCAGGGCTTTTGTTGGGGACAATTTGCCAGAAAAACAACGTACCCTCGGGTTCGCAATGCAAAGTTTCTTTATTGGAATTGGGGCTGTTGTAGGTTCTGCATTACCATATGTGTTTACTAATTGGTTTGGTATTGAAAATACGGCTCCGGAAGGGATTATTCCACCTTCCGTAAAATGGTCATTTTACGTAGGCGGCATTGTCTTTCTTTTAGCCGTAGTTTGGACCGTAATAAAATCCAAAGAATATTCTCCAGAAGAGTTGGAAGCTTTTGAGGAAGCCAAGAAAGTAGAGATTTCTTTAAGTCCAAATCAAGAATTAGTAAAAACAGGTGTTACGTTAAAAAAGCAATTGACTGTTGGATTGTTGCTATTGGTTTTTGGTGTTCTAGGTTCCATATATGTATATTCAATAAATACTATTGAAAACAGTCACAAAGAATTATATATTCTAACAGGAGGTTTAGCAGTAATTGGCCTTCTGTTTTCTATAGTTTCTCAACTTCGCAGGAATCAAATCAAGAATGGATTCACAAACATCATAACAGATTTGCTTAATATGCCTAAAACGATGAAACAATTGGCTTGGGTGCAATTCTTTTCGTGGTTTGCACTATTTGCGATGTGGATATATACAACAAAAGCGGTGACAGGTCATGTTTTTGATACGAATGACACAACATCTAAATTATATAATGATGGAGCTGATTGGGTCAGTGTCATGTTTACGGTTTATAATGGAGTTGCTGCAGCGGTTGCATTTTTACTCCCTGTTATTGCTAGACGTACGAGCAATAAATTCACGCATATGTTGGCATTAATTGTGGGTGGTATTGGACTGATTTCTATTTATTTTCTTTCTGATAAAGTCGGTCTGTTGTTAGCAATGGTCGGAGTCGGTATAGCATGGGCAAGTATTTTATCTATTCCTTATTCTATGTTATCTGGGTCGCTGCCTGCTTCCAAAATGGGCTATTTTATGGGGGTTTTTAACTTTTTCATTGTGATTCCACAAATTGTTGCCGGTACTATTCTCGGGTTTTTACTTAATTCATTTTTTGACGACCAACCTATTTACGCTTTGATTATCGGTGGTTGTTCCATGATCTTGGCGGGGCTATTGACTTTAACTGTTACTACAACTAGAAAAATTATAATTAATGACTAAAAAAGCATTCATATTTGATCTCGATGGAGTCATAGTAGATACGGCGAAGTATCACTTTTTGGCTTGGAAAAAACTAGCCAATAGCATTGGCGTTGATTTTACTGAAGTTCAAAACGAACAACTTAAAGGTGTTAGCCGAGTAAAATCACTTGAGAAAATCCTTACTTGGGGTAAGAAAAGTATCAGTGAGGAAGAATTTATGGAATTGATGTCACTTAAGAATGATGACTATTTAAGCTACATCAACAAAATGAATGAAAATGAAATTCTTCCAGATGTGGCCAAAATATTGGATTACTTAAACGATATGAATCAGCATATTGCTTTGGGTTCTGCAAGTAAAAATGCTCGTATGATTTTACAAAAAGTCAACTTATTGAATAAGTTTGATGTAATTGTCGATGGTAACGACGTAACTAAAGCTAAACCAAACCCTGAAGTATTCTTAAAAGCTGCCACACTATTGCATTGCAATCCTAAAGATTGCATTGTTTTTGAGGATTCTCTCGCTGGTATTAAAGCTGCAAACATTGCAAGTATGGTCTCTATTGGAATTGGTGATAAAGAAACCTTGAAGAAAGCAGATTATGTGTTTAATGATTTTACAGAGATTGACACAGATTTTCTAAATGAATTAATTAAAGAAAAAAGAACATAGTGAAAAGATCAACGATCACTATATCTAATCGCGAAGAGGTCTATCATCTATAAAATCTAACATCTAAAAAAGAAATGAATCAAGATTATATACAACCTAATAATTGGTCAATAATTGAAGAAGGCTTTGATGCAGATCGTATCAAATCATCCGAAAGTATTTTTAGTATCGGCAATGGAGCCATGGGTCAGCGCGCCAATTTTGAAGAACATTATTCTGGCAAAACGTTTCAAGGAAGTTACATTGCAGGTGTTTATTACCCGGATAAGACCAGAGTTGGCTGGTGGAAAAACGGTTATCCTGAATATTTTGCCAAAGTATTGAATGCTCCTAATTGGATCGGAATCAAAGTGATCATCAATGGCGAGTCTTTGGATTTGGCAAATTGTAAAGAAGTCAAAAACTTTAGAAGAGAATTGAACATGAAAGAAGGATGGCTTTCTCGAAGCTTTGAAATAACGCTTCACAATTTTATTGAAGTCAAAGTTGAAACCACACGTTTTTTAAGTTTGGAGATGGACGAGTTGGGCGCAATAAGGTACAATGTAACGCTATTAAACAATGATGCTCAAGTAGTGTTCGCTCCATATTTAGATGCAGGGATTACTAATGAAGACAGTAATTGGGACGATAAATTTTGGAATACTCTAAATGTAAATTTCGAGGACGAACAAGCATTTATTGTATCGCACACTATGAAAACGGAATTTCATGTGTGTACCGCAATGCAAACCCAAGTATCACTTAATGGAACTGTTTTAAAGCAAGAAAAAACAATTAATGATACGATAGATTACATCGAATTTCAATATAACAACCATGTCAATAAAGGAGATACGATAACCTTGACCAAATTTGGTGGTTATACAGTGGATCGTAACCATGACAAAAATGAACTGGTTTCAGTAGCAAAAAAGACCTTGACGAAAGCCTCTCAAATTGGATTTGAAAAATTGCTTGAACTTCAAAAAGAATCTTGGGCAAAAATCTGGAAGATGGCAGACATTACCATTAAAGGAGACGTCAAAGCGCAACAAGGGATTCGTTTTAATATTTTCCAATTGAATCAAACATATTTAGGAAAGGATGCACGTTTAAATATCGGACCAAAAGGGTTTACAGGCGAAAAATATGGAGGCAGTACTTATTGGGATACGGAAGCCTATTGTATTCCGTTCTATATGTCAACAAAAGACCAAGAGGTTGCCCGTAAATTATTGACTTATAGATACCATCATCTAGAAAAAGCAATAGAAAATGCTGCAAAGTTAGGTTTTACCAATGGCGCAGCTTTATACCCAATGGTAACTATGAATGGTGAAGAATGCCATAACGAATGGGAGATTACCTTTGAAGAAATTCATCGAAACGGAGCCATAGCTTTCGCGATTTACAATTATCATCGATACACGGGAGATTATAGTTATATACCCGAAAAAGGTCTTGAAGTATTAATTGGTATTGCCCGTTTTTGGCATCAACGAGCTAATTTCTCAACTGCTCAAAATAAGTATGTGATTTTGGGAGTAACTGGTCCGAATGAATATGAGAATAACGTGAATAATAATTTTTATACCAATTATTTAGCCAAATGGTGTATAGATTACGCTTTAGAAAATATAGATAAGGTCAAAGAACACTATGATTCCGATTATACGCGTATCATGAATAAAGCCAAATTATCAAAGGCTGAATTACAAGAATGGAAAAAAGTAGCTGACAATATGTATTTTCCATATTCAGAACAACATGATGTCTATTTGCAACAAGACGGATTTTTAGATAAAGAATTGATAACCGTTGCAAATCTCGATAAATCACAACGACCAATTAACCAAAAATGGTCTTGGGACAAAATATTACGTTCCCCATATATAAAACAGGCAGATACCCTTCAGGGATTCTACTTTTTTGAAGACCATTTTACTAATGAAGAACTAGAACGACACTTCGATTTTTATGAGCCTTTTACTGTTCATGAAAGTTCCTTGTCACCTTGTGTACATAGTATTCAAGCAGCAAAACTGGACAGGATGGATCAAGCCTATACCTTTTATTTACGCACGTCTCGCTTAGACCTGGATGATTATAATCACGAAGTCGAAGAAGGATTGCATATCACTTCAATGGCTGGCACATGGATGAGTATCGTTGAAGGTTTTGGAGGTATGCGTATTAAAAATGATACCTTATCGTTCGTTCCTAAAATTCCTAATCAATGGGATGGCTATTCATTTAAAGTGAATTTTAGAAATCAAATCCTTAAAGTAAATGTAGCTCAAGGAAGCACAAAATTTGAATTAATCGGTACAGAAGAACTAAAAATATTTGTAAATAATAAAGAAGTACTCATCAAACCAAACAATTTAGTTTCAGTTTAATGAAATTATTATTCTTAAATCGAAAAAAAATGAAACAACTAATCCAAATTTTTATACTTTTAATTGGTATGACACTTTTTTCACAAGTAAAACGTATTGAGCCACCACATTGGTGGATTGGTTTTAAGAATACCGAACTGCAATTGTTGGTCAATCATGACAATATTAGCGATGCGCAACCAGAGATTTCTTATCCAGGTGTCATTATTAAAAAAGTCAGTAAAGGAGAAAGCCCAAACTATTTATTTATCGATTTGAAAATTATCGAAACTGCTAGACCAGGAACTTTTAAAATTATTTTTAAATTTAAAAATGGAAAAAAAATCACACAGCCCTACGAGCTTAAATCACGAGAAAAACTTTCAAGCGAGTATATTGGATTCGACAGTAGTGACGTAATTTATTTAATTACTCCAGATCGTTTTGCAAATAGTAAGCCTGCCAATGATAAAAATCTCAATTTATCTGAAAAAACCATCAATCGGGAAGATGATTATGCACGTCATGGTGGTGATATTAAAGGGATGATCGACCATCTCGATTATATTAGCGATATGGGATTTACCGCCATTTGGCCAACTCCATTATTAACTAATGATATGCCAAGAGCTTCCTATCATGGATATGCAATGACCGATTTTTATGAGGTGGACCCTCGTTTTGGGACACTATCAGATTACAAAGAATTGGCCGATAGATCTAGAGCGAAAGGTATAAAATTAATCATGGATCAGGTTGCAAATCATTGTGGTAGCGAACATTGGTGGATGAAGGATTTGCCCTTTAGTGATTGGGTTAACTACCAAGATGAATTTGAAAGTAAAGCACAACTAAAAACATCCAATCATAGGAGGACCAGTAATCAAGATGGTTATGCTTCATTATTTGATAAAGAATTATTAAATAATGGTTGGTTCGTTCCGGCAATGCCAGATTTGAATCAAAAGAATCCGTTTATGGCAAATTATATCACTCAAAACAGTATTTGGTGGATAGAAACGCTCGGATTAGGTGGTATTCGACAAGACACTTATCCTTATCCCGATAAAGCATTTATGGCTAATTGGGCTGGCGCTATTATGGAGGAGTATCCTAATTTTAGTATTGTTGGTGAAGAGTGGAGCTATAATCCATTATTGATAGGTTACTGGCAAAAAGGGGCAAATAACAGAGACGGTTATGAATCGAACTTAAGATCTACCATGGATTTCGCAATGCAGCGTTTACTTGTCGAAGCATTGACCGAAGACGAAGAGTGGGATAAAGGGATGGTCAAAATCTATGAAGGTTTAGCAAATGATTTTCATTATGCATCACCTAAAGACATCATGGTATTTGCAGATAATCACGATATGAGCAGAATTTTTACCCAATTGGATGAAAATGTTCCTAACACAAAAATTGCATTGAGCTATTTATTGGTATTGCCGCGAATTCCGCAAATATATTATGGCACTGAAATCTTAATGAATGACACGGCAAACCCTGGTGATCATGGTTTAATACGAACAGATTTTCCGGGTGGATGGGAAGGCGATACTGTCAATGCATTTACGGGTGAAGGTCTGACTATTGAGCAAAAGGATATGCAATCTTATTTAAAAAAACTATTGAATTATAGAAAGGATAGCAAGGCAATCCATCAAGGGAAAACTATTCATTTTGCTCCAGATGATGGAATCTACGTACTGTTCAGAATTTTGGATGATGAAACTGTGGTGCATATTATCAATAAAAATGATGAGCCGGTAGAATTAGATCTGTCCAGATTTGACGAAATGAATCTTAAAGGAAAAACAGTAAGGAACATCATATCAGATGAAGAGTTCATTTGGAATGGTACATTCATATTAAATACTAAAGGCAGCATCATCCTTACCACTAAATGAAAAGAGTAATAACCATTTGTATTTTAGTCATTTTATTTTCATGTAAGAACGAAAATAAAGAAGTTTCCAAAATTCATTTAGAACCGGCAGATACTTCAAAAGTCAAACCTGAAACCATTGAAGGCAATTTTTCTGGAGGTACTTTGCTGCGTATCGACGATTTCCCTTCAAATTATATTCCTCCTAGAAAAGTGGATATTTGGTTACCAGAAAACTATAACAAAGACAAGAAATATGCTGTGTTGTATATGCACGACGGTCAGATGCTGTTTGATAGTCGTATCACTTGGAATGATCAAGAATGGAAAGTTGATGAGGTGGCCACTAAATTAATGAACGACGATATCACAAAAGATTTTATCGTTGTAGCTCCTTTTAATATAAATGAATTTCGGCACAGTGAGTATTTTCCTCAAAAACCATTTGAATCACTATCGGAAAAAATTAAAGATTCCTTATTTGAGGAAGCCGAGATGAACAATTTCAAACTCGATCGAGTCACTTCTGATAAGTATCTAAAGTTCATCGTCAAGGAACTAAAACCGTATATTGATGCTAATTATTCTGTTTTTACAGATAGAGCAAACACATTTGTAATGGGTTCGAGTATGGGTGGTTTGATATCAATGTACGCTATTTGTGAATATCCCGAAATTTTTGGTGGAGCAGCATGTCTATCTACTCATTGGCCAGGAGGCAATCCATATGAAAACGACTTGTTGACAGACACCTTTTTTGAGTATATGAGAGAACATGTGCCTTCTCCAAAACAGCACAAAATGTATTTTGACTATGGTACGGAAGCGCTAGATAAATTCTATCCAAAATACAGTTCTAGAGTCAACAAAATATTCAAAGATAAAGGATACAATACTACAAATTTTAGGAATATAAAGTTCCCAGGTGCAGACCATTCCGAATTGTCATGGCAAAAGCGTTTGGATATACCGTTGACCTTTTTATTGAAGAAATAAATGAAAAAATTACTCGTCAAACTTCTGATTTTGTCTTTTTCAATGGGGTTTTCTCAAAATCCCAATCGAATTTTTGAATCCATTGAGTATAAAAATAATATTTTAGAGATAAAAGTCAATGATGGCACTTATAATATTATATCATATAACAATCACATAGTTGAGACTAGTTTTATTCCAGAAGGAGAAATCTTCAAGCCAACATCTCATGCAGTGGTTTTAACACCAAATGAAATTCAATCAAAATTAATTCAAAATGAGGATTCATTTGAATTCAAAACAGAAGGTATTTCGGTGCAGATTCAAAAACAACCTTTTCAGATTTCTTATTCCTATAATGGTAAAAAAGTCATTTCTGAAAAAATGGGTTATGTGAAGAATGACAGTCTAGAAACCATTCAATTTAATTTAACCAAAGATGAAGTATTGTATGGTGGTGGCGCAAGAGCTCTTGGAATGAACCGTCGAGGTCATCGACTTCAACTTTATAATAGAGCACATTATGGTTATGAAACACACTCTGAATTGATGAATTACACAATGCCAATTGTGATGTCGGCAAATAAATATTTAATCCATTTTGATAATGCGCCCATCGGATTTTTGGATTTGGATAGCAAGCAGGATAACACTTTAACATACGAGACGATTTCTGGACGTAAAACTTATCAGGTTGTCGTTGGAGATTCATGGTTTGATTTGGTGGATAATTATACCGATTTAACAGGAAAACAACCTTTACCACCTCGTTGGGCTCTAGGGAATTTTTCCAGCAGATTTGGATATCATACACAAAGGGAAGTTGAAGAGAGCGTTCAGAAATTCAGGGATGAAAAGATTCCTTTAGATGCAGTCATCATTGATATCTTTTGGTTTGGAAAAGATATTCAAGGCCACATGGGCAATTTGGAATTTTTAAAAGATTCGTTTCCTAACCCCAACCAAATGATCAAGAGCTTAAAGGATGACAATGTCAATACAATTTTAGTTACCGAACCTTTTATTCTATCAACTTCAAAACGATGGCAGGAAGCGGTTGACAATAATGTGTTGGCAAAGGATTCAGTTGGAAACCCTTTTCAATACGATTTTTATTTTGGCAATACAGGTTTGATTGACATATATAATCCAGAAGGGAAAAAATGGTTTTGGAATATTTATAAAGAATTGGCTGAAATGGGAGTTACCGGAATTTGGGGCGATTTAGGAGAACCGGAAGTCCATCCTTCTAAATTGATACACGCCACTGGAACAGCTGATGAGGTTCACAATATTTATGGACATGATTGGGCAAGATTGGTTTACGAAGGCTACAAAAAAGATTTCCCGAATCAACGACCATTTATTTTAATGCGTGCAGGTTCATCTGGATCCCAGAGATTTGGGATGATGCCTTGGTCTGGTGATGTCAATAGAACTTGGGGAGGTTTACAAAGTCAACTGGAAATCGCACTACAAATGGGGATGCAAGGCCTTGGATATATGCATTCCGACCTAGGTGGATTTGCGGGTGCAAATATAGATGATGAACTCTACACTCGTTGGTTGCAATACGGGGTTTTTCAACCTATTTACCGACCTCATGCACAAGAGGATGTACCACCAGAGCCCGTTTTTAGAGAAGCAAAAACAAAAGCTTTGGCTAAAAAATCGATCGAATTGCGTTACAAATTATTGCCTTATAATTATACTTTGGCGTTTGAAAACCATCAAAATGGAATACCATTGATGCGTCCGTTGTTTTTTGAAGATGAAACAACAAGTCTATTAACAGATGCTTCTGAATATTTTTGGGGTGATGAGTTTTTGATTGCGCCAATTATGAAATCTGATGTAAAAGAGAAGGACGTTTATTTTCCGAAAAATAACATTTGGTTTGATTTTTATACTGATGAAAAATTTGAAGGAGGTGTTACAACAACTATAAAAACACATAACGATTATATTCCTACATATGTAAAAGCAGGAGCATTTATTCCCATGGCAAAACCTATTCAAAGTACGAAGGAATATAAAGGCGACATATTAGAGTTACATTATTATTTTGATGATTCTGTTACAGAAAGCAAGGGTCATTTATACAATGATGATGGATTGACACCAGATAATTATGAGAATGGTGCATATGAGTTATTACATTTTGAAAGTGAACTTGAGAAAAACGAATTGGATTTAGAGTTTGAAGCCGAAACAGGTGAAAACTATACCGCTTCAACCAAAACGATTCAAGTGATTGTTCATAACATTTCAAGTCAACCAAAAAGTATCAATATTGATGGGAAAAAAGTAAATTCCGATTGGAACTCTACATTTAAAACGCTATCAATTCCTATGAAATGGAATACAGAAAGAGAATCAGAAATCAAAATAAAATTATCCAAGTGAAAAACTTCAGTCTCATCCTACTAGCCTTGTTAACACTAGTAAATTATGCACAACAACCCAGAAAAGAGGCACCGTCAAAAGCATTGACAGCTCCTTTTGTTTGGGAAGGAGCCAATCTCTATTTCTTGTTGACAGATCGTTTTAATAATGGCGACGATTCTAATGATGTCAATTTTGAAAGAACGAAAGAAAGTGGAAAATTACGTGGTTTTGAAGGTGGTGATATCAGAGGTGTGATTCAAAAAATTGAAGGAGGCTATTTTAACGATTTGGGAGTAAACGCCATCTGGTTATCTCCAATCGTTGAGCAAATTCATGGCGGCACGGATGAAGGAACTGGTCTGACTTATGCCTACCATGGTTATTGGACCAAAGACTGGACAGTCATTGATCCAAATTTTGGCACGAAGGCAGATTTAAAAAAATTAGTTGAGATTGCACATAAAAATGGAATCCGAATCGTGTTGGATGCAGTTATCAATCATACTGGCCCAGTTACTGATAAAGATCCGGTTTGGCCCGAAGAATGGGTGAGAACCGCTCCTGAATGTGATTATGCTACGTACGATTCAACTGTTACCTGCACTTTGGTAAAGAATCTTCCAGACATTAAAACTGAAAGCAACGAAGATGTCGATTTACCACCTCAATTAATCGAGAAATGGAAATCTGAAGGACGCTATGAAGAGGAAGTTGCTGAATTGGATGCTTATTTCAAGCGAACGGGACATCCGCGAGCTCCACGATTTTATATTATGAAGTGGCTGACAGATTATATTATCGATTTTGGAATCGATGGATATAGGGTCGATACTGTAAAACATACCGAAGAATATGTTTGGCAGGAGTTCAAAGATGAATGTGATTATGCGTTTCAACTATGGAAATCTGACAATCCAAATCAAGTTTTAGATGACAATGACTTTTACTTAGTGGGTGAAGTCTATGGCTATGGAATCTCTTCTGGAAAATCCTATAACTTGGCAGGAAAATCAATTAACTATTTCGATGATGCTTTCAATAGCTTGATAAATTTTGAATTTAAATGGAATGCAATTCAGAAAGACAATGAGAGCATTTTTAGTACTTATTCGAAGATACTTCATGGCAATTTAGAAAATTATGGACTTTTGAACTATCTCACATCTCATGATGATGGCGAACCTTATGATCCAAAGCGAGAAAAACCTTTTGAAGCTGGCACAAAATTACTGCTTGCACCAGGAACGTCCCAAATTTATTACGGTGACGAATCGGCTCGTTCGCTGATTATTGAAGGAACGGTTGGCGATGCAACATTACGATCTAATATGAATTGGGAGGATATCAACACTGTTAGTGAGACCAAGGCCATCTTAGAACATTGGCAAAAATTAGGTCAATTTAGAAAACGCCATCCAGCCGTTGGAGAAGGAATCCATCAAATGATCACACAAACACCTTATGTGTATTATAGAAGTTATTCCAAAGAAAATTATAAGGACGTCGTGGTCATAGGATTGGATTTGCCAAAAGGAACAAAAACGTTGGATGTCTCAAAAATATTCAAAAATGAGGCACTATTGCAGGATGCTTATTCCCTTAAAATGGTTAAAGTCATTGATGGCAAAGTAAGCATAGATTCACCTTACGATATTGTATTATTAGAACCAAAAAATTAAACATTAAAACAATGAAAAAACTAATTCTTACATTTTTAATTGCGAGTTTTTTAGTAGCCTGTAAAAATGACAAACAGCAAACGGATCAGAAGGCGAATGTCATTGAAAACACCTTGGATTCCATACCAGCCATCACTAAAGATGTTATAGATACCGCAGTCATCTACGAAGCGAATATTCGTCAATATTCCGCGTCTGGTCATTTCGATGAATTCACAAAGGATATTCCACAGCTAAAACAGTTGGGTGTTAAAATCATTTGGTTAATGCCAGTGTTTCCAATAAGTGAAACGAAACGTAAAGCTACAGGCGGAGAGAATAGTAAATTTGCAACCGATTTTCCTGAAGCTGAACAAAAAAAATATCTCGGAAGCTACTATGCCGTATCGGATTTTACTAAAATAAATCCAGAGTTCGGAACGATAGAAGACTTTAGAGAATTGGTAAAAACGGCACATGATAATGGGATGTTCGTCATTTTGGATTGGGTTCCTAATCATACAGGTTGGGACCATGTTTGGATTAAAGAACATCCAGAATTTTATATAAAAAATTCGAAAGGTGACATTACAGATCCATTACATCCTGATGGTACTTCTAAAGGTTGGGAAGACGTCGCTCAATTAGATTACACCAATATGGCAATGCAGGAGCAGATGATTAAAGATATGATGTATTGGGTCGAAAGCGAACATGTTGATGGATTTCGTTGCGATCATATTGAAGCAACTCCAGTCTCGTTTTGGGAAAAAGCAATACCTCAGTTAAGAGCCAAACGACCGTTGTTTATGTTGGCTGAAAATGATGAAGCAAAATTCATGAAAGGCCAAAATTTATTTGACATGGAATATGGCTGGAAATTACATCATTTAATGAATGATTTAGCGCAAGAAAAAAAATCAGTGAACGATTTTTACAATCTTATGACATCCATACAAACAGCTTATGAACCTGATGATATATTGATGAATTTTGTGACCAACCACGATGAAAATTCATGGGCGGGAACTATTGGCGAACGTATGGGAGAAGCAGCACCTGCAATGTTGGCATTACAATACATGACCACAGGAATGCCTCTTATTTATTCAGGTATGGAGTATGATATGAGTCATCGTTTGAAGTTTTTTGAGAAAGATTCCATCCCAAAAACAAAAGGAAAAATGTGGCCATTGTTAGAGAAACTAGGATCATTGAAAGCTACTAACCCTGCATTGAATGAAAGTGAGATTGGTGCAAAAATGGAAAGGATAGATACTAAAAAGAGTAATATATTATTATTCTCCCGTCAAAATAATGGTAGTAAGTTGTATTATTTGGCTAATCTTTCAAATAAAGAACAATCGTTTGATGTAATGCCTAAAGGTACCTATTTAAATTATTTGACCGAAGAAAAGTTTGTAGTCGAGTCGCCAAAAATGACATTGAAGCCTTGGGAATACATAGTATTCATGGAAACTGATTAATATCAAGATAAAATTAGTCTTTTTTTTATCGCCGTTAAATTTCTATTCTGAAATCGAAATTTTAGCGCTTGTAAACTTGGAGAGTTTTTCCGACTAATTCATTATTTTGCAAATTTGAAGGAGTAAACGAATTATGAAGGACCTAAATGATCATATCGAATCACCTTTTATGCTTAAGGTATGCTTTGACAAATTGCTTAGGCATTATGAGGATCTTAATGAAAGTGAAGATGAATTTGTTTCTAATAAAGCCAAACATATACTGTCAATTCAAGAAGATATTCCGATATTAAGAGAGGGCTTTAGCGATGTTTCTTTACTTACAACTTACGAAAAGGAAATACGATCCATTCTACAGGATTTGTTCTCACCAGTGTTGGCTGTAAATGAGATCAAAACAGCCTCAGTACCTTTTCATAATTTTATTTTTAATTCATAAGAAAGATTTAAGTCTATAATCAAAAATGCTGGAGATGATTATTAATTGCATATTAAAAATATGCCAGAAAATGATAAATACCGCATGGCATGTGTTATCATTTTGAGTTTTTGCTATGGATTTAAAGTCGATTTTAAACGTCCATTTTTCTACGAAATACCCGATGAAAAAGGAATCGTTCGTACTTATAAAATATTGTACAATGCCGACTTTACTGAAATTTATCCAACCGATAAAGCAGTTGACATAACGGAAGAAGATTTCAATCAATTATTAGATAATTTTGATGATATCGAATTATGGAAGGAAAAGTTTCCGCCAGATAGTTACACCTTAAAGGGTTTTGTTATTAATAACATGTTTGATGTCACTGATGATACTTCAATTTCGGACATTAAATCTAGCTTATTGGTTTCTGGAAAACGTGAAGATGAGATTTTTATAACTAATCTTCACACAACCTTCGAGGCATTATTTAATATTAAAGATATTAAGATTGGTTTTATTGTTTATAATGAAGAAGATCAAGTGTTTGAGCGTGTTTTAGGCAAAGGAATCGAGAGTTATCTTTTATTTAACCACGATATTGAAGCCTGTAGGACAGCCCTATGCAAAAATTCATATAAAGCAATTGTAAACGACAACACTTATTTTGCTATTTCTGATGTTGAGAAATATTACAAACTTTCGGGAGGCGTTGCCCAATATAAGGCACTACATGATCAGAGAATTAAGAGTGCCATTCTGGCTCCTATAGTCGATAATGGCAAGTTACTTGGAGTTTTGGAATTAGTGTCTAACAGGCCAAAAGAGCTTAATAGTGTTAATGCGAATAAGTTAATTGATGTCATGCCTTATATTGTTTCTTCAGTACTGCGCTCTAAGGCTGAAGAGGAAAATTTAATTGAGGCAATTATTCAACAGGAATGTACTTCGATTCATCCTAGTGTGGTTTGGAAATTTAAGCGAGCAGCACAAAAGTTTTTAAAAGACAAGCAGAAAATAGGTAATAATGTGTCTTTTGGTAAAATCGTATTTGAAGAAGTGTATCCATTATTTGGTCAGATTGATGTAAAAGGCTCTTCAGAAGCTCGGAATTTGGCGACTCAAAAGGATTTGTCTTTACAATTGAGCCTAGTTGATAAAATACTTGATGAAATCTTAACTAAAGAGAACCTACCGATTTATAAGAAGCTAAAATTTCAATCGGATAGTTATAGGTCTCAAATGGAAACTAACTTTAAAGTTGACAGTGAGTATGAAATCACGAATTTCCTAAAAAAGGATGTCGAACCTTTATTTAAGTTTTTGCTTAAACGGGATTCAAGTTATAAAAAGGCCCTCGATAACTACTTTGCGAAAGTAGATACTAATTTAGAAGTCATTTATTACTATCGTAAAAATTACGATGATACAATCGCTCTCATTAATAAAAATATGTCAGCATTAATCGACGCCAAACAAGTTGAAGCTCAAAAAATGTATCCGCATTATTTTGAACGTTATAAGACAGATGGTGTAGAGCATAATATGTATATCGGAGAGGCCATAACGAAGGAAGAAAGTTTCAATGAAATTTACCTTTATAATTTGAGATTATGGCAACTTCAAGTTATGTGTGAGATGGAAAGTGAATACTATCAGAACAGAAAAAATTATCCTGTTGTTCTTGATGTTTCTTCATTGATATTGGTGTTCAATCAACCTATGTCCATACGCTTTAGGATGGATGAAAAGCAATTTGATGTTGATGGAACATATAATGCACGTTATGAGGTGGTGAAAAAGCGTGTCGATAAAGCATTCATAAACGGAACGGAAGAACGAGTGACAGCCAAAGGCAAGATTGCGATAGTATATTCCCAAAAGTCAGATGAAGAAGAATATTTAAATTACATTAAGTTTCTTCAATCCAAAAAAATATTGGATGAACAAATTGAGATGTTAGAACTTGAAGACCTTCAAGGAATCACAGGCTTAAAAGCAATTAGGGTGTCAATCCTTTATCATTCAATAGAGGATAACACAGCATTTTACACCTACGATGATTTAATCAATGAGCTACAATCGTAACTTGATATGCAGCGACCATCTTTTCAGGATATATAGACTTTTTTATAATAAGTTCGCTTATATCTGGCTTTAGCACATCTTCAATATTAGCTTCCGGATTTGTTTTTAATGCTATTGCAAATGCGATTACCGAGAGTATGATACCTACCATAAAAACAGTATAAGTTGCCCTCAAAATTCGATACTTTCGATCTAATACCTTTCCGAGAAAATACAGGTCTTTTGTCATGGAGCTGTATACATAATCTTTGTCTTTTAACAGCTCATCAATGGCCCATTCAAATTCCTCGAGTTCCATTTTGTGAAAATTACCAAAAAAGGTGAGATTCACAGTCTTGTTGGCCACATCTTCCTTGGTGAATTGCCCACTTGTAACGTTCGGCCGTGTGGCAATAATCGACATGATCATTGAAACAATACCAACTAAAGTAAACAATGCAGTTGGATATGTAAGGTAGGGATTAGTGTCCAATTTAGAAATCAGATTAGCAAGAACCAACGAAATGATAATTGCATTGACTGAAAGTAGGATATTCGCTTTAGTATCGGCAATATCGCTTAATTTCATATGATTTCTCAAGGCTGTCCTAAAGAAAGATTGAATGGCTCTTTCAGGGCTTTCATCTTTATATTTTGCCTTCAATCTTGCTTTATCGCGCTCTTTTTTAATTTTGCCCTTTAGCTTCTTTTTCTTTTTTATAAGTGATGCTAAATTTTCTTCTTTCTGTTTTTGCCAATTTTTTAGCGCATAATCTGTATAATACTGATGCTTAGTAGTAAGAACTTCGATGTTTTCGTTCAGCCATTCATTGGCGGTGAATGTTCTTATATCTTGTAACTCAAGCTCTTTTCTTAAGAAATCACTGGCTTCAGTAAAATAATCCTTTCCAAAATGAGAAGCATCTGCATCTCTAATGATCTTCCCTAATTCAGAACGAGGAACGTCCTTGAACTTAGTGTCTATGATGCACTTATTAATAGCTTCAATTTTTTCTTTCGGAACTTTTTGTTCTTCTAGGAACTTAGTGGCGATTTTTACACTTTCTTCTTCATGGCCTTCATGTTTCTTGGTATAACCTGTGTCATGCAGCAACGCAGCCAATTGAACAATTTCTTTGTCTTCATCACTCAACTCTGAATTCTCCATAATTTCATTTGCGCTTTTCAGCACTCTTTTAGTATGTGTAAAGTTGTGATAAATAAAATCATTCGGAAGTTCTGTTTTGAACAAATCGAATACGAATTCTTCGGTTTTTTTAATGAGATCAGACATAGACTGAAGTTAAAAATGATTTCAGCAAATTACTAAAAAATAAATTAGGAATATAACTTCTTACCATAGGAAATGTAATACAAAACGTTAAAATGCGACAAAACAAGGGCAAATATTTTTAACTTTAAAAAAAAGAGAACATAACATGCTGACTTGGAAAAATATAATGGATTTTGCTGTTAACGGGAATCCAAAACCAGACAGAAAAGTCGAAAAATCAAATATGGAGTGGAAAGAACTCCTAACTCCTGAACAATATAGAATTACTAGAAAAAAGGGCACTGAAGCGCCTGGCACTGGAGCGTTGTGCAGCGTCTACGATGCAGGACAATATAACTGTGTTTGCTGTAATAATCCTTTGTTTGATTCCACTATAAAATACGAATCAAAATCTGGCTGGCCAGCATTTACTCAACCTATAAAGGAGAATGCAATTAAATATGAAAAGGATTCTGGTTTCGGGATGGTTCGTGTTGAAGTTATGTGCAATGTCTGCGATGGTCATTTAGGGCATGTATTCCCAGATGGACCTGAACCTGGTGGCTTGCGCTACTGCGTGAATTCCGAATCCATTAAATTAGAAAAAGAATAAATGATAAATCCAAATTTAGAATTGGCAACTTTTGGTGGCGGTTGTTTCTGGTGCACGGAGGCTATTTTTCAAGAGGTAAAAGGCGTTGAAAAAGTGGTTTCGGGTTATACAGGAGGAACAGTTCCAGGTAAACCGACGTATCGGGAAATTTGTTCAGGTCTCACAGGACATGCTGAAGTAGTTCAACTTACTTTTGATTCGACAATCATAACATATAAAGATCTTGTTGAAATTTTCATGACCACTCATGATCCTACGACCTTGAATCAACAAGGTGCTGATATCGGGACGCAATACCGTTCTGTAATTTTTAATCATAACGACCGTCAAAAAGTAATTGCTCAAAAAGTGATATACGACCTAATGAATTATTTCGATAAGCCTATTGTGACAAAGATTGTCCCATTGGAAAAATTTTATGAGGCTGAAGAATACCATCAAAATTATTATCGAAGTAATCAAACACAAGGATATTGCAGTTTTGTGATAAACCCAAAATTGGCAAAGTTACGTCGTAATCATGCAGACAAATTAAAAACGTAATCATTATCAGTCAATTATTGATCGGATTACGTTAATTGATTACACTTATTATTACTTTTTTATAGAAATTAAAACGCAGTAGATCATATAGTGAAGACATAAAGGAATAAGACACTTTGCATGACAAAAAATTATCTGTAAATCATTTTAAAATTGGCAATGAAAACGGTCTTGAACAAACAAGTAATTACGGAAATCGATCCTGATATTGTTATTAACAATAACCATTATTTTCCTCCTAATTCGACACAGAAAAAATTTGTTAAGCCTAGTGATATATATCCGATCTGCGAATGGAAATTGAACACGACACATTTTACACTTGATGTGGATTATGAAGAAAATAAAGATGCAGTTTGGTATTATCCTGAAGCCTGACCACTGGCAAAATAAATAAAAGAGGATTTTGTATTTTGAAGGATGTTCAGATAGACTAATGGATTCATAAATTCAACCAATGAAAAGTACAAGACTTAACATTCAAAATTCAAAAGGCTTTCAATTACAGGCCTATTTAGAGCTTCCTGCGAATCAAAAACCTCATAGTTTTGCGATTTTCGCACATTGCTTTACTTGTAACAGTAACCTTAAACCCGTAAAGAATATCAGTAGGTCCTTGACATCTCATGGCTTTGGTGTTGTAAGATTTGATTTTACGGGTTTGGGAAAGAGTGAAGGTGAATTTGCTGACAGTTATTTTTCTGCAAATGTCTCCGATTTATTGGCTGTAAGTGATTATATGAATGAGCACTATGATGCTCCAGCTTTATTGGTTGGCCATTCACTTGGTGGCGCGGCTGTTATTGTCGCTGCGTCAAAATTAGAATCGGTTAAAGCCGTAGCGACCATCGCAGCGCCCGCAACTACCGATCATGTTAAAAAACATTTTTCACACAACTTTCAAGATATCGCTGAAAAGGGTGATGTGGAAATCAACATTGGCGGTCGTCCTTTTAAAATCAATCAGGAGTTTATTGATGATTTTGATAAAACCGATTTATTGAGTATCACTAAAAAATTTCGTAAGCCTATTTTAATCATGCATGCGCCTTTTGATAAAATTGTGGGTATCGAGAATGCCCATCAATTATACCATGCCGCCCATCACCCGAAAAGTTTTATCAGTTTGAACGATGCAGATCATCTTTTACTTAAAGAAAAGGACAGTAGCTATGCAGGAAATATGATTGGTGCTTGGGTTCAAGGTTATTTTGGCGACAAGGAAAACGAAATGCTGGATACTGAAGGCGAGCAATTAGTAGCGCATTTAGATTTAATTGAAGATAATTTTACTACATCAATTCAAACATCAAAACATGCCTTCATTGCCGATGAACCAGAAAGTATAGGAGGTGACGATTTTGGACCTTCACCTTACGATTTTTTAAGTGCTGGGCTGGCAGCCTGTACGGTCATGACATTGAAATTATATGCCGAACGAAAAAAATGGGATTTACAAGAAGTTTATGCTTATATCACTTATTCAAAAAAGCATAGTGAAGATTTGCTTAGTGATATTGAGAAGCCTGCACGTTTTGATCATTTATTGAAAAAACTGAAGTTTGTTGGTGATTTGGACGACACACAAAAAGAAAAACTGAAAGAAATTGCATCCAAATGCCCTGTGCACAGAACCTTGTTAAGCGAAATAGTAATTGATACCGAATTGATATAAATGAATATTAAAGAGCATTATAATAAGACTAGAAAAAATTCCGTTACCATTTGCAAATCCTTGCAAGTTGAAGATTATTCTGTTCAGCCAGTTGAATTTGTCTCACCACCTAAATGGCATTTGGCTCATACTACTTGGTTTTTTGAACAGTTCGTGTTATTAAAATACAAGAAGAATTATAAAATATTTGATCAAGACTTCCCGTTTCTATTCAATAGTTATTATAACAATGCAGGTGATCGTGTTTTACGCCCGAATAGAGGTTTGATGACTCGACCAACAGTGGATGAGGTTTATAAATTTAGAAAATATGTTGATCACCAAATGCTGGAATTTCTAGAAAGCAATCCTGCAGAAGTGGCTATGAATACTATAAGAATCGGTTTGCAACACGAGGAGCAACATCAAGAATTGCTCCATTATGATATAAAATATATTCTAGGGCATCAGCCTACATTTCCTTCTTATGACACAAATGTTAGGATAAAAGATATTGGACCGTCTTCAAAATTTATCAAATTTGATGAGGGATTATACGAAATTGGATATAGTGGTACAGACTTTTGTTTCGATTGTGAAAAAGGTCACCATCAAGTGTTTTTGCATTCTTTTGAGGTATGTAACCAACTTGTTACCAGTGCCGAATATATTGAGTTTATGAACTCTGGTGCTTACAATGATTTCAATCTTTGGCATGCCGAAGGTTGGGATTTTATTCAAAAAAATAACATAAAATCACCAATGTATTGGCATCAGTTGAAGGATAAATGGCATCATTTTACTAATCAAGGTCTTGTTGAAGTCAATCCCAATCAACCGGTTATGCATATTAGTTTTTATGAGGCTTGGGCTTTTGCAGAATGGAAAGATATGCGACTACCAACAGAATTTGAGTGGGAAGTTGCTTCAAAAAAACTAAATTACGGACAATTGTGGGAATGGACCAATAGCGCTTTTTTGCCCTATCCTAATTTTAAAAAACCTGAAGGGGCTTTAGGCGAATACAACGGAAAATTTATGGTCAACCAAATGGTGCTTCGTGGCGCATCTAAAGCAACACCCGAAAATCATAGCAGAAACACCTACAGAAACTTTTTTCATCCTAACTTGCGTTGGATGTACTCAGGCATAAGACTTGCAAAATAATATGAACAATACCTTCGCTAAAGATATCATCAAAGGCCTAACAGCTGATCAGAAACACTTGTCTTCAAAATATTTTTACGATGATAATGGCAGTCGCATTTTTCAGGAGATTATGAATATGCCAGAATATTACTTAACCGATTCAGAGTTCGAAATACTTTCCCTTCAGGCAAAACAAATTTATGAAGCCTTAAATTTTTCTCAACCATTCAATATTATTGAGCTCGGTGCAGGAGACGGTTTTAAAACCTATAAATTGCTTGAACATTTACAGCAAAGTAACGTGGATTTTAATTATATCCCAATTGACATTTCAAAGGAAGCAATCGATTTTCTTATAAAAAATTTAAACGACCGTTTACCTGGTTTGAAGATCAAACCCAAAGTCGGTGATTATTTCGAAATCTTAAAAAATGAAAAACAAAGTTCGATTCCAAGCCTATTATTATTTTTAGGAAGTAATATAGGTAATTACAATGAGTCAGAAGCAATTGACTTATTACAACTGTTCAACCAAAACATGAAACGAGGTGACAAGTTGCTGATTGGAGTCGATTTAAAAAAGAATCCCTTAACTATACGACAAGCATATTTTGATCCAAAAGGGATCACGAAACGATTCAATATGAACTTACTGATTCGTATCAATCGAGAATTTGATGCCGATTTTAAGATTGACGATTTTGATTTTTATTGTCAGTATGATGCGGTTTCTGGTGAAGTTAAAAGTTATTTGATCAGTTTAAAAAGTCAAACAGTTCATTTAAAAAAGCTCGACAGAGTTATTCGTTTTGAACAAAATGAATTAATTTGGACAGAACTTTCCAAGAAATACACACCTATTGAAATAGAGTCATTAGCACAAACAACAGGGTTTAAGGTCAACCATCATTTTTTGGATTGTAAGCATTATTTTGCTGATAGTTTATGGGAAAAATAGGAAGGAGATCATTACCTTTTTTAGTATCAATTTTACTTTAACAATATATGTATAACAAAAATCGAATAGTTTTCACAATTTTAACCTTATTAATAGTTAGCAGTTGCGCGACTTATAAACCACAATATAAATACGAAGAGGATAAACAGAATGTTTTTCCTGACAAAGAAATTGATAAAACCTTTTACCTAGTTGGCGATGCAGGTGTGTCGCCTGAAAATGGAATGTCATTGGGCTTAACCACGTTTCAAAATTATTTAAAAGGAAAAGACACGAAAGGTGACTACGCTATTTTCCTTGGGGACAATATTTATCCAGCAGGAATGCCAAATAAAGATGATTCGTATCGCAAAGAGGCCGAAAATCATATGGATGCACAGTTTAAATCCGTCAAGGATTTTATGGGTAAAACTATCTTTATTCCAGGAAACCATGAATGGTATGCTGATGGTGTAAAGGGCGTGAAGGATGAGGAAAAATATGTAGAAGCAGCACTCGGTAAAGACTCATTTTTTCCAGAAAATGGTTGTCCGATGGAAAGTATCGATGTGAGCGATACTATCCAACTCATAATCATAGACACACAATGGTATCTTGAAAATTGGAATTATCATCCTGGTATAAATGACGAATGTGAAATAAAAACCCGAGAGCGTTTATTGCTTGAAGTTGAAGGTGAAATTAAGAAAGCACAAGGGAAAACAATTGTGATTGCAATCCATCATCCAATGTATACTAATGGTGTTCACGGCGGTCAATTTGCTTTTAAAAAACATCTGTTTCCAACACAAAAGAATATTCCACTGCCAATTCTATCCTCTTTGGTGACACAAATTCGTACGCAAGGTGGTATTTCAATTCAAGACCGTTATAACGAGTTGTACAACAATTTGATGAAACGTCTTGAAACATTGGCTACTGAGAGTGGAAATATCACGTTTGTATCTGGCCACGAACATACCTTACAATATATCGAAACTGAATATATCAAGCAGATTGTAAGTGGTTCTGGCTCAAAGGAATCCTATGCAGCCTTGAAAGACAATGGTCACTTTTCCTATGGAAAACAGGGCTTTGCAGTTTATACCGTTTTTAAGGACGGAAGCTCTTGGGTTCAGTTTTTTGGGTCCGAAGAGGGCGAGCCAAATTTGCTGTTTCAAAAGGAAGTTTATCCACCGACACAGCATTTTGATGTTGCAAAACTGCCTAATGAATTCCCTAACGAAGTGGAGGCTTCGATATATACAGATGCCGAGACGGATAAAAAAGGATTTCATGAGACACTGTTTGGCGATCGCTATAGAGATGTGTATAGTAAAAAAATAACTGTGCCTGTTGCAACACTAGACACCTTATATGGAGGGTTAGAAATTGTTAGAAAGGGAGGTGGACACCAAACAAGCTCTTTACGTCTGATGAGGAAAGATGGAAGAGAATTGAACATGAGAGCTTTGAGAAAAAGTGCGACACAATATCTTCAGGCGGTTGTGTTTAAAGACACCTATATTCAAGATGATTTTGAACAAACAGAAGTTGAAAATCTGATATTGGATTTTTACACTGCTGCACATCCTTATGCGTTTTTGGCCATTCCAGATTTATCACATGCAGCAGAATTATACCATACGAACCCAAAACTGTTCTATATACCTAAACATAAATATTTGGGTGATTTCAATACGGAGTATGGTGGCGAATTGTATATGATAGAAGAACGTCCCGAAGAGAATTATACGGATGAACGTACTTTTGGCTATGCTGATGATATTGAGAGTACACATGACATAATTGAGAAAATAAGGAAGGGCGAAAAGTACAAAATTGATGAGAACGCTTATATTAGAGCTAGACTGTTCGATATGCTCATTGGCGATTGGGACCGTCACCAAGACCAGTGGCGTTGGGCACAGTTTAACCAAAAGAATGGTGATAAAGTATATAAGCCGATTCCGAGGGACAGAGACCAAGTGTTTTCCAATTTTGATGGCGCGTTGTTAGATGTGCTGAAAGTGATTACAGGAGCCACAAAACAACTTCAAGTCTATGATGCTGAAGCTAAAGATGTGAAATGGATGAACAGCGCAGGTGTCAAACTAGATAGAGTGCTCATTCAAAAATCAGAAAAGGAGGTTTGGTTAAAACAGGCTAAATTTCTTCAAGAGAATATTACCGATGAAGTTATTGAAAATGCTTTTTCGAAAGTCCCAAAAGAGGTTCAAGATGCTTATCTTTTTGATACCAAGGAAAAATTGAAGGGAAGAAGAGGAAATTTGGTCGATATCGCGCAACGCTATTATGATTATTTAAATGGACTCGTAACTATTACTGGAACAGATAAAGATGATCATTTTGAAATCACCCGAATTGGTGATAATGAAACAAACGTCAAGGTTTCAAAAATTATTGATGGCAAAAAGGCTGAAGTCATTTTGGACAGAACTTTCAACAAGGATATTACCAAAGAACTTTGGGTTTATGGTCTCGATGACAAAGATATTTTTGAAGTTAGTGGAAAGGCTAACAACATGATTTATATTAGAATAATTGGAGGTCAGGATAACGACACATATATCATTAAAAACGGACGGCGTATCAAAGTGTATGACCATAAGTCTAAAAAGAATACGATTGAAGAAAACAGAGGCGCCCAAATAAAGTTGACGGATGTCTATAATCTCAATTTATTCGATTTTCAGAAAACTATTATCCGATCTAACATGATTACACCTAGTATTGGATATAATCCTGATGATGGTATTAAATTTGGAATTGCCGATACTTATACTGTTAAAGGATTTCAACGCAATCCGTTCTCCCAGCAGCATACATTTAAGGGCGGTTATTATTTTGCCACCAATGGATTTGATTTGAAATATAATGGCGAGTTTGCTAACATTTTTGCCGATTGGAATCTGCATGTTGGAGGCCGTTTTACCTCTGAAAATTTTTCAGGTAACTTTTTTGGCTTCGGAAACGAAACTATAAACAATGATGAGAACCTCGATTTTGATTACAATCGAGTTAAAACAAGTATTTATGCTGCGGAAGTCGGCTTTTTAAAGCGTTCATCCTTTGGTAGCGATTATACATTTAAAGCGATCATTGAAGGTATTGAACTCGAAAATACGGCAGACCGATTCATAACAGAATTTGCCCCAGATAGCAATGAAGAATTTTACAGCAGAAAGGTTTTTACTGCGATCGAAGCAGAATATAACTATGCGAGTTTTGACAATAATCTGAATCCAACCACAGGTATGACGTTTTTGCTAAACCTAGGCAGTAGAACTAATGTCGAAGATATGGACGACGTTTATGGCTATATCAACTCAAATCTTGGATTTTATAACTCATTGTCCAAGAATGGAAAGTTGGTTTTAAAAACTGACCTACGTTCACAATTCCGTATTGGAAATGATTTCGAATTTTACCAAGCATCAAATATTGGTGGTAATAATGGATTGAGAGGTTATAGAAACGAGCGCTTTACTGGCCGTAACTCATTAATTGGAAGCGCTGATATTCGTTATAGTCTACGATCATTTAAAACCTATTTATTACCATTACAGATTGGGATTTTTATAGGTGGCGATGTTGGACGTGTTTGGCTCAAGGGTGATTATTCCGATAAATGGCATAATGACTACGGTGGAGGATTTTGGGTGACTGCAGCTGAAACACTTTCTGGAACGTTTAATCTATTTAACGGAGAAGACGGATTGCGATTTTCTTTTGGTTTTGGATTGAATTTTTAAAATAGCTAATAAATCCAACGTATATTTATAAGGTGAAGACTAAATCACACACCAGATCATGAAAACTAAACTGCATTTAAGCTTAATCTTATTATTCCTATTTAATCTGATTCAAGGCCAGACGACAAGTGATTGTAAGGTAATTCACGAAGAGTTGATAGGCAATTACAAAGGTGATTGTGTTAAAGGGTTGGCTAATGGTAAAGGAGAATTTACGTTTGCTAATGGTGATTTTGTCTATAAAGGAAATTTTAAAGATGGAAAAATGAACGGGCAAGGTGTGATTTACTCCATGCAGAATAAATTAAAAAAAATAGTATCTAAAGGATTTTGGGAAAACAACATTTACGTAGGGGACAAGTCCAGACCATATGAAGTTATTAGAAATCTTAATTTAGACCGTTATACGGTCATCAAGGCTGCTGGTGAAGAAAATAAAGTGTTTATCAATTTCTATCAGAACGGCAGTCGGAATAATGTATCTAATTTAAATGTGTTCGAAAATAACGGAACAAAAATTTCTGGTAATTATACGGAAGGTTATGAAAATATCATTTATCCTTTCGTTTGTCAAATCAATTACACAACTGCCAATAAATTTAAAGCTACAAGTTATGATGTTAATTTTGAAATCGTAATTAACGAACCAGGTTCGTGGGAAATATTTTTGTATAATTAATTGATATCCAGATGGTAAATGTTACTTCCCATGGCTCCATTACTTTCTTCTGTGATAAAAAGTGAATTGTTTTTACTGAAACAAACCCCTTCTTTTTGAGAATCATAACCAAATTTGAAAGCTTCAATTTTACCTTCGAAAAAATGGTCAGACTCAAACTCGGTTAACAACCACACTTTATCATGATTAAGTAAAACAACACTATTTCCATCTTCACTTATATCTGCAGAAGTTATCCGATTATATTTACCTTCCAGTTTAAATTCACTTATCAATTCAGCTTCATGTTCGCCCTCTTTGTTCGGAACTTTCACCATAATAAATTTATTCGATTCTTTGCTAATTACATAAAAGAAATCATTCATGAGAAAAAAAGCTTCAAAGTCTCGTGATTTTATATTTTCAGGAAGCTTAAAACCTATCTTTTCAGCGGTTGAGCTTTTTTCTGCATTATCAGGATTGGTCACTTTATAAATAGTGAAATGATAACGTTTTTTATTATTGTTTCCAAAATCACCAATGTAAATATTCCCGACTTTATCAGAAGTCAAATCTTCCCAATCGATATTTTCGGAATTTAATATAGTAAGATCCTTTTTAATATTACCGCTTGTATCCAAAGCATATAGATGATTGTCATTGCCAGCATCTTCAATTACCCACATCAAATCAGATTGTGTCGTTGTTTCAACAGCAGAAACTTCCTTTAAATGATTTGGAATATCCGCAACTACATTCAATTTTCCGGTATCGCAAGACATCAAAAAAATAGTGATGATGATTAATTGTTTTAACGGCATATTTTTATAATTTGGGTTAATATAAAGCGATACAGATTCTTTAAAAAATTTAAAATCTTAAACTATTTATAAATTATACATTATGGCATTGATGATTTTAATAGTTTTGGTACAATTAAGGAATTTTATATGACGACAGTAGATGATTTATTGGCACTTTTAAGTTTGGAAATGATAAGCGATACCGAATTTAATGGATATAGCAAAACCGTTGGGAGTCCACACGTATTTGGAGGTCAGGTTTTGGCACAATCCATAAATGCCGCACATCGTACCATTACTAACAATAGAGTGTTGCATTCTATGCATTCTTATTTTCTTGAACCCGGAAATTTAGAGTTACCGATTACTTATAATGTAAGTCTCGTAAGAGATGGTGGAAGTTTTTCTGTAAGAAGGGTAACAGCGCATCAAGGTGAAACTACTATTTTTATTTTATCAGCATCATTTCATAAAAAAGAGGAGGGCTACAATCACCAAATAGATATGCCAACAACCATAAAGCAACCTGAAGAATTGATGAGTTGGACAGATATGTTGAACAAATTTGGAGATGCAATTCCGCCAAGAACCAAAGGTTTTATGTCCGTCGAACGTCCTATCGAATTTAAACCTGTTGAGGTGGTCAACCCTTATAATAAAGAAGATTTGCCTCCATTAACAAACGTATGGTTCAAGTTGAAAGGTCATACGCCTAAATTGGATTTAGCATCAAAACAGCAAATACTAACGTATATTTCTGATTACAATATTTTGGCCGCAGCCATGAATCGTCATGCTAGCAAAGCCCACTGGGGAAATACCCAAACCGCAAGTTTGGATCATTCCATGTGGTATTTCAGGGATTTTGATTTTGACGATTGGTTATTGTATTCAATAGAATCTCCAAATACTTCCAATGCAAGAGGTTTTTCCAAAGGAAACATTTTTTCAAGAGATGGTAATTTAATCGCTTCAGTGGCGCAAGAAGGATTAATGCGACCAAAAGGATGAACCATTCATGTTTAAAAATAGGGCATCGTGGAGCAAAAGCATATATTGCTGAGAATACTTTAGAATCTATTCATAAAGCAATGGAATTTGGAGTTGATGGCATTGAGATTGATGTCCATCTGTGTGCTTCAGGGGAGTTGGTGGTATTTCATGATTTTACTTTAGATAGAATGACCAATGGAACAGGGGAGGTTGGGAAATTGTCTCTTTCTCAACTAAAACAACTTAAAGTCAATGGAGAATTTTCAATTCCTACGCTTCAGGAAGTTTTGGATACATTGGACAAAAAGTTTTTATTGAATATTGAATTAAAAGGAAAAAATACAGCGTCTAAAGCTTGTGAAATTGTTAAAAACTATATTAATGACCGAGGATGGAGATATCAAGACTTTATCATCTCCAGTTTTCAGCATCACGAACTCGAAGCCGTTTTTAAAATGGATAAGAATATTCCGCTGGGAGTATTATCAAAAGCTAGTGTTGATGAAGCAATGCAGTTCGCTGAAACTATAAATGCATTTGCGATTCATCCTAATTATGCCTTGTTGACCATTGACAATGTGAATCGAGCACAGACCAAAGGATTTAAGGTCTTCACATGGACGGTTAATGATAGACAGACCATCGAACGAATGAAAAGCTATAAGGTAGATGGAATAATTTCAGATGCTCCTGATCGATTATGAATGTCAAAGATGTCATTATCGTTGGAGGAGGAGCAGCAGGTTTTTTTGCTGCCATCAATATTGCGGAACAAAATCAAAAATTAAAGGTCGCTATTTTAGAGCGAGGAAAAGAAGGACTTCAAAAGGTGAAAATTTCGGGAGGAGGTCGCTGTAATGTCACTCACGCTGAATTTATCCCATCACATTTAGTACTAAATTATCCACGAGGAGAAAAAGAAATGTTAGGTCCCTTCCACCAATTTATGACAGGTGATACCATTGAATGGTTTGAAAAAAGAGGCGTCCAACTAAAGATTGAAGAAGACGGACGCATGTTTCCAATAACAGATTCTTCTCAAACTATTATCGACTGTTTTGTAAATGAAGCTGAAAGGCATCATGTTGAAATACTTTACAATCATGCTGTAAAAACCATAAAAAAAGAGGGTTCACTCTGGAAAATAGAAACCTCTCAAGGAGATTTTCATTCAAAAAAACTACTTATTGCGACTGGTAGTAATCCTAAAATCTGGAAACTACTTGAAGAATTAGGACATACGGTTTCACAACCCGTTCCTTCTCTTTTCACTTTTGATATCGAAGACCACCGTATAAAAGATATTCCCGGAGTTGTGGCTCAAAATGTTGAAATAAAAGTCATAGGGACTGATTTGTTTAGTGAAGGTCCATTACTCATAACTCATGTCGGAATGAGTGCACCTGCCATTTTAAAACTCTCTGCTTTTGGAGCCATTGAGCTCGCAAGACGAAATTATAAATTTGAAATAGAGATTAATTTTATCAAAAAGTCTTTTGAAGATTGTTTAGATACACTTAAACAATTAAAACACAATTTAGCAAAGAAAACAATCTTTAAATTAGCTCAATTTGAATTGCCAAAACGATTATGGCAAAAGCTGGTGTTGGCGTCTGATTTGAATCAGGAGTCACGTTGGGCAGACTTAAACAAGCATCAGTTGGAAGTATTGGCTTCACAACTTACTCAAGCAGTTTTTCAAGTGAATGGCAAAAGTACGTTTAAAGAAGAATTCGTAACGGCTGGAGGAATTGATTTGAAGGAAATAAACTTTAAAACTTTTGAAAGTAAACTGCATGAGAATCTTTATTTCGCAGGTGAAGTTATCAATGTAGATGCGGTAACAGGAGGTTTTAATTTTCAAAATGCATGGACTGGAGCTTATATTGCGGCTAAATCAATTTCAAAATAGATGAAAATATACATTGCTCTATTGAAAGGTATAAATGTCGGAGGGCATAAAAAAGTACCAATGGCAAAACTCCGTGAATTATTGAATAGCGAAGGCTTTGAAAATGTTCAAACATATATCCAAAGCGGGAATATTATATTACAATCTTCAGATGCTGCTGCTTCAGTAGAAGAAAAGATTCACAAGGCAATTCTATCTCATTTTGGATTTGATGTATCAGTAATTGCAAAAACAAGAGAAGAGTTGCAAACAATTTTTGATGCTTCCCCATTTGCAAAAGAAAAAAGAGAAAAAAGTTATTTCATTATCCTCAATGCGGTTCCAGAGGTTGGATTGGTTCAGGAAGCAGAGAAAATATCATACGAAAACGAAGAATTCAAGATCATAAAAAATAGTCTCTATTTTCATAGTTCTGCGGGATATGGCAAGGCAAAATTCAATATGAATACTTTTGAGAGAAAATTGAATGTTATTGGAACTGCAAGAAACTATAATACAATGGTAAAACTATTATCTTTGTCAGCAGAAAATTAAGAAATGACTGAACAGGATTTCATTCCAAAACCATATTTGTCAGACATAGAAAATGGCAAAGTCACTTGGGAATCGCCGAGCAATATAGCACTTATCAAATACTGGGGGAAAAAGAAAGATCAAATCCCTGAAAATCCATCGATTAGTTTCACACTATCTAATTGTAAAACGATCACAACAGTGTCCTATTCAAAAAAAGCAGATACTTCCAGTTTCGAATTTGATGTGTTTTTGGACGGGAAAATGAAAGATGATTTCAAACCAAAAATCCAAACGTTTTTCGAACGAATTGAAGTTTATTTACCTTTTTTGAAGGAATTTAAGTTTAAAATTGAAACGGAAAACACTTTTCCTCATAGTTCAGGAATAGCCTCATCAGCTTCAGGAATGAGTGCATTGGCGTTATGCTTAATGAGTATTGAGAAACAAATGTTGCCCGATTTATCTCAAAAGTCTTTTAACAAGAAAGCCTCTTTTTTAGCTCGTTTAGGTTCAGGAAGCGCCTGTAGGAGTATTGAGGGCGACTTAATTGTATGGGGAGAGAATAAAACCGTTGAAGGCAGTAGTGATTTATTTGGAGTTCAATATCCATATAAAGTACATGAAAATTTCAAGGAATATCAAGATACCATATTATTGGTCGATAAAGGCGAGAAGCAAGTGAGCAGTAGTGTAGGTCATAATTTAATGCACAATCATCCTTTTGCCAAAAATAGATTTCAACAAGCACATGACAATCTTGAAAACCTGAAGCCAATTCTTGAATCTGGCGATTTAGGAGGGTTTATCTCATTAATAGAAAGTGAAGCCTTGACATTACACGCCATGATGATGACCAGTATGCCTTACTTCATTTTAATGAAACCAAACACACTGGAAATCATCAATAAGATTTGGAAATTCAGGCAAGAAACAAATAGCAACATAAGTTTTACGCTTGATGCTGGCGCTAATGTCCATGTGTTATATCCAAAAAATAAAGCAACAGAAATCTTGGAATTTATTAAAAGTGAGTTAGTTGCATATTGTCAAAACGGACATTATATTTGCGACCAAATAGGATTTGGTGCGAACCATATAAAATAATATTACGTATATTTGCTAAAGAATTTGCTCTGAATACATGAAAGGACCTCTATTTTACTCAAAAATATTACTCTTTGGTGAGTATGGAATTATCAAAGATTCTAAAGGTTTATCAATTCCATATAATTTTTATAATGGTGCATTAAAAACAGATGGACTTAAGTCTGAAATAACCATTAAATCTAATAACAATCTCAATCGATTTGTTGAATATCTAAAAACCATCAATCCAGAATTGGTGACTTTTGATTTTGGGGCATTAGAAAATGATGTCAATGCAGGGATGTATTTTGATTCGTCAATTCCTCAAGGGTACGGCGTTGGTAGTAGCGGAGCTCTAGTCGCAGCGATTTATGATAAATATGCTCAAGATAAAATCACGGTTTTAGAGAATCTCACACGTGAAAAACTGTTAACCTTAAAATCAATTTTTTCGGAAATGGAATCGTTTTTCCATGGAAAATCTTCTGGTTTGGATCCATTGAACAGCTATTTGAGTATACCTATTCTTATCAATTCAAAAGATAATATCGAAGCAACAGGAATTCCATCACAAAAAACAGATGGAAAAGGCGCCGTCTTTTTATTAGATAGTGGCATTATTGGTGAAACTGCTCCAATGGTCAGTATTTTTATGGAAAGTATGAAACAGGAAGGCTTCCGTAGAATGTTGAAAAATCAGTTCATCAAACATACAGATGCATGTGTTGATGATTTTCTTAAAGGGGATATCAAATCGTTATTTGTAAATACAAAAAAATTATCAAAAGTGGTTTTGAATCATTTTAAACCAATGATTCCTCAAGAGTTTCACGAACTTTGGAAAAAAGGTATTGAAACTAATGATTACTACCTTAAACTATGTGGGTCTGGTGGCGGAGGTTATATTTTAGGATTCACCGAAGATATTGTCAAAGCAAAATCCTCTCTCTCCAACTATAAATTAGAAGTGGTTTACAACTTCTAAATTTCATAACATGTTATCCAGAAAACAAAAACACCTCTTGCTAAAGTTTTTTAGCATGTTTTCGGTTATTAGAGGCTACAACATTCTCATCATTGTCATTGCACAATATTTGACATCCATTTATATATTGGCTCATGACAAATCATTGCGACAAGTAGTCTTTGATTTAAATTTGTTCATGCTCGTACTTGCTTCTGCTTCAACAATTGCAGCAGGTTATATCATTAATAATTTTTACGATTCGGAGAAAGATTTAATCAACCGTCCCAATAAATCAATGTTGGATCGCTTAGTAAGTCAAAACACAAAATTATCGTTCTATTTTGTTCTGAATTTTATTGCTGTGATCATGGCTAGTTACGTGTCTTTTAACGCTGTAATTTTCTTTTCATTTTACATATT
>JAGXIE010000026.1 GCA_024635765.1 Flavobacteriaceae bacterium | reverse complement strand
GTCGAGTTTGCAGCGCATCCCAACTTCGGCGGTTGAGTTTAGCGAAGAACAATTGGAAGACATTGAAAAACTGTTGGACAAAATTGAGGAAGACGATGATGTTCAGCAGGTGTTTACGAATATCGCGTGATTTTAAAAGTTGACAAGTTAATCATGAAAAAAGCTGTAGCCTTCCGGATGCGGCTTTTTTTTCTCCGGTTGGTTTCACTGTGTCTATTGTTTGGGTTGAAAGGGCTGAACAGATCATCCTTCCAGTTTGCCGGATTGGTGCGGATATAATCTGAAATTCGTTGAAACGATTCATCGCTGCGGATCAAGTGGTCATGGAAGCGGGATTGCCAGGCAAAACGGAATGGATTTTACGGGCATCAATGGTGACGGACAATTCAAACCCACGAACGACGGATGCCAAATTTTAAGATTGTGGTCCGAATTTATTTGCGGGTTTGCCGATAACGATTATCGCATGAAAATGATTGGGCATCGCCACCTATTCGCCCATCGTTAAATTCATATCCATATTCAAACGACAAGGCATCCGCCAAATTTAGTGTATATCCTGAAGAACAGGGCTTAGTTCAACATACCTTCCAATGTAAAGCGTCTGCAAGCAACGCTTGATTAGAGGCTAAGTGTTGTAGTTTTTATATTTTTTCAAATGACCAGTCTAAATCCGTCATAAAATCATGTGTTCGATAATTGCAATCGGATACCTTGCAATGCTTACACAAATCAGCATTACAAGGGTCTGTATGAATTGTAAAATCAATATTATTTGGATAATTATCAGAAATGATTGCCATTATTGATTCATTTTCTTTATGGGCATCTAAAATATTCATATACCACGGAAGAACAACATCACAATCAATATGCAGTGAATCGCCATATTTTATCAATTTCAAATTATGTACATTAATCCAGCATTCTGATTTATTTTTAAATAAAAGTTCAGTTAGTTCTTTCAGTATTTTACTATCGGCTTGGTCCATTAAATTCGAAGTTGTTTCTTTCAATATTTTATAGCCTGTAAATATTATGATAGACCCAAAGAGCAAGGCAATTGCACTGTCGAGCCATGCGATCTTTGTAATTAAAAGTAAAATTAAACCAACAACCAATCCTATTGTCGAATATGTATCGGACTGCAAGTGCTTGCCTCCTGCAACTAATGCTATTGAATTGTGTTTTCTTCCCGTTTTAATACTGTAATATCCGAGTATATAATTTACGATACCGGCTACTGCAATAATAATTATCCCAATATCTAACTGCTGAATTTCAACAGGACTAAATAATCGTTTTAGTGCTTCAAAAATAATTATTAATCCTGCCAAAATAATAAGAAAGCCTTCAACTGAAGCTGATATTGATTCTATTTTCCCATGTCCAAAAGGGTGATTCGCGTCTTTTGGTTTTAACGAAACTCCAATACTATATAGACTAATGAAGCCTGTAAGAACATTAACTGTGCTTTCTAGTGCATCGGTCAATATCCCAACCGAATTTGTGAGAAAATAAGCAATGATTTTTCCAACAAATAAGATTACAGAGATAATTACAATCCTTTTTTGAACCGTAAATTTTATTGCATGGTTATTGGGTTTCATCATTTTATTTTTTGGTTTCAACACTTTGTTCCGAAACGTTCAGCCTATCAACTAACAATCGTTTTGAACTGGAGATAAGCTTAGCTTTTGAATGAATTAAGGTGTATGATTCTAACGGCATCTCATTTTCTTTAGTTTCTTCAACACATTCTTTCATAAGCGAACTTAGTTTATCTATTGAATAATCACCCCATTTTGAGAAGTTTACAGGTTCGCGACCCTCTTGGGATATGATTTTCAATCATCTATGACACAACTACTTTTGAATACCATGGATATTTTGTTTGATTTGAATGACCGTCATAACAGGAATGTTTTAAGATATTTTCTATTTCTTTTGGTGCATTAGTCAAGTTTAAACAGTCGTTATTGGCATTAATTTCAGGATTAGAAGTGTCAATTGCAATGAATTGAATTAGAGCAATAATGCCAATCGGAATAATTGTTATCAGTTTTCTTTTTATGGTCATCGGTCTGTCTTTTTAAATTGCTGGCAACCTATTGAGCTATGAATAGTAGCCGATTGCTGGTTACTTACCCGTCCAGTTACACGAACTTCATGCGGACTACAACCCTTTAATTTACTACTATTCCGGCTATTGTTTTTACAAGTTAGCCGCTGATATTTTCAAAGTTCACAAAAATAGTTTGTTAATTGTTCAAACGACTCAAATCGCAAATTGCAATAATCCGTGTCCCCAAATCCATAGGTTACAAATCCAAAGGGAACTTGCAACAAATCACACTGTTTTTTGTCTGAATCCGTATCACCTATATAAATTGGCAATTCTAAATGATGTTTGACAATAAGATATTTTATATTTTCATGTTTTGGTTTATAATTCATACCATGAGACATTGAGTCAGTAATATATTTTCCAATATTTGCCCAAGTCATGAAGTATTGGATTGTAAATTCCGGACAATTACTAACGATAAATAACTTATATTTTTCTGCTAATTTTGATAGCCCTTCCATTACTCCCTCATATAATTCACCTCCATCAATTTCAATACGTCTATATTGTAATTCGATAATTTCTTTATAGGCTTTTTTTCTTTCAATTGGTGAGAATTCAGGAAGAGTCATTTCTAAATATTGTTCTTCTTCCATTCCCATATATTTGTATAAATCTCGTTTTGTCACTCTTCGACAAATTTTATTCGCCTCAAAGAAATCATTAAACCCCTGTGCATAAGTGTCTACGCCATCCCACAATGTCCCATCCAGATCGAAAAAGATAGAATCAGGCTTCAATATTTTACTCATTTCGTTCATCTCTTAAATTTGCCGGTGGTTTTCATTCCGATACAATTTTTTTCGACCTTTCAAGCAAGTCTTTAAGGTCACTTTCCTCTTTTATCGATTGTTTTCCTACATTCAAAACCATTTTTGCATGTTTAATAACCGCCCTTTTGTAATCTTCTTTTTTGGCGAATCCATTAATAGTTATCAGTGCTTCCATTAATCTGATGATCACAGCGGTACTTCCGGTTGAAAATTGACGAATTTGATTAAATGATACATCCAAAATACCTTCAAAGTCCAAAGTATTTGCGATTATTCTGAAATTATTTTCATCATCAATTCGGTATCTCGAAGGAAAGCTAACCTGTGAAAGGTGACACATTGTAGCCGTTAAATTATCAATACAAGCAATGGCAGTATAGGGGTCATTGACCCCGGGGGAGAGCGCCCGTGCTGCAATTTCAACCATTTGATGAATGTAGAACTCAAGGTCTTGTTGTGCATCCTTTGTTTTTCCGATAACAAACTGACGAGAAATGCTTTCGAGCTGTTTTTTATCTATGTTTTCGTATGTGTATAATTTCCCAATTTCAATATCTTCCACCAAATGGTCTCCCGGCCTAACGTGTAATTCTATCAATCCGTCAAATGAACATACTGCTTTTAATAACAGTTCACTGTCGATATATTGGAGGTAACCATTTTTTGGTGATTTCACAGCGACGATATTCGTATATTTTGACTTGATATTATCAACAGAAAAGGTTTTTTCACCATCCAATTCATCGCCCATTTCCTTGGGGAATAATGTTTTGACTTGTTTGAAAATAAGCTCTGAAATATCAGAAATTACCTTATCTGCCTGGATACTTATAGCAATTTGATGTATAAATACAATGAGAAGTATAATATTAACAAAAGCAGCAATTATAGCCCCGAGAATGGAAAGCGCGGGCGTGAACGTGTACCCATCGCTTTCCTTAATGGCATTTAAAACTAAAAGACAATATAAATAAGTAGAAATGTATGAACCTAACACAACCTGGTTAAGCCTTACATACATAAAGTTTCTAATCAACCGTGGCCCAAATTGTGAAGAAGCTAAAGTCAGCACCACAAGAGTGACTGAAAAAACCGTTCCGGCAACTCCTATCATTGCACCGGATATGGTAGATAATATACTTCGGGCAGAATCTGCACTATTCACAAAAAGGAAGCGGCCCATTCCGTCTTGTGACAAAGTAATCACTTGGTCTAAAAATACCAATCCTGTAGCAAAGAGAATTGAACTAATAATTATCAAGACTGGGATGAACCAAAAGGTAGCCTTTAATTTGGTAAAGAAAAATATTATTTTTTTCATATCTGAAAGAATTTGTTAAATCAAATCTTACATCGTTAACCAGTTGGAGGCAACAGGGCGTGCCAACAGTTCGAATATGAAATCGTAGGGCACTTTGTAATACAAACCCTATCAAACCGTTATAACTTTTATTAATGCACTAAGCGCAAATATAGCACTTTCCGCCCTATGCCTTATATTTATTGCTGTATGCTGGTGTTTATTCAAGGCTCATCAGCTTCAAGTTTAGCACCTTTCTTTGTTTCCCTCACAATCCGCACTGAGGTTGCTTACAGAGCATGAATTTATTTCATGAGCGGGGGCAAATCCTAATGCCCAGCAGGCAACTAACTTAATTTATCAACGTTAACAATGTACAGGTTGCTCCAAGAGCGTCGATAATTCCAAACTAAATTATCCTCGGTTTAGCCATTTTGAAGATTGTCAATCCTAAAAAGCCAATAAATCCACCAAATCGTGCATCTATTGATGCCTGGTAAAAACTATACACTTCATTTTGAGCTGCGTTCAAATAAAAATATCCAAGAGAAATAACAATAATTCCAGCTATTCTGGCCCAATGATCTTTCGGGTTCTCTTGCCCACATAGAATGAGTGTTCTGCCAGGAATAAATACCAACAGCAGACCCATTACCAAAACATAAAATCCCCAGATAAAAATACTAAGTGTAGCAGCGTTCATTTTGTAATTATTTGTCTCTAATTTCCTTTAACCAACTGCGTACAAGTGGAAGATATTCGGGCGATAGTATTTGAAAATGGGGAAATTCCATCCATTATTCCCATGATATCGCAATACAAGTAATTTAAAATTGCGAATATCCATAGCGTGGAAAGCAATATTTTTGGGTGTTTTTTTTTGTTTCCACTTGCTGAATAATTATAAAATTTCGTTTAATGTTGTTTTCTCAAAAGGTGAGCCTCAGTTATTTTATTTCAT
The DNA here is from genome assembly GCA_024635765.1 of Flavobacteriaceae bacterium. GTDB lineage: Bacteria > Bacteroidota > Bacteroidia > Flavobacteriales > Flavobacteriaceae > JBPOFM01. The sequence continues at coordinate 2,891 of JAGXIE010000026.1, read as the reverse complement.
TTTAAGTGCTTCAATTCTTTCCTTATAGTAATCGCTACCACTTAATTCAAAAGCTTTATTTACATATTTTATAGCATTGGCAAAGTCACCTTGTGCTTCATAATAATCAGCCATAGAATCAAAAGCATTTGCACTTCCAGGATAATACTCAATGGCGAGTTCAAAAAACATTTTCGCCTTTTCAAGCTGTTTCATATCCATATTCATATAACCTGACATATTTAAAATTTCTTCCGGATAAGGAGGTTCAGAATATCCAAAATGGTCTTTGAGCTTCTTTTCCCTGTATTTTATTATGCTGAGAAGCTCTTCTTTTGGCGTGTCAGGTGAATTGAATTTATCTGTATTTTCCCATTGATACCATTCAAAAAGTGAGATTAACCCATCCATAATTGATGGAAATGGAATGGTGCCGTGTAAGTCTCTTGGATAAAATTTCCACTCAAAAGACAATCCGTTCTTAATGTTTTGCCTTACCACATTTGAAAAGGCAATATTGGAACGGGCAAACATTGTGAATTCTGTTGTGTCTTGCATCACATTGTCGATTGTTACCTTCGAGTCCTGCATGTTCAATTGCCCACTTAAAGACACAAATAAAGATTTGTTTTCGAATTTCTGAGTGGCAAGTAATCCGTGCGCTTCATTTAATAATTTTTGCCCGTCCCAATCCAAACTTGGGTCAATGGCTAAGTAATTGGCAAATAAATTTGGGTGATGAATTAGATTGTAAATGGTAAATAAACCTCCGTAAGAATGACCGATTAATGTTCTGAAATTAGTCACAGGATATTTGTTTTCAATATATGGGATGAGTTCTTTCTCTATGAATTTACTGAAACTTTCAGCCTCCCCGTTTTCTTCATTAAATGGCATTCCATATTTTGTAGTTATGGTTGACGTAGTGAAATCTCTTATCCTGTTTTTTTCATTAGAAATTCCAACAAGTACCATTTCGGGCATAAAACCGCCACTATAATAATTATGAACATCGCTAAGGGTTGGAAGAAATATTTCTCCGTCTAAAATAAAAGCCACCGGGTATTTTTGATTTTTATCAGGGTTGTAGCTGGAAGGCAGTTGAATGTAGATTTTTCGGGATTCTTTTAAAGTCTGCGAATAAATACTATCAATAACACCTACTTTTTGCAAAAACTGTTGGTTTTGATTTGCCTGAGCGTTTCCAAACTGTTGAATGAGAATGATGAGTCCAATAGTCAGTAGTATTCTTAATCTATTTTTCATTTTATAGCATTTAATCATTTTTGTTATGAGCTTTTTCCCCTTCTCACTATTTTTACAATACGACTATATATGATTTCCGCTAAATTCCAGTCATATCCATCAAAGTTAGTTGTATTATTAAATTGAATGACCACCGTGTCGATGTCTTTGTGGTATTTGGCAATACTCTGGTAGCCGGGCATCAAACCTGTATGTTCGTACACGTAGATGGAAGAATAGATTTCTTGTTCAACTTCATTAAACACTGACCCATCGTTTAATGCCCTCAGGAATATGCCCACATCCTCTGCTGTAGCGATCATTGAGCCGGCTGGATTTATAAAATCATTATACTTCATATCCTCCTCATAACCTACGTAATACCCACTCATCACGTCGTCTAATTCTACTTCACTAAGCAAACTGTAAGTATTATTCAGCTCAAGTGGTATCAAAATTTCCCTCTTGATATATTGGTGATGGCTATATCCCAAAGTTTTATCAAGTATTTCGCCTATCAACAAATAATTCGTATTCGAATAACTATATTTTTTATCAGGCTCAAAGTCAGCAGGCTTATCCAGAGCCAATTCAAGGTTTTTTAAATTGGCTTTCGGTGGCGCTTCCCAATAGCCAGGTGTGTCGGTAAAATTGGGAATGCCACTCCGATGCTGCACCATCATTCTCAAGGTAATCTTATCAGCATTTTCAATTCTTCCAACAAGTTCCGGAAAGTAATCAGCGAGCGTTTTATCCAAAGACAAATGTTTGTCATTTACCAGTTTAGCGACAGCAACAGCAATATATAACTTGCTGATACTGGCAATCTTGAATAAGGATTGCGGGTTGGCAGGTATTTTGTTTTTTCGGTCGTGCCAGCCTGCGGCATAAAACTCTGGTGGATTCCCAGCTTGGTCCACGTAAACAATCATTCCATCAAACCCAAGCCCAATTGCTTCATTGACTTGTTCCTGAACCGTATCAGGTAGTGGTAAAATCCAAGCCTTTACCAAAATCCATGGCACGAAGAACATGGAGATTATGGTTCCAACAAGCAATACTAATCTGAGGATTCGTTTTGTTTGTTTCTTTGTCATCATGTCAAATTTTTTTGGATTATGCACAGTTGCTGTTTGATTGCATCGTGTTGCACTTTTCACTTTACCTCAAATCCATTCATATTATTTTACAACTATTCATAAAATTGCTTCATCTTTTTAACGCGATAAAATCGCGCGGGAGCAGCGGCTATTTGTCCTGCTATTTATTATAGCATATTTCCTGCAGCTTCAGCTTTAGAATCCATAGTACGTCCAATAATTAACCCAATAACCATCCCGATAATCAAACCCAAAGATATACCCAAAGACCGCTCCCAACCCGACAAAAACACAACTCCAAATAACAAACCAAATGATAATCCTAAACCGCCATATAAATTGGTATAATACCCTTTTGTGGTTAAGGAAAATATATCCTTTAAATATTTTTCAAATTTAGTTAGTGCTTTCTTAAAGTATTTTTTTCCGTTCTCAGGATTCGATTCTAAATTTAAACTATCGAGTTCAGCTTCGATGGATTGAATTTCATCTTTTGAGAATTCTCTAACTTTCAATTCGGATAGCACATGAATAAATTTCTCATAAACCTTTATTTCAGATTTATTG
>JAGXIE010000165.1 GCA_024635765.1 Flavobacteriaceae bacterium | reverse complement strand
TGGAAAGCCCTACAGGAATGCACAAAAAAGATACGTCTTTTATTGTTTTATGAATGTGCTAAATTTTTCGCGTTTAGATTGCGGAATGGCATCATTCTTTATCGCCAACATCAAATGCTTTTGATTTTTATCCTTTGCGTATAACAACTTAAAAAATTGGAAAATTGTTAAACTATCATTGGCTCGTTGCACTAGATTCACTTCATCGCCCAATTTTACAAAACCTTCTCGCTGAACCTTCACATAAGTCCTAGGAAATCCATGCTCTATAAACTGTTTTAATACTGCTTGAGTCCCAAATTTGACTCCAAATTTGTAACAAGGTTCTCGCGGTTGGGTTACTTGTACAAGTGCTTCACCAATTTTGTAAATGTCCCCAACATGAATTTGGGTTTCGTCTAATCCTGAAACGGTAAGATTTTCACCTAATATGCCAAAGGTCCATTCTAAATTGGGATATAAGTTTTCCAATAATCATAGGGATCTGAAGAAAATAAATAACAGGCCTTAAAAATACCACCATGATGTTTTCTATCCAACACTTCGTCATTCTTCACAGTTTCCTTTCCTAAAAATATTGGTGCTAATGTTGGGTTTTTAAATATCCCTGTCGTCACAGGATTGCCTCGCCATTTGATGGTTTTTGGTTCAGAAATGTTAGTGGAGATAATTTTCATAACATAAAAGTAACAAAAGTTTGATGATTTGACCTAGTGATTTTTTAAATGCACTAAAAGCTGTAGCCTCCTTAACAGTTAATGAGTTTAGGTTTTCATTTAACCAATGTCGTTAGCTGCTAAGTGGCTTTTATCATTTCTGTCAAAGCAAACTTGTGGCTTTTAAATTTTAAATTTTCAAAAGTGTTTTGATGCCAAAAGGCTTACATCTTCAAATAATGTAAAGAAGATTATTCAATTTTTTTTGCAGGCATTTGTCGCCCTCCTTGGTTGAGTGTTACCCCTGTGATATTTCCAGATTCATCTTTATCAAAGACCAATTCTGCGGCAACCACTTTTAAGAAAAATATATCTTCTTGTTCTGGGAATATCTCGAACTGTGGCTGTCCTGTAAGTTGGGCAAAAATTTGATTCTCTTTTGTGGTTACTTGTATAACGGCGCCTGGTGCCAGCTCATATTTTCCAATATATTTTATAAGTTCTTTTGGAGCTAGTGAGATAGAGACCTTTTCTGTAGGTGGTGCTTTATCAGTTTCTTTTCCTATAACTGTTTGCCCATTTGTATTAAAGGTAGCTTGTTTTTTGCCGTCGATTTCAGAAAATACGTAAGAGGTCGTTCCACCATCAAAAATAAAATTGTTTTTACTCATGGGGTAAATTTCAAGTTTTGTGCTTCCTTCTCTTTGACTATATAATTGACCATTTTCCAATGTAACGTATCGAAAAATGTTATCGTTAAATTCATAGGATCCAACCCATTTTTCTAATTCTGCTTCTGTAAGCTTAATTGCATTTTTTTTATCTGGAAATGGCTTGCCAATAGCAATGGCAGCGATTGCTGTGGTTGTGTTAGTAATATTTTTACAGTCACAATTAGTCAATCCTGAAACATAAATCTTTTCTTCTGGTAAATAGATGCCCATCGTAGTATATCCAAAAATTCCACCTCCGTGTTGAATACTCGGCGAACCGTTTATGTCAGCTTCACCCAATCCATAGCCATAGGGAATATGTTCACCATTATTTAAAGTGGACCCGTGAATCGCCTTCTCATAACTCGATTTTTTCAATAGCTTATTATCGTTCAAAGCATTTTGCCATTTTAATAAATCCTCCGTGGTCGACATGAGCGAACCTGCTGCATAAGGCAACGTCAAGCTTAAATAGTCAGCATTCACATATCCTGATGCAGTAGAAGAATAGCCAGACGCTCTATTTGGAACAATATCTTTCATGGTTCCATATAATGAAGAAGTCATGCCTAATTTTTCAAAAATGTTCTTCTCTATAAAATCGGCATAGCTCTCACCAGAAACCACTTCTATGATATAACCCAAAAGAATATAACCTGAATTGTTATAGTGAAATTTCTCCCCTGGTTCAAAATCCATGGGTTCATTTTTAAAGACATCGATGAGTACTTGTGGCGTCATATCTGTTCTTGCGCTTGACAAAAAAGATGGCAGTTCTGTATGACTTTTAATCCCAGAAGTGTGATTCAGCAATTGGTGTATGGTTATTTTTTTTCCTTTGGTAGGGTAATCAGATATGTATTTGGTGATATCATCTTCTACCTTAAGTTTTCCTTGTTCTTCAAGCATTAATATGGCAACTGCCGTAAACTGTTTTGTGATGGAACCAATTTCAAACACGTTAGTGGTTTTCATAGGGACCTTCAGTTCTAAATCGGCCATTCCAAATGCTTTTTGATAGATGGGTTTCCCGTCTTTGGCAATTAAGAAAGATACGCCTGGTCCATCTGATGGATATTGAGCTTTTAATAGTTCATCCACTTGTTGTTCCAGTTTTTGAGCGTTTATTGAAACATTGCAAAAAAACATAAAAACTACAAATAGAAGTGTTTTCATGGTGTGTGATGATCTCATAAGAATGTATTTTGATTGATTGAAATTACGATTTATTTATAGGACGATCGAATCTCTATCAAGTTACAAACTTGACCCGTATTTTTGTAAACGGTCTAAGTTTAACTTTTTTGTAAATGAGACTTCAAGCAATTCACTCCTAACTTAAACAAGAATTTACATTTATATTGGTACTGTAAAATTCATTTTATCATCGGTCAATGCTAAAATTATCGAGATTAATGTCATCCATTCCTACATTATCAAAGGGATATTCCAGATGATTTTGTATGTTATAAAGAGATATCAAGATAAACTCAGTAAGCAAAACAATGGTATAAGTTATCCATGGGGGATTGTTTGCGCCAATGTTGAAAATGATTGTTGGCGCATATATAAAGGGGAAAATATAGATAAATAACTCACAATAAGCTTTTAGGCTAATTGGAGTTCTATGAATATGAATGGCATGCAGATTTTCAATGGATTCATGAAGATCCTTCATGAGCTTGAATATTTTATCGCGCGAACCTCGTGGTATGAAAGTCGTTTTATCCAAAGTGAATTGATACACTTTTTGAATAATAATATCGAGATCTTTCAGGGAATGATTTTTATTGCGCAAATGGTTCAATGTGCTTCTGTTTATATCAAACAATATGCTTTCAATTTCATGAGTATCCTCTTCAGAAAATTGGTCATTGCTCATTAAAAAATAGTGTACTGTTTTAAGAGCGCTCCTAAATTCACTTAAATGTTCCAAAGCTTTTTCTCGTCGTCTGAAAGATCCTCTGATGGTAAAAACTAATGGAAAAATGATGGCAATGCTTAAAAGTGTAAGGTCTAAATTGAAGTTGAAATCAAATCGAAAACAGCAATAGGTAACCGCAAAAGAAATTGCCAAGGTCAAAAATGTCCTAGTGGTGATTATGGAAAAATATTTTTTGATACGCTGAAAATAAAATAGTTACATTTGTTAAATGTACTATTTAATTATGGAAAAGCACATAAAATATTTTGCCATACTTATTATAATGTTCTTTTTTACGGACGTTTTAGCACAAGCCACATTAAAAGAACCGCTATCCACTGTTTCTAATTTGTTTTCGGAGACACATTCCTTGCCTATTAAACTATCCTATTCTATTAAGGATTTAAAAAAAAACACAAATGATTCGACTTATTTTGAAACCGAACTGGCGTACTTGTCTCGAAAAGATACATGGCAAAAAATAAATACGAGAATTCGAGGTAGAGGAAATTATCGACTAAAAAATTGCTATTTCCCACCTTTAAAGATGAAAATAAAAAAATCAGATGCAAATGGTACTCCGTTTGAAGGACATAAGAATTTAAAAATTGTGCAACCTTGCTTAATACAAAAGTCCCAGAACGATAATGTCATCAAGGAATATTTAGCGTATAAACTGTACGAGATTATTTCGCCTTATAATTTCCAAACACGATTATTGGACATTGATTTTGATCAAATCAAAGGTAAAAAGACAAAGAACCATAAGTTGATGGGGTTTTTTATCGAAGATGATAAATCAGTAGCGAAGCGGCTAAATGCTAAAGTTTACAAAAGATTTGTACATCCATTGGAGCAAGATGATCTGAATTCCGTCAGACATGATATGTTTCAATTCATGATTGGAAACACCGATTATTCACAGGCATATCTTCATAATGTCGAACTTATTTTTTTAGACCAAAAATTCATTCCCGTCCCTTACGATTTTGATATGTCGGGTTTTGTAAATGCGAGCTATGCCGTGGTTTCTCAAATAAATGGCAAAAGCTTAGAAGTAACTTCTGTCACGGATAGAGTATTTCGTGGTTTTATAAGGGACAGAAGCATTTATGATCAAGTAAGGGAAGAGTTTATCAATCACCAGTCGGAGATTGTATTGCTACTCAACCAACATGAAAACTATTTTGAAAATAATAAAGATTTTGAAGTAGCACAGGCTTTCATTTTTAGTTTTTATAATATTTTACTTAATGATGCAAAATTTCAGAAGAACATCATAGATGCCGCTAGAAAAAACTAGATATCCCTATAATTATAATTAGTCCAAAGGAATTTTAGTTCCATCCATAGTGCTTCTAAAATAGTTGCCGTTTTCAATGAGAAGGATGTCCCCGCTTTTGCCAAGTTTGATACTAGAATCTACGGCCAATATCTTTTTTTTGAATAAAGAAGTTATTTGCATCTGTGAGGTATGTCCGACCACAATATGTTTGACATGAAGTGTTCTCAAAATTTTATTGATATTCTTTTTTCTGAAATCATTTGAAAAATAGCCACGATACCAAATCGGTCCATCGCTGTTAAAATACTTGTTATAGACGGAATCTCGTTTGGTTGTTATAGTATCCACTAGGGAGTGCCTCATGTCTCTATTGGTCCGTTCGAGGTCAAATTGATTTGCAATAAATTCCTCTGAAATCCCGCCATGAACAAAGATAATATCGTTTATTTTAAGTATGGTGGCTTTTGAACGCAGCCATCTACCAAGTACGGATTGTTTCCCAAAAAGTTCGTCGTAAGGCCTATTGAGCAATTTAGAAGTGAAGGAATATTTTGGATTGATGTACCTTAAATCATTTTGCATGACCATATATTCATGGTTTCCCAAAAGATAATGAACCATACCCCCGCTTTTTTCTGCCTGTGTTTCAAGATTGTAAAAAAACCAAAGTAGTTCGGTCACTTTACTGCCTCTATCAAAGATGTCGCCTACAATGACCAAATGACCATCGCCATAAGCCCAATTCAATTGCTCATCTATAATGTTATTGTTTTTTAGAATCGTGAGGGTCAAATCATATTGCCCATGCAGGTCACTAAACGCTGCAATCTTTGATACATTTTTAAATGTTGAAAGTTCGGCAGGATAGTCTGTAGGCATCGCGTTAAAAGGGAGATACCGAGTTTTTAAATCACCTTTTAGAATGGTATGTTCGATTAAACTGTCCTGATGGATGAGAATGTAAGGCCCATCATCATAATTTAGGGAGTCACTTGCTCGAGCAGCGGCATAGGTCGTATCAAAAACGGGTTCCGTGTTTTTAGTAGAAAACGTAACAAGAATAAGACAGGTCAAACATAAAACTAAAACCCCGATATATTTAATCATAATGTTGAGTGTTGCGACTGACATACTACGAAATTACTGATTTTTGTTGATATATTTTTCCATAATAAGCAATACGAGTTGATAGAATTGTTCTTTTAACATCCTACAAGTTAAATTAGAAATACGTTATTGTGTACTATCTAACAATGTCGCATTATATTTTGATGTTGCCTTTTTCAAATTTTCAGAAAGCGATTTTAACCAACTCATATGATTGGCAATCAAATAGGCTTCTTGTAACCGATGCATGGTTTCTTGGTCTAGTTCTCCTTGACCTTTTTCAATATTTTCATCTCTTTTTTTGGACAGATTCTTATAAGTTTCCAAAAGTTTCTCTTCAGCGGCTTCATCAGGTAATTCTTGTGCTTTGGGAGTAGTTTCCATTTGTTCTAAAATGGAATAGGAGGCTCGTAAGGTATTCGATATTTTTTCTATGAGCGTATTAAATTCTTTAGAGACAGGGGTTGTTTTATGGTTGACAATAAAGGTACCAATGGAAGCAATGGCAGAAACCATCGTTTGATTTAGGGTGACCATATCATAAATCAGTTGAAACTCTTTTTGCTTTGATTTTGGGTCTTGAGTCAAACGTTGAAACGACGCGTTCAAATTGCTGATGGCCAAAAACGCATCCTTCCTAGCGACATTATAGGGAAGCTTATTGTTCGTTTTGTCATGATACAGAACCTGAGTTGCCAAAATATACGTTCTGTTCTTCTTTAAGGCATTCAAAAGCACTTGTTTAAGATTGTCGACTTCCCAGCTTGGAAAGACAACATAATTGACAACAATAGCAATACTGGCACCAATAATCGTATCGAGCACACGATATTGAATCACTTCAAACGCATCGGGATTGATGAGTGAATACACGAAGATAATACTTATGGTAATTAAGGCAGCCGCAGACTTGTAATTTTGCTGAATCAGCGAAAATGCCAATATCAAGGAGACAAGTGCCAATATCGAATACACAACCACATTTTGAGTCAGCAGTACAATCCCGATAGCAAAAGCCGCACCTATAAAAGTCCCAATGATACGGTCTTTTGAGCGCTCTTTGGTGAGGCCGAAACTTGGGCGCATGATGACCACGATTGTCAACATGATCCAATAGGTGTTTCTAATGTCGAGTAGTGCGCCCAAGAGATACGCAAATACAATCGCAATGGTAAATCGTAGAGCATGTCGGAACATGGTCGAATTCAAACTGAAGTTTTGAACAATGACATTCAATCGGTATTCCTGAAGCGTCAAAAATTGACTCGCATCTTGACGTTTTAAGGACACCTTGGAGGCATCTTTCACATTTGCCATGACGCGTCGAATTGCTCTGATCTCTTGGAGTAATTGTTCTTGATAATCGTATAGATTTTTCAACACCAACGCGCCTTCACGAGCTTCTGGTAGTTTGACTGTTTCGATATAGACGGTGATTGCTGTCCTAGCTTTGTCCAGTGCTTCCAACAACCTGTCTTTATTCGGGATTTTATCCTTCTGAATCAATAATTCCGATAGGCGAATCAAATGATTGCCCATGATTTTGTTGAGGTTTTTGGCAGGTTTTAGAAATTGTTTCTGTTTGCCAAAAATTTGGTCGATGGTATCATAATCGAGATGTTTGGCTTCAATCAGTTCGAAGATGTTGATGGAGGAGAGGAAAATCAATAATTGCTTTTCTTCATAATGCGACCGTCCAGAACGTTTGCGCTCGAGAAGGAGTGCTTCGCGCAAGGTTTCATGCTTTTCGTTGATATGGTTTTGAAGGATAAAAGCTTGCTTTAAGATGTCATCGCGCTTGGTTTTCTTGGATAGTAGTTTGGCACGCAATTTTAAGTATTGCCCGATGTAAAGTAAGGTATCTGACAGCAGCTGATTGTCATCTTTCTTTGGTGCCAAGCGCTGAAAGATAAACGACACCACTAAATACCACAGACCACCTACACCCATTAACAGAACTTGTAATACAATCTCTTTAGGCGTTTCTTTAACGATGGCGAATGCCAATACCATGGCCAGCAACCCAGAAAACGACACGAGCGATGCTCGAAAACCATAAATAGAAATAAAGGATACCGCAAACGATATGACCGCAATGGCTATAATTAAAATGGGCAAAAACGGTTTGGCAAAGAGAATGATGGCCGTAATGACCATTGTCAACCCAATGCTGATGAGTATGGCATTGACTTTTCGTTTGATGCTTCCTGGAATATCACCAGGTGCATTTAAAAACGCGCCAACAACCACTGCAGGTGCATACTCAAAATACCCTAAAAAATTAAGTACCACAAACGGCACAATAATCGCTGTACCGAGACGAATCCCTCGGTCAAAGTTGGAGCCTTTTAGGAATAATTCAAGTTGTTTGAGGTAGTCTTTCAAGTGGTTTTGCAGTTTGTTTGCAAAGGTAACTCAATTCGGGTGGAGTAGTATAATAGTGAAGTTGATTAGTTTTTGTTTTGGATTGTTATTTTAAAAATCCACTTCTTTTTGGAAGTAATTGATCTTGTTATTTTTGAATTTGTATGGGTTCGTATATACCAAATTAAGGATAGTTTCAATTATCCATTTCGATAGTTAAACGAAGTTACTTTTTTCATGCGAGAAAATCAATAAATAGAACTACGTAAATATGAGAAGTCATTAACAAAAAAACCACCTCATTTTCATGAAGTGGTTTTAGTCTTTAATCTTAGTTCTTATGTCTTATTTAATCATCTCATAAGAGCGTTTGATAAACTCACTCAATTCTTTGCCTTTTAACAAGCCTTGAGATAGTCTTGCCAAGTCTAAACTTTGAGAAATCAAGCGTTCTTGTTTCTTCTTGGTTTTGGTGTTAAGGATTTCGCCTACCAATTCAGAATTTGTATTAACGATTAGATTGTACATCTCTGGCATATTGCCCATTCCGAACATTCCGCCACCACCAGTTGCTTGCATTTCTTTCATACGACGCATAAATTCTGGTTGTGTGATTATAAATGGTGAGGCATCACTATCCATAGCTTCCAATTGCACCATGAATTTTTCAGAAGGAATCGCTTCTTTCAAGATGTCTTCCAATTGTTTTTTCTCATCGTCAGACAATTTAGAAATTGTCGTTTCTTCTTTTTTGATGAGGTTGTCAACGTGGTCGGCATCTACACGTGCAAATGAAATATTCTCTTTAGAAGATTCTAGCTTTTGCATCAAATGAGATACAATAGGAGAGTCCAATAATAATACTTCGTAACCTTTAGTTTTTGCAGCTTCTATATAGCTGTGTTGAGCATCTTCATTAGAGGCATACAAAATCACAACTTTACCGTCCTTATCGGTTTGATTATCTTTGATTTTTTCAATCAATTCATCATAGATGTAATATTTTTTGTCGACCGTTGGATAGAGTGCAAATGCATCTGCTTTTTCGAAGAATTTATCCTCTGACAGCATTCCGTATTCAATCACAATCTTGATGTCGTCCCATTTCTTTTCGAAATCTTCACGATTGTCATTGAAAAGAGATTTCAATTTGTCTGCAACCTTACGGGTGATGTAAGATGCTATTTTCTTTACATTGCTATCTGCCTGAAGGTAAGAACGTGACACATTCAATGGTATGTCTGGAGAATCGATCACACCACGAAGCATGGTCAAGAATTCTGGTACAATACCTTCCACATTATCTGTTACATAAACCTGGTTTTGATATAACTGGATTTTGTCTTTTTGTATGTTAAGATCATTCGTCATTTTTGGGAAATACAAGATTCCTGTCAGGTTGAACGGATAATCAACATTCAAATGAATATGAAACAATGGGTCTTCAAATTGCATCGGATACAACTCTCGGTAGAACGATTTGTAATCTTCATCTTTTAAATCTGCTGGCAGTTTGGTCCATGCCGGATTTGGATTGTTGATGATGTTATCAATAGTTTTCTTTTCTGGTTTCGCATCTTTAGGAGCATCTTCAGGAAGTGCGACATTAACTTCTTTGGTTCCAAATTTAATCGGAATTGGCATAAATTTGTTGTACTTCATCAAAAGCTCACTGATTTTAGATTCTTCTAAAAACTCTGTGGAATCTTCTGCTATATGGAGGATGATTTCAGTACCTCTTTCAGTTTTGTCAGAAGGTTCTAAAGTGAATTCTGGTGACCCGTCGCAAGTCCAATGTGCTGCTTCTGTAGCTTCTTTATAAGATTTAGTGATGATCTCCACTTTTTCCGCTACCATAAAGGAAGAATAGAAACCTAGTCCGAAGTGTCCGATAATACCAGCGTCTTTTCCAGAATCTTTGTATTTGTCTAAAAACTCTTCAGCGCCAGAAAAGGCGATTTCGTTAATGTATTTTTCAACCTCTTCCGCGGTCATACCAATACCTTGGTCAATAATGTGAAGTTTTTTACCTTCTTTATCGATTTTCACTTCAATTTTTGGATTGCCATATTCTACTGTGGTTTCTCCGATACTTGTAAGGTGTTTTAATTTTAAAGTAGCGTCTGTAGCATTACTTATTAGCTCACGTAAAAAGATTTCGTGGTCGCTGTAAAGAAATTTTTTAATCAGCGGAAAAATATTCTCTACTGAAACATTGATATTTCCTTTTGTCATTTTTTCTATATTTTTATTGTTAGTACTGTCACATTGAGCGTAATCGAAATGCTTTTACTATGTTTCTCGACTACGCTCGAAATGACCGTATATTTGATTTTATTCTGTTGTACAGTTAGTCAAAAAAAGTACCAATGAAAAAAAAGTGACAAACTGACACATAAAAAGATATTATGCATGCATAACGAATGAATCACAATTTTGGAACGCGTATGTTGTTAAATCCTTAAATTGCACGACTTAATTTTTTCATATGTACAATTCAAAAATAATAGGACTAGGTCACTATGTGCCTGATAATATTGTAACTAACGCTGATCTGTCAAAAATGATGGATACCAATGACGAGTGGATTCAAGAGCGGACTGGCATCAAAGAACGACGTTGGGTAAAACCAAATTCTGATGATACAACTGCAACAATGGGAGTGAAGGCTGCCAAAGTTGCCATAGAGCGCGCAGGTATCGATAAAGACGATATTGATTTTATAGTATTTGCAACTTTAAGTCCTGATATGTATTTTCCTGGCCCAGGTGTTCAGGTGCAGCATGCCTTGGATATCAAAACCATTGGAGCTATTGACGTACGGAACCAATGTTCAGGATTCGTATATGGTATTTCGGTCGCTGACCAGTTTATTAAAACTGGCATGTACAAAACCGTATTAGTGATAGGTAGCGAATTACATTCTAGAGGATTGGATAAAACCACACGCGGTCGAGGTGTTTCGGTCATTTTTGGAGATGGTGCAGGCGCGGCAGTTTTGACTAGGGAAGAAGATACTACTAAAGGTATCCTATCAACACATTTGCACTCCCAAGGCGAGTTTGCCGAAGAATTGGTCGTCAAAGCACCCGGAATGGGAACACGTTGGGTGACCGATATCATCAATGATAATGATCCAAACGATGAAAGTTACTTCCCTTATATGAACGGACAGTTAGTGTTTAAAAATGCCGTAGTTCGTTTTAGTGAAGTGATTATGGAAGGTTTGATGAAAAATAATCTACAAAAGGAAGATATAGATATGTTAATTCCGCATCAGGCCAATTTAAGAATTGCACAGTTCATTCAGAAGAAATTTGGATTGAGTGATGACCAAGTGTTCAATAACATCCAAAAATATGGTAATACAACTGCGGCATCCATTCCAATTGCGTTAACGGAGGCTTGGGAACAGGGTAAAATCAAAGTAGGCGATACAGTTGTATTGGCTGCGTTTGGTAGTGGTTTTACTTGGGGGAGTGTTATTATTAAGTGGTAAATGACTGCGAAGGCTGGAATAAAAAAATCCGAAACATCACTGCTTCGGATTTTCCTGCTATTAATCAACTTAACTAACACTTAAACTAATTAACTATTAAAACTTATCACTTACTTATAGACGTTAAAATCTTCAGTTTATTATATCGACCAACCACTTTAACTATCAATTAACACATCGAATCAAAAATCCGAAGGTTTAACTTCGGATTTTCTTATTGCTATTAATCAATTTAAAACTTATTTAATTGGGGAATAAATTCAAACTGATACTCATTAGACGAATTAAAAAGGCTCACATTACCTTCATTATCAAAGTTTAACATACTTATAACAAAAACCCGAAGGTATCAGCTTCGGGTTTTATATAATAAACACTCATCTTGTTAGAACTTTAATTAAAAGTCGAAGGCTAATTCAAATTAATTTAAATTCATTGATAGTGTGTTTATCTAAAGACGCTTAAATCATCGATTTATTATACTGATTTTCAAACTTTAACATTTTTTTATTAGAATAAAAACCCGAAGTGATCAAGCTCCGGGTTTTCTTATTCAATAGCTAAACATTAACACTAACCATCAACTATTACGTCAGCTACCAAATATATCTTAAATGAATCCTCCACCTCCGGATTTTTCATTGTCATCTCTGTCCCTACGTTTTAAAGCACGATATTTGCTGCCTCCAAAACGATAGGACAATCCAATATTCCATGTATTACTTTCCCAATTAAATTGGCCATTTTGAGGATAAGGTCTGTCACCTTCAAATCTGAATTTCATCGTGTTGAATATATCGTTGTAATTAAAGCTGAAAGTCGCAGCATCACTCAAGAAAGAATAGCGCAGACCTGTATTTACAAAATACATAGGTTTATTGGTAAACTGTAATCCTTTGTTCTCGCCTCTATAAATTCCAAATGCCGAAAGCGTCAATTTTTTGTTCACTTTAAAATTGTTCCCCATTCTAAAGTTATATCTAATGTTGTCAACTGATATTTCCCTAACCTCAATATCATCCAATGAAGGATCCTGTCCTTCTGAAGTGTTAAAAATTTCAGATATTCCTTTTTGTGTCTGAGCAAATAAATCAAAACTTGCATTAAAACTCCACCATTTTGTTGCTTTATAATTACTTGACAATTCCACCCCGTAGGCAGAGGTATTATCAAAATTGTCATAGCTTAAAATAATTCGGTTTAAATCTAGGCGGTCAATAAAAACTGCTCTGTTGATTTCGTCTTCGATGATTCTATAAAACACACCAGCAGTAATAGAGCCATTTTTCAAATTTCGAGTATAATTAACTTCTATGGAATTTGTATATTGTGGTAATAATTCTGTATTTCCAAATGATGAAACAAGAGGCGTACTCCATTCACGTATTGGATTGACCTGTTGTAGCCCTGGTCTGTCCACACGGCGGCTAACACTTGCCTGATAAGAGTTTTTTTCACTTGGTGAATACGTCAAAAATGCGGAAGGATATATTTGAAAATAATCATTTTTGAAAGGGATGGTTTCTGTTTCACTTTCAAAAAATCGAATTGCTTTCGCCTCATCTGTTACAGTTTCTGCTCGTGCACCAAATTGATAACTCCATTTTTCAAAAGTTTTTCCATATGTCACGTACGCTGAATAAATATCCCTTATATAATTAAAATCGGTATCTGGGGTTGCAATGATAGAACCAGATTCATCGAATGACTGACCAGTAGAGCCATAATTGACAGCAGTGTCGTATAGACGAGCTTCAAGACCCACCTCTAATTTTGCTTTGTCACTTAATGGATTGACGTAATCTACATTGATAGTCGTTTGATTTCTTTCGGTATCTACGAAATCCTTATAATCAGATGGAAATGAGAAGTTAACGAATCTGAAATCAGAGTTTTCAAATTGTTCAAATGTGTTGTAATCTATTTCAACATCGAGTTTTTCGCCATCTTTCTTAAAATTGTGCTTATAAGCTAGATTATATTGGGAGGATGTATTGTCTGAAACATTGCGAAATATTTGAGATTGAACGGGTTCGTCCTCATTAATAATATCTGTTTTTCCTCCACCTTTACCATCAAAAATATTTTGATTTGTAAATATAGAGAATGTATTATTATCGTTCAAATAAAAATCAACGCCAAATTTGTACAAATGCGATTTGCTGTTATTGAGAAAATCAAATAATTGTATGGAATTATCTTCTGGTCTTTTAATTCTGCCATAGTTGGCACTTTTGCCTGCAAAATTGCCATAGTTTCCATAAAAGTTAAATTTGCCATTACGATAATTCATATCGATAGAACTGTTGAATCTAGCATAAATTTCTTTGGTAAGTCCTAAATTCAAATTCCCATTAAATCCCACGTTTGTGTTTTTATGAAGGATAATATTAATGATACCACTCATTCCTTCAGGATTATATTTTGCAGACGGATTGGTAATCAACTCAATTTGCTTTATTGAAGAAGACGGGATTTGTTTCAACAATTGTGAAACAGGAACATTTGATAGTTTGCCATCTACCATCACACGTACATTTTCATTGCCACGTAAGCTGATGTTTCCTGTTTGTTGATCGACGTTCACCGATGGAATATTGTTCATAATATCTGAAGCAGTGGGACCAGTAGTGGTTAAGTCTTTGCCAACATTGATGACTTTTCTGTCTACTTTTTGTTGAATCGTAGTCACTTCAGCCACGATAGTCACTTCGTCCAGACTAGCAACATCCTCATCGAGCATGATATCGCCCAAATTAATGTTATAGCTTTTGTTTCCGATCTCTACATTTTTAGAAATTGTTTTAAAACCAATATATTGGACACTGACAACCACAGATCCTTCAGGAATTTTTCCGATTGTAAACGTTCCATCATCATTGGTAATACTTCCAGAAATCGTTTTGTTCTCAATTGTTTTTACAATGACACTTACATATGGGAGTGGTTGGTTCAATGAAGCATCCATGACACGACCGGATATCGTGCCGTCTCTAAGTTCAATGCCTTTTGATGGGTTTGCGCTTGCATAAGTAGATAATATGTATGTGCACACTAGGAAAAATTGTTTCATTTTTTGATTGATTGTTTACCGAGTAGTTAGCTTGGTTTTTAGTTAATTTTAACTACAACTGATTAGGTTGTTACTTCATAGACGCTTAAATTTGAATCGTGTTACTGTATTTGGCCTACCTTAACACGTTTTTAACATTAAAGATGCAAAAATGAGTAAAAAAACATTGGTTTTTGGAGCCTCGACAAATCCAAGTCGCTATTCATATTTAGCTGTGAACCGACTGGTGGATCATGGGCATGAAGTTGTGGCTTATGGATTAAGAAAAGGTTTGGTAGCAGGAATAGAAATTGATACTGAATTAAAAGAGTATAATGGAATAGATACCGTTACATTATATATGAATCCACTTCGGCAATCAGATTTCTACGATTATCTTATTTCATTAAAACCTAATCGTGTCATTTTCAATCCAGGTACCGAAAACCCTGAATTTTATAAGCTTTTAAGGGAAAACAATATCAGTCTTGAGATTGCTTGCACATTAGTTATGTTGAGTATCAACCAATACTAACGGATGCTGTTTGCGATTTACTAGAAATCATAAGCAATCCAATAAAGGTTAGTAGTCCATTCAATATCAGTATAAAAAAGTTAAATTCAAAGCCGAACCATTTGAGGCTATTGATACTAATGATATAGGAAAGAATTGGCGAAAGAATCGCTATCACTGGGACAAGGGTATCCTTCACTTTCAATTTGGTAAATAATCCAAAAGCATACAACCCGAGCAGAGGACCATAGGTATAGCCTGCAAACACGAAGAGTTTAGCGATAACACTTTCATCTTTGATAATATATTTAAACGCGACAATTACAAAAATCAGCACTATGGAAATCAGAATATGGATCTGTTTTCTGATTTTTATTTGCTTTTCTTTTGTTTGCTTTTTTTCGATGTTCAAAATATCAATACTAAATGAAGTTGTTAAAGCAGTCAACGCACTATCAGCACTACTATATGCTGCGGCAATCAGCCCTATTAAGAAAAATACAAACACTCCAGCACCAAGATAGTTTTTTGCCAATAATGGGAATAAATCATCTTTGTGTGCATCGATACCATTTTGTTGCGCATATACCGTAAGAAGTAAGCCCAAACTTAAGAATACAAAATTTACGATGGTCAATACAATCGTAAACCAGAACATATTTTTTTGTGCATCTTTTAGGCTTCGACAGGTCAGGTTTTTCTGCATCATATCTTGGTCTAATCCTGTCATCACAATTGCAATAAAGGCACCAGAAATAAATTGCTTCCAGAAATAATCGCCGGATTTAAAATCATCAAAAAAGAAGGTTTTTGAAAGGTCGCTGTCCAAAACATAACCCAGAATATTTCCGCTTTCGATACCCAATTCATCGCTTACAAAATAAATTGCCACACCTACGGCAATCAACATAAACAAGGTTTGAAACGTATCGGTCCATACAATGGTTTTTATTCCGGACTTAAAAGTGTATAGCCAAATCAATAGAACCGTTATGGTAACCGTTTGCCAGAAAGAAATTCCCAATTCATCAAATAAAATTATTTGCAAAACATTCGCAACCAAATACAATCTAAAACTAGCACCAACAACCCTTGAGATTAAAAAGAAAGAGGCACCAGTCTTATAAGCGTAATTTCCGAAACGTTCTTCGAGATAGGTGTATATAGACGTTAAATTTAGCTTGTAGTATAGAGGAAGTAAGACGGTTCCAATAACGAAATAACCAACAATATAGCCCAACACAACCTGCATATAACTAAATTGCGAGGCCTCAATCCACCCTGGAACCGAAATGAAGGTAACTCCAGAAAGTGAAGCGCCTATCATACCAAAAGCAACTACATACCAAGGCGATGACTTGTTCCCCTTAAAGAAAGTATCATTATCTGTTTTTTTACCTGTGAAATATGAAACTAAAATGAGAAGGCCAAAATATCCAGCAATTAACAGAATAATGTAAGTAGGAGACATAAGGTTATTTTTAAGTGTGTTATTTGGATGAAGGAATTAAAAATGTTTGCAAAAGACAATATTAAGTAATTTATTAGAATTTACATTTTTGTTATGGATAATATCCCATTTTGTTGCAAATGCCTTGTCGAATTGATTCCCTTTCGTAAGCATAAATAGTAAAAATTTTCATTATTTTCGCAACTATGGAATTCTCATCAAAACTTCTAGAAAAAGCGGTCAACGAAATGTCACAATTGCCAGGAATTGGTAAAAGAACGGCATTACGACTGGTATTGCATTTGTTGCGTCAACCGAATGATCAAACTAGCCAACTGGCTTCCGCACTTCTAACGATGCGCAATGAGATCAAGTTTTGTAAAAGCTGCCATAATATTAGCGACACGTCACTTTGTGAAATCTGTTCTAATCCGCATAGAACCGACGACATTATTTGTGTGGTAGAAGACATTCGAGATGTCATGGCAATAGAAAACACTAGTTCGTTCCGTGGGTTGTATCACGTGTTGGGAGGTAAAATTTCGCCCATGGACGGGATTGGCCCAAATGATTTAAACATCAACAGTTTAGTAGAGAAGGTGAAACTGGGCAAAATAAAGGAGCTTATTTTTGCGTTAAGCTCAACGATGGAAGGTGATACAACAAATTTTTATATTTTTAAACAAATTCAGGATTTAGACGTTATCACCTCAACAATTGCACGCGGTATTTCCGTGGGCAATGAACTCGAATATACCGATGAGGTAACACTAGGTCGTAGTATCATGAACCGTATTCCTTTTGAATCGTCATTAAAACTCTAGCATTATTTGCAACTTTCAGTCATCATACTCAATTATAATGTACGTTACTTTTTAGAACTATGTCTCAAAAGTGTTACCGAAGCCATCGTTGATTTCAATGCCGAAATAATTGTAGTTGATAATTTTTCAAATGATGATAGCTGCAGAATGGTCAAAGAACTATTTCCCGAAGTCATTCTTATCCAGAATAAAGAAAATTACGGTTTTTCCAAAGGAAATAATATTGGAGTTGCAAGAGCCAAAGGCAAATATGTCTGCCTCTTAAATCCTGACACGGTTGTTGCAGAAGACACGTTTAAAATACTTCTCGATTTTGCCGAATCAATGCCAAGAATAGGTATTTTGGGTTGTAAACTCATCGATGGTACAGGTCGCTTTTTACCTGAAAGTAAACGGAACGTCCCAACCCCTCTTGTTTCCATTAAAAAGATATTAGGGAATTCAAAACCTTATTATGCTCATCACTTGAGTGAGGATGAAATCGGAGAAGTATCTGTTTTAGTTGGTGCATTTATGATTTTAAAACGCAGTATTTATAATGAAATAAACGGATTTGACGAAGACTATTTCATGTATGGTGATGATATGGATTTTTCGTATCGTGTTCAAAAAGCAGGATATCAGAATTATTACAATCCAGCAACGACTGTTATACATTATAAAGGAGAGAGTACCCTAAAAGATAAAATATATGCCAAGCGTTTTAATGAAGCAATGCAGATTTTCTTTAAGAAACATTTTAGACCAAATATTTTTTACAATTCTCTAATTTGGCTTGGAATCAAAGGCGTCATCTTATTTAATCATCAACCAAAACAGAAAAAAGCAAACGTTAAGGGTTATCTTTTAATGTCTGACCAACTATCTGAATCTTTGGCGTCAAAGTTGGACAAACCGATCCATCTTTTTTCTTATGTTTTCAAGCCGACTGATCATCAAGAATTTATTTTCGATCAGAGCACTTTAACTTTTAAAAGTATCATCAGCCATATTGCTTCTTTCAGCAAGCATGCAGATCTAACTTTCAAGATACTATTAAGAAATTCTCGATTCATAATAGGTAGTAATAGTTCAAAAGGCAGAGGAGAAGTGATAAAATTCTAATTATTTTAAGTAGATGAGTTCGTCTATATCGTTGTAAATTCTGATGAATATATAAGGAAGTCTGTCAATTTTCATTAATTTTGCAAAGCAATTATATAAAATTACCATTACAATACATATATGGCAAAATTTGAACTGAAACTCCCAAAAATGGGAGAGAGTGTCGCGGAAGCAACTATTACGTCTTGGTTAAAGAATGTTGGAGATACTATTGAAGCCGATGAAGCTGTACTGGAAATCGCTACTGATAAGGTTGATAGTGAAGTGCCAAGTGAAGTGGAAGGCGTATTGCTTGAAAAACTTTTCAATGTAGATGACGTGGTTCAGGTTGGCCAAACCATCGCAATTATCGAAACAGATGCAAAAGGCTCCGTTGATGTTGCAACACCAAAAGCGGAACCGGTTAAAGAAGTAGCTGCTGCCGAAACTGATTCAGTAGCTCAAGTAGCACAAACTGTGGAAGCAGCAAAAACTAGTGTGGCATCCATAACTTCTACAGAAGAGCGTTTCTATTCACCGCTCGTAAGAAATATAGCAAAGCAAGAAGGTGTATCACAAGCCGAATTAGACGCGCTTTCGGGAACTGGTAAAGAAGGTCGTGTAACCAAAGATGATATTCTTGGTTATATAGAAAATAGAAGTTCAAAACAGGAACAAACTCCACAATCTATACAGGAAACTCAACAGAAAGAGCCAAAACAGGAACAATCTGAAAAGACTCAAGAGGCTCCAAAAGTGGCTACAAACCAGTCGAATGGTTCCGAAAAAACAAAAGCAGCGCCAGTAATGGCAGGTGCAGATGACGAAATCATCGAATTGAGTAGAATGGGTAAGTTGATTGCTCATCATATGGTCGAATCAGTGCAGACATCAGCACACGTGCAAAGTTTTATAGAAGCCGATGTTACCGAAATATGGAATTGGAGAAACAAAGTCAAAGATGAATTTTTAAAGCGAGAAGGTGAGAACCTTACGTTTACACCAATATTTATGGAAGCTGTGGCAAAAGCCATCAAAAAATTCCCGATGATGAATATTTCCCTACAAGGAGATAACATTATTAAAAAGAAACATATTAACCTCGGAATGGCAGCTGCCTTGGCAGATGGTAACCTTATAGTTCCGGTTATAAAAGATGCCGATCAACTCAACTTAGTGGGTATGACCAAACGGGTCAACGATTTGGCAAATAGAGCGCGATTGAACCAATTGAAACCAGATGATATTCAAGGAGGAACTTATACAGTTACGAATGTTGGAACCTTTGGAAGCATAATGGGAACACCAATAATCAACCAACCGCAAGTTGGTATTTTAGCACTAGGCGCTATTAGAAAGGTTCCTGCAGTTTTAGAAACTCCGGCAGGCGATTATATAGGAATCCGTTACAGAATGTTCTTATCACACTCGTATGATCATCGCGTTGTCAATGGTGCACTTGGAGGGCAATTTGTAAAAGCTGTCAAAGATTATCTGGAAGCTTGGGATCCCAATAGAGAAATTTAAACTTATAAATTTATAATAATCAGACCTTTCAGATTTTTAAATGCTGAAAGGTCTTTTATTTTGAAAAAATGTATTCAACAAACAAATCACACCATTGAAAAACTAAATCTTCATTTTTTCATACTTTTACAAATATATTACCACGACTCAACAACAAACAAAAATGAATCTAAATCTCAACAAACCCATTTGCTTTTTCGACCTTGAAACTACCGGAATTAACATTACAAATGATAGAATCGTAGAGATTTCTATCTTAAAGGTACATCCAAATGGTAAAGAAGAAAGCACAACATGGATTGTCAACCCAACAATTCCCATACCAGCTGAAGTCACAGCAATTCATGGTATTTCCGATGCCGATGTTGCCGATAAACCAACTTTTAAAGAGATTGCGAAGGAAGTCTATAATATGATAAAGGATTCGGATTTGGGTGGATTTAATTCCGACAGATTTGATATCCCTGTTTTGGCAGAAGAAATGTTGCGTGCAGATATTGATTTTGACATGAAAAATAGAGTTGCTATTGATGTGCAAACGATTTTCCATAAAATGGAACAACGCACCTTGTCTGCTGCTTACAAATTTTATTGCGATAAAGAGCTTGAAGGTGCTCACGGAGCCGAGGCTGATACCCATGCAACATATGAAGTTTTAAAAGCGCAACTAGATCGATATGACCAATTAGAAAATGACACAAAGTTTTTGGCTGAATTCAGTTCGCGTAAGAAATTTGTCGATTTCGCCGGATTCATATCGTATAATAAAAAGGGTGAAGAATGTTTCTCTTTCGGAAAGCACAAAGGAAAAAAAGTACAAGACGTTCTCAATGATGAACCAGGTTATTTTGGGTGGTTGTTGAATGCTGATTTTCCATTATATACTAAGAAAGTGTTAACAGCGATAAAATTAAAGGCTTTTAATAATAAATTAGGGTAATATTCAAGAGCCAATTTGTCTTAAATTTTAATTAAGAATATAAAATGAAACTAATCTGCATAGGTCGCAATTACACAGACCATATTAAAGAGCTGGCAAATGAAAGACCAACAGATCCAGTAGTTTTCTTAAAACCAGACACTTCATTACTCTTAAAAAAACAACCATTTTTTATCCCAGATTTTTCAAATGATGTGCATCATGAAGTTGAGATTTTGGTAAAAATCAATAAGGTGGGAAAACATATCGACAAAAAATTCGCTCATAAATATTATGACGAAATCGGGCTGGGCATCGATTTTACGGCACGCGATTTACAAAACGAACTAAAATCCAAAGGGTTGCCTTGGGAAAAAGCAAAGGCGTTTGATGGCGCTGCGGTTGTAGGCAAATGGATGGCAAAAACAGATTTTAAAGATTTAAATGACATTAATTTCTCATTAAAAAAGAATAACATCCTTGTGCAGCAGGGCAATACAGAACAGATGCTATGGAAAATCGATGAACTTATAGAATATATCTCAAAATATTTCACTTTAAAGATTGGAGATATTATCTTTACCGGCACACCATCTGGCGTTGCAAAGGTAGAACCTAATGACGAACTCATAGGTTTTATAGAGAATAATCAGGTGTTTAAACTAACAATAAAATAAATGGAAAAGCACTATAAACTCTTTCGTGTGCGTGAACTTGCAGATGGTGATGAAGAATTCGTGATGGCATTGGCTTCTGCATTTTTAGATGAAGTTCCCGAAGACGCCACTAGGCTTAAAAAGGCAGTTGCTGAAATGGATTTCTATACGACCTATCAAGCTGCACATAAAATGAAACCAACCCTAGATTTGTTTGAACTTGGCGTTTTGAGCGAATTAATTCAAGTCCAGGAATGGGGGAAATTCGAAAAAACGGATGAGGATGTTTCCCAACAATTACAATTGGTTTTAAACGCTATCGAAAATGCTTCAGTAGAAATCAAAACCGACTTCAATCTATAATGCAAGCTGAAATTATTACAATTGGTGACGAAATCCTAATAGGACAAGTCGTAGATACCAATTCAGCATTTATTGCGAAACAACTCAACAAAATTGGTGTTTCTGTATTTCAAATCACTTCTGTTCAGGATGATAAATCTCATATTTTAAAATCGTTTAAAGAAGCCGAAGAGAACGCTGACATTATAATTATCACTGGAGGATTAGGCCCAACCAAAGACGATATTACCAAAAAAACGCTTGCGGAATATTTTGGAGACACTTTAATTAGAAATAAAGAGGTTACTCAAAATGTAATTTCAATATGGAAAAACTACATGCATCAAAAGCCTTCCCAAGTGAATCTAGATCAGGCACTCGTACCTTCAAAAGCTGAAGTATTAATGAATACGGTTGGAAGTGCTCCAGGTATGTGGCTCGAGAAAGATGGAAAAGTCTTCATCTCACTACCAGGTGTTCCTTTTGAAATGAAAGCTTTAATAGAGAATGAGGTTATTCCAAAATTGAGAAAAACATATCAATTCCCTTTCATACTGCATAAAACACTATTAACTTATGGTATGGGTGAGAGTAATCTCGCGGCCAGAATTGAAAAATGGGAAGATAGTTTGCCAGCTTTTATAAAATTGGCTTATTTACCGAGTTTGGGAAGAGTGCGTTTGCGTTTGTCTGCGAAATCAATGGACAAATCGATGGTCGAAACCGAAATGCAAAAGCAAATAGCGCTCTTGTTGCCGCAAATTGAAGATATTTTCGTCGGTTATGAAGAAGATGAGTCATTGGAAGCAATTATAGGAGTGCAATTAACAAAGCTACAAAAGACCGTAGCAACGGCTGAAAGTTGTACAGGTGGAAAAATAGCAGAGTCATTTACTGCAAATGCTGGTGCATCTCGTTATTTTAAAGGTAGTATTGTCAGTTATGCAACTGAAGCAAAAGTGAATGTTTTAAAGATTGATAAAAGCTTAATTGATAAGCATTCTGTGGTCAGTGGACAAGTTGCTGAAGCGATGGCAACATCTGTTTTGGAATTGTTTGACACTGATTATGCGATAGCCACCACAGGAAATGCGGGCCCAACAAAAGGTGATGCTGATGCGGAAGTTGGAACTGTTTTTATCGCAATTGCTACAAAAAAAGGTGTTTATTCTGAAGAATTTAGCTTTGGAAATCATCGCACCAGAGTCATCAATAAAGCCGTGAACAAGGCCTTTGAAATGCTCCAAAAAGAAATTTTAAAAAAGTAACAATATTAGTTTGTTGATATTGTAAACTTTTACTAAATTTGCAGCCTGTTTTTGAATAACATATTTAAAGTTAAGAAGAATGTCAAGAGTTTGTGAACTTACTGGAAAAAAGGCGATGGTTGGAAACAATGTTTCCCACGCTATGAATAAAACAAAACGTAAATTTGATGCTAATTTGATCAAAAAACGTTTTTACATTCCTGAAGAGGATAAATGGGTAACTTTAAAAGTTTCTACATCAGCATTAAAAACTATTAACAAAATAGGAATTGCTGCTGCAATGAAAGAAGCAAAAACCAAAGGATTTTTAAAATAATAGCCACAACAGGATGAGATTTCCGCTTTCGCGGAAATGAAAAATAAAATATTTTACAATGGCAAAAAGAGGCAATAGAATACAAGTAATATTAGAATGTACCGAGCATAAAGAATCTGGAATGCCAGGAACTTCTCGTTACATTACAAATAAGAATAAAAAGAATACGCCAGATCGTATGGAGTTGAAGAAATTCAATCCAATCCTTAAGCGTATGACAGTTCATAAAGAGATAAAATAATTAAGTCATGGCAAAGAAATCAGTAGCATCGTTACAAACCGGATCTAAAAGATTAACCAAAGCAATTAAAATGGTTAAATCTCCAAAAACAGGCGCTTATATGTTCGTAGAGTCAGTTATGGCACCAGAATTTGTGGACCAGTTTTTACAGAAAAAATAAATATATCCAAATATATTTTTACAACTGCTTTCGTTATGAAGGCAGTTTTTTTATGTCTATATTTGAAAGGTATTCTGCCAAATTAGCAGTCTGATTATTTAGGCTTAATTGTTGACTTTAAACTTCAAATCAGTAACACCATGAGTTTTTTAAAAAAAATATTTTCTTCAGAAAAAAAGGAAACTTTAGATAAGGGATTAGAGAAATCCAAAACCACATTTTTCACGAAACTTAATAAGGCTGTTGCAGGTAAATCCAAAGTTGATGATGATGTCCTTGATAATCTTGAAGAGATATTGGTGTCTAGTGACGTGGGAGTCAACACAACACTTAAAATAATTAAACGTATCGAAGCACGTGTTGCTCAAGACAAATACCTTGGAACTTCCGAACTCAATCAAATCCTTCGCGAAGAAATTGCAGGTCTATTATCTGAAATAGATAGTGGAACCGCTACTGAATTTACCGTTCCAACAGATAAAAAGCCATATGTTATTATGGTAGTAGGTGTCAATGGTGTTGGTAAGACTACGACTATCGGTAAGTTAGCAGCACAATTTAAAAAGCAAGGTCTTAAGGTCGTGCTCGGTGCGGCTGATACTTTTAGAGCCGCAGCAATTGAACAACTGCAAGTATGGGCAGATAGAGTTGATGTGCCTATGATACGTCAGAATATGGGAAGTGATCCAGCTTCAGTGGCTTTTGATACCATCAAAAGCGCGGTTATCCAAAACGCAGATGTTGTAATCATCGATACCGCAGGACGCTTACATAACAAAGTGAATTTAATGAATGAGCTCACCAAGGTTAAACGTGTCATGCAAAAAGTGGTTGATGATGCGCCACATGACGTGATACTTGTGCTAGATGGTTCAACTGGTCAGAATGCGTTTGAGCAAGCAAAACAGTTTACGGCAGCAACAGAAGTTACTTCATTAGCGGTAACAAAACTCGACGGAACTGCTAAAGGTGGCGTTGTCATTGGTATTAGCGACCAATTTCAAATTCCAGTTAAATATATTGGCGTGGGTGAAGGGATTGATGATCTTCAAGTATTCAATAAGTTTGAGTTTGTAGATTCGTTTTTTAAATAACATATTCATGTGGATTATGATATTTTGGCAATGAATCTCTTGAAAGAATTTGACTCACATAACAGCTTCTAATTATCTTTAATATTCAATTCCATATTAATTAGTATTTTTATTAAAAATACTAACTATGAAACCAACGCTACTTCTCATTATTTTTCTTTTCATTTTTTCCTGTAAAAATTCCAGCAAGCAGGTTGAATCAGAATCTCTAAAATCATCAGAAATTCAAGCAGACACTATCGGATTAAGTGCTATCGCTACCAAAGATTTTAGAGAATTCAAAGTATTGGATTCTAAATACATCATTAACGAAAAACTATGGAATGACTTTAACAAAGATTTGGAAGACTTTACGGAATCAACCTATGAAAGGCTAAAACCCTTAATTATAGAACAGAATATTCCAACGATCCAAAAACATATTCAAGAAGGAAAATTGTCTTATGAGGCACTTTCAAAATTCTATTTATATCGAATTAGAAAGTTTGATAGAGAAAATGATTTGTCATTGAATTCAATAATTGCTCTGAATCCCAATATAATCTCTGAAGCCAAACAAAAAGATAATGAATTGAAGAATCGAAAGTTAAAACATGCCATTTTTGGTATGCCGATTCTCTTGAAAGATAATATTGATGCAGCAGGAATGCCTACTACGGCCGGAGCTATTGCATTGAAAGATAATTTGACTGAAGATGCTTTTATAGTTTCTAAATTAAAGAGTAAAGGTGCACTTATTTTGGGTAAGGCCAACTTGAGCGAATGGGCATATTTCTTTTGTGGAGATTGCCCAAGTGGTTATAGTGCTATTGGTGGACAAACCCTAAATCCGTACGGACGAAAAATAATTGACACAGGTGGTTCCAGTTCTGGAAGTGGTGTTGCAGTAGCCGCCAATTTTTGCGTAGCCGCAATTGGTAGTGAAACATCAGGCTCTATTTTATCACCAGCTAGTCAAAACTCTGTGGTTGGGCTAAAACCGACTATAGGACTATTAAGTAGAAGTGGTATTGTTCCTATTTCCTCAACCCTCGATACACCTGGTCCGATGACTAAAAACATTGTGGATAATGCCATTATGATGGATGTTCTATTCGGTGAAGATACCAGTGACAGTAAATCCATTTATGCGCTTTGGGAAGACGGATTTTATACTGAAAGCCTTAAGACAAATGATTTGAAAGGCAAACGATTTGGTGCTTTTAAGCGATTGATGGAAGACTCGCTGTATGTGAATGCCATAAAGGTTTTAAAAAATCAAGGGGCGACAATTGTTGAAATTGAAGAAGAAAAAGTTGATTTGCCAAATTTTATTCGGTTACTTAATTTAGATATGAAAAAAGATCTCCCGGTTTATTTTTCATCTTTTGGAAACAAGGACTTAAAATTAGCGTCAATTGACGATGTAATTGCTTTTAATCTGAAAGACTCCAGTATGACCATGCCATATGGACAAAAGTTATTTGAAGGTATTGCAGCAGATACAGCTACTAAAAAGGAATTTGCAGACATTAAAAACACTTTGAAGTCTAATGGACAATTGTTTTTTGATAAACCAATGAAAGCTCACGATTTGGATGCTGTTTTATCCATCAATAATTACCATGCAGCATTCGCGGCTGTTGCAGAGTATCCTGCGCTTACGGTGCCAATGGGGTATTCTGAAAATGGAGCTCCAAAGGGATTGACTTTCATCGCAAGGCGTTTACAGGAAAAGTTGATGTTGCAATGGGCTTATGCTTATGAACAGGCTTCTAAAATGAGAAAAGCACCTGCTAATTATAATTGATTCGCCTGAAAATTCTAATTGAGACTGTGGTAAATGATGAGAAGGTTTTCCTAGGTATTAGAATTTAAAGGTGGAAAACAAATGGCGAATTCCATTGGACTCACTGGGTTTTTAGCATCTGTATCTTCAGAGATACAACTGAATGTTCCAAATATTAAGAGTAAAAAACCAAATAGTGATATTTTCATTGAGTTGCATTTTGGACTCTTTAAAATATTATAGGTTTGGAGAGGGAAGTAAAAATAGTAATTCAAAATGCATCAATCCTAAATCATTGAGTATCTTTGCACACTAAAATTTTTAAGATGCGTACTAAATCTTTGAAAAAGAATCGAATCAATGTTGTGACTTTGGGTTGTAGCAAGAATGTGTATGATAGCGAGGTGCTCATGGGCCAATTAAAGGCTAGTGGTAAAGATGTTGTTCATGAAAAGGAAGGCAATATTGTAGTGATCAATACTTGTGGGTTCATCAATAATGCAAAAGAGGAAAGTATCAATACTATTTTAGAATTTATGCAAAAAAAGGAAGACGGAGAAGTGGATAAAGTCTTCGTCACGGGATGTTTAAGCGAACGTTATAAGCCCGATTTACAGAAAGAAATACCTAACGTAGACCAATATTTCGGGACTACTGAGCTTCCGGGATTGTTAAAAGCTCTTGGTGCTGATTATAAGCATGAATTAATAGGAGAGCGATTAACTACCACTCCAAAAAACTATGCATATCTTAAGATTGCCGAAGGATGTGATAGACCTTGTAGCTTTTGTGCAATTCCTTTAATGCGTGGCAAACATAAGAGCACTCCTATTGAAGATATCGTGATTGAAGCGGAAAAATTAGCCGCCAATGGAGTAAAGGAATTGATTCTGATCGCGCAAGATTTGACATACTACGGTCTCGATTTATATAAAAAACGGAACCTTGCCGAACTCCTTGAAGCGCTGGTTAAGGTTGAAGGAATCGAGTGGATACGATTACATTATGCATTTCCAACAGGATTCCCGATGGATGTATTGGATGTAATGAATAGAGAGCCAAAAATCTGTAACTATTTGGATATTCCTTTGCAACATATCAGTGATTCTATCTTGAAAAGTATGCGTCGTGGTACAACAAAAGAAAAAACCACCAAATTACTTCAAGAGTTTAGGAATGCTGTTCCCAATATGACGATTAGGACCACACTTATTGTGGGATATCCTGGAGAAACTGAAGAAGATTACCAAACTTTAAAAGAATGGGTTCAAGAAATGCGATTTGAACGATTAGGCTGCTTTACCTATAGTCATGAAGAGAATACCCATGCTTTTAAACTTGAAGACAATGTCCCTGAAGAAGTAAAACAATCTCGCGCCAACGAAATTATGGAGATTCAATCCCAGATTTCTTGGGAGTTGAATCAGACCAAAATAGGGAACACTTTTAAAGTGGTCATTGATCGCAAGGAAGGTAATTATTTTGTGGGTAGAACCGAGTTTGATTCACCAGATGTGGACAATGAAGTGTTGATCGACGCGTCTAAATGCTATTTGAAAACTGGAGAATTCACTACTGTAAAAATCACTGAAG
Source organism: Flavobacteriaceae bacterium (assembly GCA_024635765.1). Lineage (GTDB taxonomy): Bacteria > Bacteroidota > Bacteroidia > Flavobacteriales > Flavobacteriaceae > JBPOFM01. Next base: position 6,511 of record JAGXIE010000165.1, on the reverse strand, counting down.
CTGCGGATTTTGATTTGTATGCAGAGGTAGTGGATCTTTAAGACGCTGTTAATAAAATTTCGACTGGAACAAGCTGTTTGAATTACAGTAAGGCTAAGTGTTAGCTACTATATATAAATCGCCATATCTCATTCTTCTGCAATTGGTCTTCCGTCCTATCTTTATATGACACGTCGTAGTCTTTTCCGAAAGATGTCCACTTAATTCTGCCCATTCAAAACCTAACGAAAAAATGAGGATTTACAATGGGCCAAAATTACGGCAGGCCAAAATTATAACTCGTAACTATTATTATTTAAGAAAAAAACGGCGTTGACAAAAAACAACTTCCCATTCTCCCAAAAACTTCTAAAAAGGATGTTATCTACAATGTACACCATACTTCCAGAGCCAATGTTCTCTTCTCCAAAAACAAGTGAATTATCTAGTCCTTTTAGGGCATTTTTTCCTGCATATCCAGAGAAAACCTTGGGATTGTCTCCTAGATAAGCAATATTATAACCACTCTCCAATAAACTGTATGAGTTACTTCCCATTTTTAATGTAAAATACTCACTATCATAGCCAAAAGCCATGGGATGTGTATTGTCCACAGTGCTTTTAAAAACTGCTCCTGTAATTAGGTTGTTGGTATTGGTTCTTTCGCGCTCAGCATATGGAATTAAATTCGTTTTTACTTTTGTAGAATCTTCAAGTTTGTTTCTTTTTAAGCTGAAACCTTCTTTGTCAGCAAAACTATTGAGAGCACCACCAATAGCAATAACTTTCCCACCTTTACTGACCCAAGTTTTTAGTTTTTCTAAATTGGATTCATCAAACAAGCCACCGTAGTAACCATTAGGTATTATAAGCACATTGTAGTTATCTAGATTAACCTGCCCAAAATCATCTGTATGGATAGATGTAATAGGATATTTTAATTGTTGCTCAAAGAAATGCCATAATTCGCCATAACTTAATGAAGATGTGTGTTTTCCTGATAAAATGGCGACTTTTTGATTATTAACCAATTTAATATCAGGAGACCCAAAATCAGGGCCCGATTTTGAGAATCCTGTCGTCACAGCAACCGAAGTTCGATTAAATTTATTGGCAGTTTCAATTATTTTGTCATCAAAATTTACTACGGATTTATTGTCTCCTCTCACGATGATAAGCGAGCCTCTATCAAATGTTTGTTCTGGATTTTTTGTTGTAAAGGGTTTTTCCGTAAATCGAATTTTGATTTTCCGCTTTAATAGTTCAGTCAAAAATTCAGCATCTTTCATTGATTTCCATGACAGAATATAGCCTGTAGCGTTTATGTTTTTAGTATTGAGGGCAGGTATCTTTCCAACAGTCGAAGCGGTAACCAAACTACTACTTGCATAACCATTCAAACCATAGGCATATGGTGCGCTCCAAGCAGTGATATCATAAGTAATGGAATCGCTCAATTTTGTATTAGGTTCAAATAATACTTTTACCATTTTACCTTTCGACTGATTAGTGCTTACCACTAAATCGTTAGTGGATGTACTGCCATTTGTTGTTTTGTCAGAACTGAAATTATATCCTGAAACTTTACCATTACCGGCATATCCATAGACTATTTCATGCTTGTCAAGTAAAGTTTTAAGTGCTTCGATTTTATCTTTATGGCCTTGCAAAACATAGCTTTTGTAGTTATAATTATGATTATTGAAGAATTTCTTAAATTCCATATTTAGCTTTTGAGCATTTTTTGAAGCTATTTCAACAGTCGATAAACCTGTTGTCGTGTGATGAGCGATTCTATCAATTAATGTGAGTTCAATACCTTCATCATTGATGATTCCTAATCCTGCCATGCCATGTCCAGCTTGTTCATAGGTCATACCGATGGCACCCATAAAGGTTGGATAGGTGTCGCCATAACTTGGGTATAATAAATCGAATCTTTCTCTTGTAAAGTAGAGCCAACCATTTGCATCAAAATATTTGGCATGATTCACCCCGATTTGAATTTGAAAATTGCGTTGCCAGTCAGTTATGATTTCATGAAATGGTTCTACGGCAGGAGCGAAATAATAAGGTTCGTTGATCCCTTGCTCATGAAAATCAACATGAATTTGTGGTAACCATTTGTTATAAACTTTGAGGCGTGACTGTGTCTCTTTTTGCGTTGCCCAAGCCCAGTCTCTGTTTAAATCGAACAAATAATGATTCGGTCGTCCTCCAGGCCAAGGTTCATTGTGCTCACTTGCTTGTCTATCGGTATCATATGGCTGGCTTTTATTTTCGTTATACCAGTTCACATAACGATCGCGTCCGTCTGGATTGAGGCACGGATCAATAATGACTATTGTATTTTTTAACCAATCTTGTTTTTGTGTCAATAATTCATAGAGTGTTTTCATCGAAGCTTCTGTGCTCGAAGCCTCATTGCCGTGCACGTTATAACTCAACCATACAATCGCTACGTCGTTTGAAGTTGAATTACCATCCATAATTCCAGCATTTTTAAGATTATCCTGTCTAATCGTTTCGAGATTTTTCATGTTTTCTTCTGAAGAAATATAAGCCAGGTACAATGGACGACGTTCATTAGTTTCACCGTATTTTTCCAGTTTTACCTGCTGTGGCATTTCAGAAGCTACGCTTTTAAAATAATCCACTACTTGATGATGTCTTGTAAATTGAGTTCCAAGATCATAACCCAAAAAGTCTTTTGGAGAGGTAAGTTGTTGCGCGTAAGAAATGGAAAATGAGTTAGTTATGACAATTAAAGCAATAAGAAGTTTTTTCATTTGAGAAATTAAGGGATTATGAAAGTAAAGATACAGAGCAATTCGGAATTAACTAAAAATTAGGAGATAAAAAAGTCAATACTATTATCTTTACAAAACAATAGAATAGTACCTATGCCATCAGAATACATTCCGTTCAGAAAGACACATTATTTTTCATCGCTCATTTGCAACTATTTAGATGAGGAATCGCATTTAAAACCGTTTTATAATCGATTTCCAACACTCGAAAATTTTAAAGAACAAATTGAAGAAAAACAATTGTCTTTTGATCATTCAAAACGAAAGGGATTGGTCAGTTCCCTATTACGACAATATGGAAGTTTGAGGATTTCATCATTCACACTCACCAATGTTGATTTGTTAAAACATCGGACAACTTTTACCATAACTACAGGGCATCAGTTGAATCTTTTTACCGGACCGTTGTATTTTTTCTATAAAATCATCTCAACAATCAATCTCTGCAAAGAGCTAAAGACAACCTATCCAGAATATAATTTCGTACCTATTTATTGGATGGCAACCGAAGACCATGATTTTGAGGAAATCAATTATTTCAATTTCATGGGCAAAAAAGTTCAGTGGAATAGATCTGCGTCTGGAGCCGTAGGAGAATTGGATTTAGAAGGTTTGGACCATGTTTATGAGGTATTTGCTTCACAATTGGACAAAAGCACAAATGCTGAAAAACTAAAACAGTTATTTAAGTCTGCTTACTTGGAGCATAAAACTTTGACAGATACTACCCGATTTTTAGTGAATGAATTATTTTCTAATTATGGTTTGGTTATTCTTGACGGAAATGATACTTCTTTAAAGGAGATGTTCATACCATACATTAAAAAGGAATTGGTGAATCAGACCTCCTTTAAGAATGTGACTGAAACCAATGAAGAAATTAATGAAATTACAGATCAAAACTATAAAATACAGGTTCACCCTAGAGAAATTAATCTTTTTTACATAAAGGAAGGACTGCGAGAGCGCATCCTAGAAACCGATGGTACTTATGGTATTTTGGATACAAACATTCGTTGGAGCGAGAACGGGTTGCTCCAGGAGGTCAATGAGCATCCCGAACGTTTTAGTCCAAATGTGATTATGCGACCATTGTATCAAGAAGTCATTCTGCCTAATATCTGTTACATTGGAGGAGGAGGAGAGTTGGCATATTGGCTACAATTGAAGTCCAGCTTTCAAACATATAATGTGACTTTCCCAATGTTACTGTTACGGAATTCTGTTTTGCTCATTACAACTCGTCAGAAAGAAAAACTTCAAAAAATGAATGTTTCGGTGGAGGATTTGTTTTTGAACCAAGACGATTTGATGACCAAAGTGACGAAAAATGTTTCAAAAATTGAAATTGATTTCTCACCACAAAAAGAACATCTAAAAAAGCAATTTGAAGCCTTATATAATTTAGCAGAGCAAACAGATAAATCCTTCAAAGGAGCTGTCGCCGCACAAGAAACGAAACAAATCAAAGGGCTTGAAAATTTAGAACAACGTTTACTCAAGGCACAAAAACGAAAGCTGGAGGATGTGTTGGAGCGTGTTCGGCTGCTTCAAGATGAGTTGTTTCCGAGACAAAGCCTTCAAGAACGGAACATGAATTTTTCAGAGTTCTACTTGGAGTATGGAGAAGAATTTATTCCAAAATTGATGCATAGCATTGAACCACTTAACGGAGAGTTTTTAGTGTTGACATTCTAGACAAATTGAGTTCACGGTTGTCTTGACAATTGTTAAAAAGAAACACCAAAAAATTATAAATCGTCAATCGTAATTCCCAAATCATTCCTATTTTTGCACATGCAACATAACAAAGTCCTAATATTAGATTTCGGTTCGCAATACACTCAACTTATTGCACGAAGAGTAAGAGAGCTGAATATTTACTGCGAAATTCACCCGTTCAATAAAATCCCACTTGATTCTGATAGTTTTAAAGCTGTTGTTTTATCAGGAAGTCCTTTTTCGGTGAGAGCTGAAAATGCACCTCATCCAGATCTATCAAAAATCAGAGGTAAAATACCGCTTTTGGCCGTCTGCTATGGGGCGCAATATTTGGCACATTTTTCGGGTGGTAAAGTTGAGGCTTCCAATACTAGGGAATATGGAAGGGCAAATTTATCCTTCATCAAAGTAAAAGAGCCATTATTCAATCATATAGATGCTGGTAGTCAAGTATGGATGAGCCATAGCGATACTATTAAAGAATTGCCAATCAATGGCGAACTCATTGCGAGCACTAAAGATGTTGAAAACGCAGCATATCGAATTGAAGGTGAAATGACCTATGCTTTGCAATTTCATCCAGAAGTCTATCATACTATTGACGGCAAACAATTGCTTGAGAATTTCTTGGTACATATTGCCAAGGTAGAACAGGATTGGACTCCTCAATCTTTTGTGGAAGAAACTGTTGAAGCGCTTCAAGAAAAAATAGGAAATGATAAAGTTGTTCTTGGACTATCTGGAGGTGTAGATTCTTCGGTCGCAGCAATTCTATTGCATAAAGCGATTGGTAAAAATCTGTATTGCATCTTCGTTAACAACGGATTATTGCGTAAAAATGAATTTGAAAGTGTTCTGAAACAGTACGAGGGCATGGGACTTAATGTGAAAGGTGTCGATGCTTCGGCACGCTTTTTGGATGCCCTAAAAGGATTGAGTGATCCAGAACTCAAACGAAAAGCGATAGGTCGCGTATTTATTGAAGTATTTGATGATCAAGCACATCATATTGAAGATGTAAAATGGTTAGCACAAGGAACTATTTATCCAGATGTCATAGAAAGTGTTTCTGCAACTGGTGGACCGAGTGCAACGATAAAAAGTCATCATAATGTCGGTGGTTTACCCGATTTCATGAAGTTGAAAATCGTAGAACCTTTAAAAGCCTTGTTTAAAGATGAGGTTAGACGCGTTGGGGCAACGATGGGAATGGATCCTGATTTATTGGGAAGGCATCCCTTTCCAGGTCCTGGGTTGGCGATTCGGATTCTTGGAGATATTACAGTGGAAAAAGTTCGTATATTACAAGAGGTGGATGCCGTTTTTATTAATAACCTTCGCGAATGGAATTTGTATGATAAGGTATGGCAAGCTGGAGCAATTCTTTTGCCTGTGAATAGTGTAGGGGTAATGGGAGATGAAAGAACTTATGAAAAATGTGTAGCCTTGAGGGCCGTAGAAAGTACCGACGGAATGACGGCAGACTGGGTCAATTTACCATATGAGTTTTTGCAAAAAACATCGAACGAAATAATAAATAGAGTAAAAGGCGTTAATAGAGTAGTATATGATATCAGCTCAAAACCGCCAGCTACGATTGAATGGGAATAATAAATTCCTACGGATCCCAATAGTGGAGGGAAAGAATCTCATGACTCGAACATGAATTTTGAAAATAGAAAAATTTTAAAAAAGCTTTTAATGAAAAAACTTCTTTTAATCATCATCATCATAGTGTCCTGTCAAGCCTTTGCTTTTTCTCAAAACTTCAAGACACATATTGTCATGAAAGGTGAAACAGTTGAGAGTATTGCCAAAAAATACCAAGTAACATCAAATGATATATATGCCTTGAATCCTGACGCCAGAAAAAAAATTGATACAAACGATGTATTGATTATACCTAATATTAAAGGGGATAGTAATGAAAAAGTTGAGACTCGTGAATTGATTGGCTATGAGTCTCATAAAGTTAAACGTAAGGAAACATTGTATAGTCT
>JAGXIE010000164.1 GCA_024635765.1 Flavobacteriaceae bacterium | reverse complement strand
ATTGGGATTTTGATTGCTTTAAGTATTAATAATTGGAACCAAGAGAGACAATTGAAAAAGGTAGAAAAGTCAACTATTGAAGCGTTAATTAGTGAGTTTCAATCAAATAAAATTTCGATTCAATTGTGTGTTGAATTGGTGGAACGAAAGAGGTTGTTTGGCGACAGCATTCGAAGGCAATTAGGCCCAGAACAGCCTACTCTAGCTATTTATACAATGAACAAATGGTTTGGTGAAATAGGGGCAACAAACCGTTGTGCAATTTCGATTTCCATTCTTGAAGATATTCAAAGTTCTGGAAATTTAAAGATTATTGAGAACGAAGAAATTAGGAGAAATATAAGTAAATGGTCTTCTGACTTAAAAGAACTTGAAAGGGAAGAAGAAGACTGGGCGAACGAGTTTTCTAATGTATTTTATCCCTACACTAATAAATGGATTTCATGGGATGATGTGGATAATATTGATAATGTTGACAATCCTCACTATTTCAACTCAAGATTCAAATTTGACCCACGACTCATTTTACAACAGTTCGAATTTTCAAATATCATATCTGTCCACACTTGGCGGATGAAAAGAGTTATTGAACTTACGAATAACCTATTGGAACAAACAGAGAAAGTGCTGGAACTTATGCAAGAAGAATTAAAGGAAAGAAATTGAATAATTAAAATAACGAAAGGCTAACACCGTGTATAAGCCATTGCTTGGTCAGAGCTTATCTTGAAAATCCTCGCGGATTTTCCAGCGGAGTTTTTTACTTTTAATGGTCTGTGCCGAGACACGCAACAGCTCATACACAAAACGTTGTAGGCAATCCTGAACCCTCCTGAAAAAAGGCTACATAATTTCAAACAATAATGGAACCATATAAAAGCATTCGTTTAAGACTAACTTAATTAAGAATTACTTTTTTTACTACTTTTTCATTGTTTGAATATATCTCAAGAAAATAAACACCTAGACTAAAACCACTCACATCTAAACGATCAGTATCCTTTTCTTTTTTAAGTACTAGTTTGCCATAAACATCATAAAGTGCTAAACTATTAATAGGTACTTTAGTAGTTATATGAATTTCATTATTGGCAGGGTTAGGATAAACTCTTATCGCACTATCTAAATTAAAATTATCTTCCACACTTAATGGGTTTTCTTGAAACACTCTAACGTAATCTATAATCATAGAACTTTGAGTAAAACCTGAATCTATGGATCCAGCATAGCCACCCATTGCAACATTCAGCAATATGAACTGATCTTCAAAAAATGGCCATGTACTAGCGTTTTTTACCGCAGGATTATATGTATAAAAGCCAATACCATCCAGCAAAAAAGTGATTTGGTCAGGAGACCAATTTACAGAATATATATGAAATTCATTCGCAAGATTACTGGCAATTATACCTCCTTGATTTGGGTTACCACCATAACAACAGGGTGTGTGTATGGCACTGTTAATATAATTTATGTTTTGAGATGGAAATATGCCGTGCTCCATAATATCTATCTCTCCACAAGCAGGCCAACCTGTCGTACCAAAACTTGAATCCCAATACGCTCCAGCTTCATTAATGTTTTTACCCAACATCCAAATTGCTGGCCAAGTACCACCTTCAATAGGTATTTTTGCTCTTACATCTACCCTACCATACGTAAAGGCAAATTTAGAATTTAGACGCGCTGACGTATAATTTTTTGTCAAACCTTGATCTGTATACGTTTCTGCTTTTGCTACAATGTTTAAAAAGCCTGAATTATCAACAAAAGAATTAGCCAAACGGTTTGTGTAATGTTGCACCTCGCCATTGGCCCAACCTACTCCAGGGATAATAACTTGAGTTTGATGATGCCATTTGCTTGAGTTTACAGCACCCGGAACGTCAAACTCATCTTCCCAAACTAAATTTGTGTATTCTACATCAATTGCATATGGGTCTGATCCTAAAGAACCATCGTCTATGTTATCAATTAAGTAAGTCCCTGGAGTTGCAACTCCACCATCAATGAAAATTGCCAATTTATTATATGTGCCGCTAGCATTAACAGATGACCCAACATTTGAACTTAATACTGCGTTAGAAAAATCGAAAGTAATATTATGTGTCCAACCACCTCCCGAAGGCACGTTTTGAGTAACCTGAACATCAGGGTTTGCGCCATTCTCCAATTTTAAAACTATATTATGCGTATTAGGATCATATCCATAGAATGATAAAGAAATAGTATTTTGAAAATCTAGATCAACAGGTCTAATTAAGTCTAATGCAAAGCCTTGCCATGGATTGGATCCATCATTAAAAAATTGACCTACAACATTTCCTGAATCATTAGGATCTGTATTAAAAGAAAATCCGCTACCAGAAAAAGAAGTAAAATTTTCAGAAGAATCAGAAAAATCTATCGGCATATCTTGCGAGAAAGATAGTTGAGACACAAACAAAAGGACAAGATATAGATAAATGTAAGAGTTTTTCATTATTACCATATTTTAAATATCCAAAGATAAAAGGTTTTAATTAAATAATTCTTTTAATTCAAAAACTCTACAACCGTTTATATATTTCAAATGAAATAAAAAAAATAACCGTTACTATTATAGCATTCATTGATTCTTCATTTTCAATCGGGGATTCAACCTGCATACAGATAGGCAGGTTCGGTTTTTATTTGCTAAATTAGGGTCTACAAAAGGAACTAACCATATACTCAACCGTAGCAAAAATTTGAATTACAATGAAAAATATACTATTCGCTATTACATTTATAATTTCTTCTTCAATTTTAGCACAAACTAACGATGAAAAATATGCCGATGATGTAAAATCAGTAGAGGCAATAATAAATGCATACTATGATGTTGTTTCTGGTTCAAGTAAGGATCCTTGGCAATTTGAAAGGGATAAGCATATTCATGCCAATAATGCTGTTATAACGAGGCTAAACGAAGATGGGAAAGCTGTATCACATTCATTAGAAGCAGAATATATTCCACTCGGACTATTACCAAAAGAGGATTTTTATGAAAAAGAACTAAAAAGAAAAGTTAGCCAATTTGGAAATATTGCACAAGTCTGGAGTGCATTTGAAATACGAACTGACCCAAAAATTCAATCCAATATTAGAGGACTGAACAGTATACAACTGCATTACGAAAAAGGCAGATGGTGGATAGATAGTTGGACTTGTGAAATGGAATCTGATAAAAACACTTTAGTAAGCGATTTTTTGAATAAAGAATAAAAAACATAAGCCATATAAATTAAATGCCAATTCTAACCCCAAAGTTTCAGGGCCCTTACGAAGCGAGCGAAGCAAACTGTCTGAATGCAATCCCAATGGAAATTGGCATTCTATCTGTCTCCCTGTCGTCAGGTTAGGTTTTTTTTCTAAATTAGAGGTAACAAACAATATCCAAGTACGTTAACAACTAATTTAAAACCAAATGAGACAGCAATTTTATACATTCTTTTTGTTAATCACACTCTTTACAACAAAAGGCATGGGGCAACCAAAGGAGAGAATTTTCTATTCATCCTTTAGCCCACAAGATTGGGATATTTTTATTTCAAAAGATTCAGGAAAAAGCCTTTTAAAATTTACCGAACATCCATCATTGGACTATGATGCAGTGATCAGTCCTGACGGAAAGTGGGTGGTTTTTACTTCCGAAAGAACTGGGATTCCAAAGCTTTACGTCAAAGCAATTGCAGGGAATCAACCTCCTACCTTATTGATTAAAAGCACTTCTTTTCAAGATCAGGCAGCATTTTCTCCTGACGGTAGTCAATTGGCCTTTGTAGCCTCTCATGAAGGTAACGCAGAGATTTACCTCATCCCCTTTCTAACGGATAGCCTACAAAATATCTCAACAGCCCGAAACCTCACAAATCATAAAGGAGGTGATTTCAGACCCTCGTTTTCTCCCGATGGAACGCAGATTGCCTTTAGCAGTGACCGAGATCATAAAATTGTACCTCACCCGCAGTTTCCATTTGCCCGTCAACGGATTGGCGATATTTTTTCGGTGAACACCAATGGCAATAATTTAAAAAGGCTTACAGATTCCGATGCCTGGGACGGAAGCCCAATATGGTCTGCAGATGGGTCTAAAATCATGTTCTACTCCGGACGGCTTGGTAATCCATCCATCTTTGAAATGAATACTGATGGAACTGACCAAAAACAGCGCTTTCAGTTTTCAGGACCGGCTGTTTCATCAAAACTGATTGCTGAAAATAAAATTGCTTTCACCACTTGGAACAATGAACAGGGCTTTAAAATTATGCAGGCGGACCTTCTGACTGATGAAATTACCCCGTTGTTTTCAGAAAGCCCTGATGTAATGTTCAACATAGATGTTCATCCGGACGGAATGATGGTCTTCCATGGCGGAACCTATGCACCCAACCAAGGCGTGCCTGGTAATTTTGGATTTGATGGTGATGTATTGATAAAAATACCGGATTCACTGTCATTTGCTGATCGGCAAGTCAATATTTTTGGCGTACGCAGAGCCTTTGTGGCACCACCTCAACCCGGAAACACCCTTTTGTTTTACGATGCAGAAGATTCGCAAAGCTTTTTTGATATTCTAAAACCAATGGGCTACAGTGTTTTTTGGCTTCCAGTACTGATAGTCATACTATTTATAGCAGGCATTATTTTAGGGATACGCCATAGAAAGAAAATCTCCTTCTGGAAGTACCTGCTATATAGTATACTTGTCCTTGTTTTTGGAGTTATAACAGGTGGCATTTTCTTATTTGTAGATGCCATCAACCCGATGTCCGTGGCTACAATTCGCATAGTAATGGGAATACTCACCCTAGTCTTGATCAGTTTAGGATGGTGGCAGCACAAAAAAGCTGTTAGAAAAAAAGAGCAAGAAATTGCGACGTATCGCATCGCTAAATTATACAGAAACCTTTTCTATGGTTTAGCTCTATTTTCTTTGCTCTGTGCAGTATTCATTAATCATATGGTGCACTCTGCCATAAATTTCTACCAGGTAGATTATGTAAGTGGAGATAAAAAACTGCTCTTTACGATTGATAAAGAACCAAATACAAACCCTGCTAATTTTAATGTTTTAGACAGCAAAGTGACCCACGATGGAAAAGGATTTATATTCACCACAGGAAGTTTTAGAGCTGGTGCAAAAGCCAAGGGAGATATCTGGAATTATGATTTCGAAACAAAGCAAATTTTAAAGCTTTCCAATTCTCCCTACAATGATGGTTTTGCTGACTTTAGTGAAGATGGTAAAATGGTGTTTCGCAGTGGTAGAAGTGGAGACTTTGATATTTACCTAAAAGCCAACGACACCACAATAAACCTGACGAATGACGCACACCGCGATAATTTTCCTGCCATCTCTATACATGGAGATAAAATTGTATTTGCTTCTGACAGATTAAGAAGCGAAAATGAGTACAAAACAATGGACATTTTCCTTATGAGATTAAAACCGGATCAAACCTGGTCAGAGCCAGAAAAAATTTCAGTAGGTGAGGGGCAAAATGCACACGCACATTTTTCACCCGACGGTGAATGGATCATTTATACCACAGAAGGATATGGCATTAATGATGAGCAAGCACTTATTCAGCCTGTCATATTTTCACCGCAGATGTATGGGGAAATTGTAGCCTATAATATCAATACCAAAGAACGTGTTAGGCTAACGCATAATAAATGGGAAGAAGGCACACCGCTTTGGGTTGAATGAAACCGTGGCTAAAAACGGATAAAACGGATCACAAGTACAAAGATGTGTTTCTTGTTTTAGTGGTTAATAAAAATGATTTTTATTAAATGAGAATAATGGTATTTGAGTTTGAAATGCGATCGCTCTCGTTATACCCTGTCCGAATATTTTTTCGATAAAGCCTAACCTATGAGTAAACATCACCAAAAGATCACCGTCCACATTTGCTGCAAACTCCATAAGACCTGAAGGTACAGTATCACTCACAACACGTTCTACTTTAATTTTAGAATAATTAAAAGTGCTGATGAGGGTTTTGGTCATCTGTGCTGTCTCAACATCAGATTCTGAAGAGGAATCTACAATGTGTACCGCATAAATCCAAGCATCAAAAAGTTTTGCAATAGGCAGGATAAAATCCAATTCTCTATTGATATCAGACAGATCCGTTGCATAAACAATACGATGTAACCCATTGAATCTAGCCTTTTCAGGTACTGTAATAACTGGGACAGTACTATTCTCAATAATGGCTGCCGCATTACTTCCTAGAACCACCTTTTCAATACCTGAAGCACCTTTTGTGCCAACGAAAATGATATCAACCTCATGATCAATCACGAATTTTTTTAAGGTTTCTTGTGTAGATCCACCAAATCGAATACAACTTGAAATCTCAATTGGTTTTGAGCTACCTTTTTTGATAGACTCCGTTAATCGAAACATTTTATCTTCGGCACTTTTTTTTATAGCTTCCTCAATTCGTCTTGAGCCTAATCGAGCTCTTGCAGGCGTATAAGTGTCTATGATATGAAAAAGAACAATAGTGGCATCAATTGTTTCTCCAAATGCTATGGCATAATCTACCGCAACATGGGATTTCTTCGAAAAATCAGTAGGGATAAGTATTTTCATAGCCATTTTAATATACTTACTATATTTGTTAAAACTCTATTAAAATACGAAATTTTAATATTAAATCATATGATATCAATCAGTAAATGCCAGAATGGTTATGAGTGTATCATGTGTTTTCGTTCTAATTTTATAGGTTAAGAGATGGTTTTTACAGTTTGACTTATCCAAAATAAAACCTACATAATTTAACTCAATTATGCATATAAATGACAAAGTAATCAGGCCTCACAGTATTGATACCATCAGACATTCGGTTTCTTTATAAATGCAATGTGATCATAGGCCTCCTTCACAATTGCCTCCCCATAGCGTCGCTCCAAGCGTCGAATCTTAAAATGCGCTGTGGCCATCTTTTGAAAATGCTCTATAAAAATATAGTTTAAAGTACCGCCTCCAGCCGCACCTATCACTGGTACCGCTTGTGCCAATATTTTTTCAGAAAACACAATACTTAATCGAGACGCTATTTTTGAAATAAAATTGCTGACGGCATTAGAACCCAAAATACTGGTGCTTTTTACCAAGGTTTCTAAAGTCGCTTTGACGGAGGAGGCCGTTACCTTCTTTAATGCCGACGACAAAGCCACTCTTGTAGCATAGTAACTCGATTCCGTCCCATCATCATCTTTAGACCAACCACCAAGCGCAAACACTTCCAAACATGCCATCTGAACCTCTAAAGAATAAATGTCTTCCCCTTCACTGCGTGCAATGTCCATAATAGTACGCATCATGAATTTAGTCGTCAATGCCACTTCTGAAGCAAATAATGCCGTCCCAATCCCTGTGGTGGAACCAAAAAATCCACTTAAAGCACCAGAACCTGTAACAATGGCTTTGTAGGTGCGGTTGGATGGTTTTCTAAAGGTACTATGCTTTTGAATCGTTAAAAGATTGGCTTTCAAAATGGCCATCAACGCTTTTTCGGTCGATTTTTGAAGAACTGCCAATGCTTTTGGCGGGATGTATTTAAACCCAGTTTCTAAAGTATTACCAATGATGTTGATGTTGCGAATGGCCCATCCCAAATGTTCCATATCAGATTTAGCCTGCCGCAAGACCTGCAAATCTTCTGGTGTGATCTTATGTGGTGTCAACCCGTGTTCCATGACATAAAGATACAAAAACTTTGAGTGGTGTATAGAGGTGTTAAGTAACACTTTTCTTTAATTTACCTACTTAATTGGTTAGTGTGATTTACATAATTTTGTCGGCTAGAATCTTTTTCTTTTTCGTGGCTGGCATAACTTTTACAATTTCTACCAAATTAAATTATAGCAACGTTTTAGAGCCACATCCACATTACTCCAAGCATCCTACATCATATTTCGGTTTATAATGAGTTTGACAAACAATTCTAACACTTCAAATCCCAAACCTTGTATCTTAAACTAAAAAGCGTATCCCATTCAAAGGATACGCTTTTTAACTTAATATGTTTTATAATTAGGGATGTCTTACTAACTACCCACACGTCAACCACCCGCTTTTACCAGCAGTAGCAATCGCATAAGGCGTAATCCAAAACAACCCAAACGTATATAGAATGCTATACGTGTATGCCCAAAAGGATTGTGAGAGTTGATAGCGCTTGGCATAAAACAAGACCGAAAAACTAGAGAACACCAAGATACCTACCAACGTCGAACTTAAAAATAATATGGGGTGCATCGCAATAAAGACAAACATCAGCAGCATGAATGGATAACTCATGATGATCTCTATGGATTGGCTAATGAACAATAAGCGTGTGCCTACTTTAGAGCCTTTTCTGAAATCTGTAAAGACATATTTAGACATCGCAATATTTTCACGGACATTACTTCTACCCCATCTGATAAACATTTTATAAAGTCCGGTGTATTTTTCTGGAACATTGGTATAGGCATAAGCGTTACGCTGAAAAAGTACATGGTAACCTTGTTTTAGAATCATGTTGGTCATGGCACGGTCTTCACCGATATCAGAGTGTTTGCCCATAAAGGTTTGATTGATCCATTCCGGAAGACAGGCAAACACAGCGGTTCTACGGTAGGCCGCCAAAGCTCCCGGTGTACATAATACCGAGTTTAAATGACTTTCTGCCGAACGTACGAACTCAAAACTCAATACAAAACTCACATCGAGCATTTTAGGCAATAGGGCCTTTTCATTGTTGAGCACTCGTATGTTTCCTGCCACAGCTCCACAGTTCTCGTTGGTAACGAATGGGCTTACAAGGTTCCGCAAGGTGTCTGCTGTGACAATAGAATCACTATCTACAGTAACAAAGATGTCGCCTGTACCAAGGTTAAAACCACGGTAAAGTGCATGCCGCTT
>JAGXIE010000163.1 GCA_024635765.1 Flavobacteriaceae bacterium | reverse complement strand
TTATGGTCATCAGGAAGGTGACAATGTCCTGATCGGTGTAGCACAAACACTTAAAACTTGTGTGAGGGAATCGGATATAGTAGGAAGATATGGCGGGGAGGAATTCCTGGTCATTATGCCTCAAACATCCACCGAGGAAGCTCACCATATCATTGAACGCTGCCGAACAAGTGTTGAAGCTCTAATCACAGGTGAATCCGAAATTAAGGTTACGATATCTGCTGGAATCACTGCAGTGAAGGATTACAATGTTGAGTCAACCATAGCGGTTGCAGATGATAATTTATACAAAGCAAAACTTTCTGGTAGAAATCGTATCGTATGATCATAACGAAATAAGAGCTGTCACAGTGATATGATGCCTCCAAAGTAGACATTCTAATTAAAATTAGATGATCTGTTTTGGAGGTTTTTCTATGTCAATAAATAGTAGGATCAGTAAATTCTTAAAGAGGTTATGACTAGATTTATAATACCATATGACTAGAAAAATAATACCAAACAAAAGAAACCTTGTGAATCATTGAGAAAGAAGGAGTTTACCTAAAAGTATTATTTCCAAGTCAACAACTAATCTCCACATCAAATTTTTAACAGTTTATTCATCTTTTTGAAAAAATTATCCCCGACAACTCACTATTGTTGTGAATTCATCGGGGATGTTGCTCTTGTAGAAGTCTTTAATTCCTTAACTTTAATCTTTTGGATTTTTGAGCGACAATTCCTGCACCATTTGCTAAACCAAGCACTAAATCCAGACCTACATTTTACAAAGAGTACCCAGTCATACTACCTTACTTAACGATTTCGTATCCCTCATCAACCCACGCAGAATAATTGCCCTCTAGCCGATACACATTCATAAAGCCAGCATCTATTAGCTTTTGGGCGCCTTCCATTGAAGCGGCATCAGAATGGCAATAAACCAAATAACTTTCATCCATGTCCAACATTGGTATTGCTTCATCTAATGATCCATCTCCTAAGGGATAGCTGATTGCATTTGGCAAGTGTCCATCTGCATATGCTGGCGAAACATCGATTATTACAAGCTCAGGCATGGATTCCATTAAATCTTTTGCTTCCATAACAGAAACGTCCATATATGTGTTTTCATCAACCGATTCAGGCTGAGAAGATGTACAGCCTGCCAAAATAAAAACTAAAACTGAAAACATTATAATTAAAACACTTGATTGTTTCAATTGGTTTCCTCCTTCTAACTAATACTAGTACTTTTTGGCTGATTAATTATCCACTTATTTCATACCCTCCCAATTTTTTATTAACCGATTGGTCTAGCAATCTGACAAACAGATTAAAGCAATCCATATTTAGATGTAATTTTATCTACTGTAGTTATACTAGTAGAAATTTCCATTGTTTTTTCAAATTCTAAGCATTAGACCCAGTTAAAACAGAAATAGTATTTTTAGCTAACCTCAAAAGGGTATAGGTATATACATAAGCATGTACATACAAGGAGGTCAACTATGTCTGAATACGATTTATCCAAATTTGAAAGCAAATTAATACTTAGAAATATTGAGAGGAAGGATTTTGACGAAATAATAGCATTGCAGAAGCTATGCTTCCCCAAAATGATACCCTGGGAAAAAGATCAACTGTCAAGCCATATCAGATTATTTCAAGAAGGACAGATATGCGTAGAGTATGATGGAATAATTATTGGCTCAAGCTCAAGTTTGATAATCAATTTTGATGAGTACAATGAACAACACTCCTGGGATGAGATAACAGATGAAGGCTATATAACAAATCATGATCCTGATGGTTATAATTTGTATGGAATGGAAATAATGGTTCATCCTGATTATAGAAACATGAAGATCGGAAAAAGAATGTACGATGCAAGAAAAGACCTTGCTGAAAAATTAAATATAAAGAGCATTATTATCGGTGGAAGGATACCAAATTACCACAAGTATTCGTCTGAGTTTACACCTAAAGAGTATGTTCAGGAAGTTGTTAAGCTTAATATTTATGATCCCATATTAACCTTTCAACTTGTAAATGGCTTTGTCCTAAAAAGAATAATCAAAAAATACTTGCCTGAAGACAAGGCATCATTGGAATATGCAACATTAATGGAATGGAGCAATATTGAGTACCAAGCAAAAAGTAATCATCAGTTTACTACTGCTTACCCTGTAAGAGTTAGTGTAATTCAATATATGATGAAAAAAATTAACTCATTTGAAGAATTCGCTCACCAATGTGAATACTATGTTGATGTTGCCTCAAACTATAATTCTGACTTTGTGGTATTTCCTGAAATATTCACCACTCAATTGCTTTCTTTTGTTGATCAGGATACACCTAGTCAGTCGGTTAGAGTCTTGACTACATTTACTGAAAGATACTTGGAAATGTTTACACACTATGCAGTAAGATATAACGTCAACATAATTGGTGGTTCTCACTTCGTAGAAGAAGATGGTAAAATCTTTAATATTGCATATCTATTTAGAAGAGACGGTACTATCGAGAAGCAATATAAGTTGCATATAACCCCAAATGAAAAACAATGGTGGGGAATTTCAACAGGTGATGGCATTAGGGTATTTGATACTGATTGTGGAAAAATTGCTATACTAATATGTTATGATGTTGAATTCCCGGAACTTGCCAGAATTGTTACTGAAAAAGGAGCAAATATAATTTTCACCCCCTTCTGCACCGATGAAAGACAAGGCTACTTAAGGGTTAGATACTGTGCACAAGCCAGAGCGGTTGAAAACCAAATATACACCGTAATCGCCGGAACTGTAGGAAACTTGACTCATGTTGAAAATATGGATATCCAGTATGCACAATCCGCCATATTCACACCTTCAGATTTCTCATTTTCAAGAGATGGAATTATGGCTGAATGTACTCCAAATATAGAAATGGTAATAGTTGGAGATTTGGATTTGGAATTACTGAAACGTACTAGAAAGTCAGGTACTGTTACTCTACTTAGTAGTAGAAGAGATGACCTGTACGAACTAAAAGAGAGAGATAAAATATAGTTATTATCTGTAATAAGAATAATTATTGAAATTGCTGTGTACTATTGTCTTGGACCTGAATCCATCAAATATTGAAACACTCAAGGGTGTCAAACATAATAAAAAGCAATAGGGAGCTCCCTATTGCTTTTTATTATGTTTGACATATGTCACAACTATCAGAGGATATCGTCCTTTCAAAACTGCTATAGCTTTTTTCAGAGATTACTTGCTCATAACCATATCTCAGCTGTCCGGCTTCGTCACCCTCCTGAATATAAAATTCTCCACACTTCTCAAAACCTGCCTTTTGAAGTGCCCTGTTCATTGCTGTATTTTCAGGATGTGTGTCTACCCTGACACTCACTACACCTTTTTCAGCCGCAAGCTTTGCAACAGAATTGAATAAAAATCTTGTTATATGCTTACCCTGATGTTTCCGCGCTATAGCAGCCCGGTGTACCGTTGCATAAACTGCGTTATCAGACGTTTTCCAGCTTCCTGAGATAAGCTGCCGATAAGAAACTTCATCTGTGAAAGTTACTGCACATATTGCAACCACTACTTCTTCCTCAGAAACAACATATCCGATACCATCTTCAACATCCTGCATAAAGAGTTCCCGATCCGGATATGTACCTATCTGCCATTGATTGATTCCATTACTTTTCAGTAGTTCTTTGCCATCATTGGCAATCTGCACAATATCATCAATATCTTTTATTGTTGATTTCCTGAATACAAACATTTTTCTGTCCCCCGCTTCTTATATTTAGAATCATCCCTTAATCGATTCCAACAAAATTGTATCACACGAAGATGGCACACTCAAGATAGATCAATATTCTTGAAGACTGTACTAATGGCGCAATACCCGCGGATAATTTCATTGTTTATAAAGAGAAGGAGTATCTCCATCTAGCCCCTGTTTCTTGTGCTCAAATCATATATATACTACAAATCAATTTCAAGTAATATTGGTGTATGGTCTTGTCTTGGACCTGAATCCATCATTTCAGATCTGATAACCTTATCTGCTATACGATCACTAACAAGCCAATAATCAATCCTCCATCCTGAATTGTTGATTTTACTGGTTTTAACTCGCTGAGCCCACCAAGTATAGGTATCTGTTATATCACCATGCACATATCTAAAGGTATCAGTAAAGCCCTTTGCTAAAAGATTTGTGAAACCTTGACGTTCCTCATCAGTAAATCCAGCTGAATTTCGATTATTGTCAGGATGAGCCAAATCTATCTCTTTGTGGGCTACGTTGAAATCACCTGTTGCAATGACATACTTGACTTTATCAAGGTCTGCAAGATAATCTGCATATTTATTATCCCAAATCTGACGTTCTTCCAAGCGATTCAAACCATCCCCTGCATTAGGCGTATAAACTTGTGTCAGGAATAAACCATCAAACTCCAATGTGATGATTCGCCCCTCAGAGTCCATGGTACTTGGCGCACCAATTACCGGATGGGTAACATTTGGTTTCAGATTTTTCTTGTATAAGAACATTGTACCTGCATAACCTTTACGGGCTGGTTCAGCTGAACTATTCCAAACAATTTCATAATCTGGAAACACATCCTTCATGATTTCCAAGTGCTTCTTAGTTGGACCATTACTTGGTAGCTTGGTTTCCTGTAAGGCAATCACATCAGGATTATGGTCTATAATCGTTTTCAGTACATCTTTAGATAATAAGGCACGTGCTGAACTACTTGTTAGTGCTGCATTTAGTGAATCGATATTCCATGAAATCAACTTCATTGTTTTCCCTCCATTTTTTAACAGGTTTATCACCTAAAGTTCATTAATTTTACGACAAACTTACAAATATTGTATCATATTAGAATTTACCTAACAAATCATCATTCTTTACCAGTAGATTACTTTTTAAAATACACCCAAAATTTATTGTTTTTCTAACGCTACAATAATAATAATAAAACCTGAGAACATCAAACACTTAAATTCTCAAGGAGTGTTAAGCTAATCAAAAAGCAATAGGAAGCGCCCCTATTGCTTTTTCACTGATAAATCATTCCTATCTACTTTTGATCCTTATAGCCTTCTCTTATTAATTTATAGTCCCCTGTTTCAATATTTAGGTCATAAATGTTGAAGTTTGTCTTTACATCATATCCTTCAAGGTGTGTTGCCAAGTTTATGGAAGCAGATCCATCGTCTCCACTGGTTATCCTGTGAAATACATGGGTGGTCCAAGTTAATAGCCCGCCACCCTCCAAAATCCGTTCCCCATTGTGTTCAATATAGTCAGGCGTAATTGTGAACTTTTCAATTTTGCCATGCTCTGACTTATAAAGCTCCACGTATCTTTTCCCATGAAGGACAAATAAATTATCCTCCTGATGGGTATGCATGTACCAAGCCTTTTCAATCGAGCCCACTTTACCTGGAGAAATAGCTCCTTCTTGGTGTATAACCCTGTCGATAGCATCAATCTTTGGAATCATTGATTGAACCATCACATCAAAGGTCACACCCTTAGTTTTTCTAAATTCTTTAAGCTTTATCACCTTATAAAAATCCTTGACTTCCTTAATGATGTACTCCACAGTATCACCCTCCTTATATTCTGGACACTCCATCAAGCATCAATATATATTTCTACAATCAAACTATACCCCATTTATCATGACCATATCTATATGGAACAAGCTAAATATAGTGAATTAGTCCAAACGATATAATAGAGGTTGTTGCTGTTGAGAAAGTTCCCCATGCCAGATCGAGAAGCGTGAGTTTTATGGGCCAATTTTTAAGCAGAGCAAGATTGGTGAAGTTATAGGTAGCATACATGGAAAAACCTAAAAATCCACCATAACCTAGTGCATGTATTATATTTTGCTTTTCAAGCGATGGATTTATTACAAATACCAATATGGCTGCAGCATTGATCAAATAAAAGAAAAATGCGGCATATATTTTTGCTTTATTTGCCATAAGATGACCAATCTGTTCTCGAAATAGTTTGGGCGCTATGAAAACATGCCAAAACATATCCACCAATAAGGATATAATCAGAATTACCAAATATCGTATTATCATAATCATTTCTCCTCTTATCATAATTTTGTAATAATCTGTGGGACTCTTTATTCTACCTGCTCGGGACCTCTTATCACCTCACAATCAGAATAACAAAAGAAGAAACAAAAAACAACAAAAGCCGGCCCCATTGCATTATCCTAAATACCTTGAAATAGCCTTGACTGATATTAATACCTTTTTATAATATTTTATCAAATGTTAGAGATTATACCTAGTCGAATCATCGGTGGAATCATTGGGGACTGTTCTTTTTGATTCCTTTTTTTAATCAAAATAAACCATCCCTGATGATTTATTTATACCTTGAAAGTACTTTAGGAAAGAATAAAAAAATAGAAAAATTTATTTAGGGTATATGCTTAGTGAATGAATTCAACAATAAGGATATACCCTAAATACAGTAATCATATGGAGCCGGTAAAGGTAGGTCAAAAAGGACAGCTTATAATTATCAAAAAAATGCGTGTCTTTAACAAAATTCCAGATTCAATCTTTGACGGAAGAGCTAAAGAAATTTATCCTATACTTAGCTAAGAAGACAGTTTGAGTTTTAAGAAAGAAATCAAAAATGTCAATTAGGGGGAACACATATATGAAAGCAGTTATATGTACCAAATATGGACCACCAGAAGTACTTCAACTTAAAGATATTGAAAAACCTATCCCTAGAGAAAATGAGATTTGTGTTAAGGTGTTTGCAACATCAGTAACTGCAAGCGATTGTATCATTCGCGGATTTAAAGTGCCCATTAAATTCTGGATTCCTATGGGACTAGTAATCGGTTTTAAGAAGCCAAGAAAATCCATTCTCGGAATAGTATTTGCCGGAGAGGTTGAATCTGTCGGGGATGATGTAAAAACATTTAAGAAAGGGGATGAAGTCTATGGTTTTGATAAAATCGGATTTGGTGCATATGCTGAATACAAATGTATAAATGATAAAAGTTTATTAGTTAAAAAACCAAGCAATATAACATATGAAGAATCTGCAGCTTTTCCATTTGGTTGGTTATTAGCATTGCATTTTTTAAAAAGAGGAAATATTCACAGTGGACAAAAAGTTCTTATATATGGAGCATCAGGTGCAGTTGGTACTGCTGCTGTACAAATATCTAAATATTACGGAGCAAAAGTTACAGGTGTGTGTAGCACTACGAATTTAGAATTAGTAAAATCTCTGGGCGCTAATGAAGTCATTGACTATACAAAGGAGGACTTTACACTTAGTTCTAATCGATATGACCTAATCTTTAATGCAGTTGGTAAGAAGAAAGTAAAATTAAATTGCAAAAATTCACTTACTAAGCACGGCAAACATATAACAGTCGATGACGGTTCGCCTAATTTCAACATTGATGATCTAATATTGCTCAACAAACTTATTGAAAAGGAACAAATTAAGGCTGTAATAGATAGGACTTATCCCCTTGAGAAAATTGTCCAAGCTCACAGTTATGTAGACGAAGGACACAAAATAGGAAATGTTATCATCACTGTAGATTAAATATACAATTACAAATGTTGCAATTTATTGGGGGAACGTGAAAAGCAGGTCAAAAATTAGAAATACTATCAAGCCCGACAAAACCGTAAATACTATCTGTATTGATAACACCAGAGGAGGTTATTCTGAGAATGACTAACAAATATGGCTTACTCAAACTATTAGGCGTTGTTTTTTTTGTTCAGGCAGTGACTGCTCTCATAGGTGGATCAATAGCCTTTGGTCCTTTTGAATCAAGTGCTATTACTAGCTCAACTATGGATACTATAGCTAATAACACGTTGACCATCTATATTAGTATTCTCTTACAAATGATAACAGCAGTTGTTATTATTGTACTTGGGGTAGCAATGTATTTAACTTCTTTGCATATCAACAAAACATTGGCTACCATTGCATTGTGTTTCTATGTTCTAGAGGCTGGAATGCTTACTGTCAGTCAAATCTTTGTCTTTGCTTTGTCAGAAACTAGTCAGCTCTACGTGACGGGAGGATATACTAGTCTTGTGCCACTTAGCAATATATTGCTTGCATGTAAGGCATTTAATGGGAAAATGGCTATAATTCCTTTTGGTCTTGGGGCGCTAATATTCTATTATCTATTAATGAAAGCAGAAATTCTTCCTAAATGGCTAGCTATGTGGGGTATAATAACAGTACCTTTTATATTAGTTAGTGCACCATTAATGGCCTTTGGAGTTGCCATACCTTATGTACTGCTCATACCTTATGTGCCATTTGAATTCTTCACAGGTATTTTTATTTGGATAAAGTACAGCAAAAAGTCTACTGTAAAAACTGAATGAATTTTAGGATTTCTAAGTCTTCTTCATTATCTATTACTTGGCTCTTAAACCTATCCTGAAAAACATGTCCTACCGTTCTCTCGTTCAGGTTATATCTCATCGCGAACTTTACGTTGATCTTCTTTATGGCTAAAGATAATTGATAAATATCTGCTTTAAGAATCAAGTGAACATGATTATCCATTATGCACCAAGCAAAAACTTCAATTCTTTCCTCCTTTTCTTGTTCTTCGAGCATTTCTAAGAAATCAAGCTTATATTGATTCTTCTTGAATATCCAGTTTCTATTGTTGCCTCTCATCAGGATATGGTAATATCCTGTCGGACTCTCTTGCCTTGCCATTCTTGACATGTCATCACCCCGTATTTGTGATACCCATTCACATTTGTAGTATTATCAATCAAAATGAACCGTCCCTAATGATTTTACAAAAGAAGAAACAAAAAACAACAAAAGCCGGCCCCATTGCATTATCCTAAATACCTTCGTCAGAATTTTAATAAAATGCAATCAATGGGCAATCAATGGGAATCAATGGGGACGGTTCTTTTTGGTTGGAGATATGCTCTTCCCTATTTCTCGAACGGTACTATATGGCATCTCCAGTAAACGAGCAATTGATCTGTATGAAAGTCCAGTTCTCGATATTAATTTCGCTATCAATTCATTTTTTACGCTTTTATTAATTCTCATTTATTCTAAATCAAGCAATCCATGTTTAACATAACATTCAGCAATAATTTCCTGTGCCTTTTCTTCTCTATTTTTTTCTAAATCCTCTATTATTTCAAGATACTCATTACTATCTTCAATCGTATGGAAGTTCTTAAACTCCTCTATACTATTGTTAAATAGGCCAAGCACAAGCTTTAACTGTTGTCCTCTTGTTTTGGTATCACTGCTTATGTATTTACTGTAGCTACTCCATATATGCAAAACTCATCTAAGCTATGGTTAGAAAAAGACCTCTTTAATAATCATCGATATCACAAACAACCAAATCACAACTATGGGAATCGCGTAATACCATTTCTTTGGCTTACCACTTTGCCACATTCCCTCAGCTTCTATCCTGAACTTATCAAAAGTATCTTTTGGAATGAGCCTAATTGTCAAAGCAATTAGCGCAGGCAGAATGATAATGTCGTCAAGGTAACCAAGTACTGGTATAAAGTCCGGAATCAAATCAATGGGTGAAAGGGCATAACCAACCGTAATCCCCGCTAATATCTTAGCTGCCAGCGGAGTTTCTTTGCTTTTCAAACTTAAAAACACTGCCGGAATATCAATTTTCAGTTGTTTTGCTTTTTCTTTTAGATTCATATAATTCATCTCATTTCCGTCTCTCGCTAGGAAAATATCTTATTTCATGTAAATAACCAACCTTTTATTTTTGGCTTTGTTTAAGAATATTGTTAATATTTAAAACTTTCAATAGGACCTATTAATAAGGTCCTATTATTTTGCATTTAAAAAACTATGTAATCGAACAACTTATTTACTTGGAAATATCTTCAACATTTTCAATATATAATGAAATTTCACCATACTTAGGACAAATAGCTACTTCAGGCTTTTCAATTCTTTTCGAAAAAACACCTTTCCCATCAGAAATTTTTATGCCATATCCTCCACCTTGAATCTTTATATCAAATCCTTCTACCATTTTTATATCACAACGATGACATTTTCTCATAAATGTCCACTTCCAATTTATTTCTATCATTTATATTAATCCTGTTGAGCTTTTATTATATAAATACGCATTATACTATCATTCATTATGTAAGTATTGCTTTTCTAATTTTAAAATCCTCCAGTTTTGCATTGCAATGAGAAGTATGAGAATGTACCAGAGATGTTTACTCTTGTTAGTATACTTCATAGTATAGAATTCATTATTCTTGTTACCACTCATTTAACTTATTATTTTGACACATGTTCTCGAAGGATCTTTGATGCATTCTTACATTTTTCAATTGCTTCTGTTTGTTCTTCAAATCTAGCTGGCAACATGCAAGGAAGAATTTTTTCTACAAGTCCATTATCCTTAACTACATTACCATCTGTACAGGTTAAGCCGTAATCACATGTGTAGCATTGTGAAAATGCTCCCACTACAAATTTGGATACAATATTTATTTTATTACTTATGAAGAAATTTTCTACAATTTTTAAGACTTGGCTATTTTCATCATCCCCTGAATAAGCAGCGGAAATAATAACAGCAGGTTTGTCTTTTAACAAAAATGAACCTTGATGTCGAAAACAAAAACATCTCTCTAGTAGACAATGAGACAAACCATTCGGTAAATTATAATAATTTGGCACTCCAAATACAATAGCATCTGCACGTACCATTGCTTCCGCTATTTCAGGGAAATCGTCATTAACAACACATAAATTGTCTTTTGTACACCCGAGGCAACTTATGCATCCATTTATAGTTTTGCCAGAAAGAGAATAATATTCTGTTTTTTCTCCACTTTCAGCTAGTACCTTTTTCACTGCAGAAGCAGTTACACCATTTGATCTTGGGCTTCCTGAAATTCCTAGTATCATTATTTTCTCCTCTTTAACCATATATTTATAAAGCATTCTGTGAATATATTTATATTCTCTACTACATCTAAATGAGATGTCTCAAAATATTATCCAAGTATTTAAGTGTTTAATAAAGTAGCGTTTATTCACATGAACGTACAATAGAATATTGGCCATAAATACCCCAATACATGCATTTTATTTCTGCTGGGAATTTTCATTAATTACTAATAGTCTCAATATACTCCAGTGCTTTATCATAGGGTTTTATTGGATGATCCCATATTTGATGACCAACACCTTCTAATTCTATAAACTCATATTCCTTCCCATATCTATCCATTTGATCAATAAATTCATATACTTGAGGTATTGGGCAATGCTCAATATCTTCTTTTCCGTGTATCATTAATAAAGGTATATCAATTTCATTCGCCCACATAGTTGCAGAACGTTTTACATATCCTTCAAGATTTTCTTCCGGTGATCCCAATCCGATGGTGTTCTCGTAAAAACCGCTGGCTCTTTCATAGTAATAATAGTTGAATAGCAATGAATATAGTCCTGACAATATCGCACCGCCTCTTACTCCTTCAATATGTTCTCTTGCCAGTAACAGAACCATAAGACCACCTCGAGAGTTTCCAATCAGGTATATATCATCTTCATCTACATAATCCAATTCTTTAGCCAGTTCAATCATGTTTTTTACGTCATTAAGGTCTCCACCACCCAGCTCATCCTTGCCAATTGCTCCACCTCTATATTGAGGTGCAATCACTACATAGCCCTTTCTGGCAATTTCCGAGTAGGCACTGTCTCCAGTAATGGTTTCACGCCAATATTCACTTCCATATCCCCCACGCAATACAACAATTAGTGGAAGCTTGGTATTATCATCGGCTGGTCTGGTCATATATCCGAAAACCTCTAGTCCGTCACTCAAATAGGTTATTTTCGACATAACAATATCATCATGTTCTGCTCCTCCATCTATGAGTTGTTCCTCTACTATTTTGGCGTCATCAACATGGCCTTCCTCTTCTGACCACCTTACGATATCACTTGTTTCCTTAACAAACCCATTAAAAATTTTGTCATTTTCAACATAAATATCCCAGTAATCAATGAAATCATATTCTTCACCATCTGCACTTATCAGTGTATAAGATATTTTATACTGCTTTGTAGACAGAATGTCGGTGTTCTGTATTTCATCCACCAAATATACATCTAAATCTGAATAATTTACTATACCTAACTCTTTAAAAATCGTGGTGTAATGCTCAAACTCACCATTATAAAAAATATTGTCATCCATTTCTGAAACCACACTCAACCTGTTTAGCTTTTTTTGAAAATATTCTTTAAACTCAAAAAGGTCCATATCTTCATCTACATCGTTAAGCGCTAATATTGCTTCAAAAAAAACTCTATCATCCCTTGTATTTTCACAACTGCTAAAAAGCATTACTATAGTTAAACTAAGAATTAGTAATAGACCCTTCTTTAAATATCTCATAGAGTTCCTCCAATCTCATAATTAATAGTAATGATTTCTAGAAAAAGAAGACATCCCCAAAGTGTATGAAACGGTTGATATGGATAGTCTAAGAGCAGCTAAAAACCATATTCTAAACAAATATGAATCAAAAGCTCCAAAGGCCTTATTAGGCTGGATGATAGACTACAAAATCATACCCAAGGAAATTACACACTATTTTGGACTTGACTTAGTTACTCAATTTCTAAAATACCTTTTAATATATTTATTATCTCTGATAATTCTATACCCGCTGCATAAGGATATTTTTCTTTATATGAAGTCCAAATCTCTCTTAAATCCCTACTTTCATCAATATCTTTTAAATATTTTTCAGATTGTTCTAAGTAAATTAAAGTATTTCTTTCTTCTGCTTTTTTCTTTAAAGCACTTCTTAGACTATTCATATCTATCTCATGATTTTTTAACTTAAAAAGAATATAGACATCATAAAAATCTCTAGCTCTAGTATTTGAAACATTTCTTGCCATAATTGATTCAATCTTTTCAGCAAGAATTGTATTTAAGTTATATGCCTTAATCTCTATATTTCTATCTTCGAACATCAATTTATATTCATATTCCACTTCTCTAGGTATGATTAAATCACCTGTAGTTATATCAATTTTCATATTAACCTTAATTGTAAAAAGTTTTGCTTCAACAGATACTCTAAAATCATCATATTCACTTACATCATGTATACTTTTAATTCCTTGTATCTTAAATGTGACATTGTCATTAATATCTTCAGCTAAAATTTCATTTAGTATTCTTTCAATATCTTCTTTATTAGCTGAAATGCCTTTAATGGTTGTATCCATATCCATGGTGCTCCTCATATCAATTCCTATCATGGCAGCTATAAGAAATCCACCTTTCAATATAAAATTATCTTTATATTTTGATACAGAAATTCGCTCTAACAATCTTTCCATCATAAAATTTTGCAACAATCCATTAGCTGCAAGATTGTTTTTCTTTGCCAAATTATTAATCCAATCTTTCAGTTGTCTTGGACTACTAAATATCATGATAAAACCTCCATGTATTGACGTACTAAGTCTCTAAGATTGAAAATCTCTGCATATTCTAGAAGTTTGGCAAAATCCGAACCAGGCTTTCTCATATATTTTTTAATAGCATCCAAAACTAAGTCAGCATCTAAGGATTCTATTTTCTTGAGACAGTCGCAAATTGTCCTCTCTTTATCATATGCATAAACTTTATTTCCAAAAGCCGTTGTTATTGTTATTTTTCCAATTGAGTGGAGTTCTTCTTTGATATAAAAAAATTTGTATCTTTGTTTATCCTTCAATAATCTAGAGTTATATCCCGATGGAATTGTTAACATTAACTGTAAAGGAGTTCTATCACTCAAATCATTGAAAAATAGAGCTGTTTCATGAGAAAAAATCCCTCTTTTACACCGATATTGCGTTAAAAAATAGTCATCTTCTACTTGATCCGAATCTATATATATACCATGTTCTAGCCTTTCAATTTCTCCTGATTTATGCATTCGTTGTAGAACTTTATTGTCAATTCCAAGCTTTCTTGCATCCTTAGAAGTTAAAATGCCATTGTTATTATTCATAATCTTTATTACTAAATCTTTAGCTTCCATAAAACCACCTCACAACTCAGTCTTTATCGTTCGTACTAATTGTATCACGTACTAACAATAAAGACAACAACTTAGAACAAAGTTTATTTTGACATTAAGTTTTAAAAGTTATTCATTCCTGTCCCTTTGCAAAAAAAATTTGACTTTTGATACCCCTCTAACCCTGATACCTTCGTCAGAATTTTAATAATAACTTGCTTTTTTTCCCGCTTTTTTCAATTTTATTTCTGAAATCGGCAGCAACTAATTTTTAATTTTTAAAATTTAGTTGCTTTTTCCCCATGCTTTCCCTAGCCTATTTCACTCTTACCTCGCTCTAATCTTACCCCTTTTTTCTCTCTCTTATTCTCACACGTTCATTGTTCACGCTCTATTCCCACTGAGCTCTATAATCCCCTGTAAAGCCCTATTTCCAAAGCCTACACCTTATCTCTGTCTAGCACTTTACCCCGTCTTCTCCCCCTGTTTTTGGGATAAAATCATCCCCGATGTGCTCACTATTGGTGTGAATTTATCGGGGAAGTTGGGTTCTTTATATGGGCAGGAATATGGTGGGAAATGGGTAGAAGCAGATAATTATTATAGAAAAAGCAAGGAATTATTATAGATGCAAAGTAAGTTTTATATTAGGACAATTGCTTCTCCAGGCTAACGATTACCTCTGTATGGCCAGTTCTTGGGAACATATCCATAGCATTTTTTGCACTATCGGTAGGTGGGCACATATACACTACATCAGCCTATTTAAACTGAATGTGCTTTTCTGCATAAATTGGAATTTATCTTTGGGATATTATATTTACTGAAAAAAATAAATGTGATGGAAGACATTTAATGGTATACTTATTTTGAATATAATTCCAAAATTTAGCACTATTATTATAAATGATAAATTATATGAATTTTAAAATTGATATGATTAATAAAGCCTAATATTCAACACGGAGGTGTTTTTATGTCCCAGGATGAGAACTGGATTTCAAAACAAAAGAAAGATGCTGAGGTACTCAAAATGATTTTAAACACTTCAAAAAAATTGTTGAATATGCCTCTTGATGCCATCAATTATCAGTTGGTTGTTGATGAAATAAAAGAATTGTCAGGAGCCTGGATCGTAGGAATTAATACATATGAACAATCCGGCACCAAAAGTGTAACGAGAGCAATCAGCAAATTCCCTTCGATAATCAAAGACATCACCAAAATTTTGGGATTTTCAATTGTTGGTAAAGAGTGGGTTGTTAATCCAGAGAGAGTAATGAACCTTGAAGGAGGGAAGCTTCTACATTTTAATAATCTTTATGAGGTATCAAAAGGCGAATTGTCAAAATCCAAGGCTCAGATGCTAGAGTCACTATTTAATATAGGAGATATTTTTGTTATTGAGCTTTCATATGAAAGACAAGGTTCCCAGGGAGATATTATATTTTTTATGAAACAGGGAGATGTCCTTAAAAACAAGGATTTGATAGAAATATATGCAAGTCTGATAGGTAGCTTTCTGTTACGTACTCGAACCGAAGAAAAAATGGGAATATTCTCAAAAATTATTGACCAAACGACAGATAATGTTTTCATCACAGATCGAGAAGGCGTCATTGAATATGTCAATCCTGCTTTTGAATCACTGTACGGGTATTCTGCACAGGAGGCAATTGGCAAAACCCCCCGCATCCTTAAATCGGGGCTATATACCAAAAAGGACTATGAATTGATCTGGAATACGATTCTGGCGGGTAATGTTTCGACGGGGGATCTAACCAATCGTAAAAAGACTGGTGAATTGATTTATGAAAATAAGATTATCACACCAATTCGAAACGGAAAAGGCGAAATCACCCACTTTGTTAATACCAGTCGTAATATAACAGAGAAGATGCAACATGAACGTGAATTAGAATCAATCAATAAGATTAGTACGGCGCTTCGTGTTGCAAAAACAGTTGATGAAATGCTCCTAATTATGCTCGATAAAATATTGGAGATTACACAGGCAACACAAGGGTCAATCTGGCTATATGATACTAAAAGTAAAAAATTGCAAATAGTGGCAAACAGAGGATTGAGTGAGAAGGATGAAAACATGTCTCCTCCTGAAAAACTTGGAGCAGAAATCAGTAAACTTGTTTTTTCAACAGGCAAGCTTTTTGTTTCAAAAGATATAA
>JAGXIE010000003.1 GCA_024635765.1 Flavobacteriaceae bacterium | reverse complement strand
ATAGCCACATTTACATTCACTTTTAAGAGCGAATTAAAAACAAAAACACTTCTTATTTTACCTTATTTTATATGGCTTTGTATTGCGACATCACTTAATGCTTACATTCTTTTTAATAACTAATAATCGATTCCATCCATCGAGGGAACAAAATAAAATTTCAATGAAAATATATACGCTTCATAAAAAGCAAAAGTTACCGATTACAATCGAACAAGCATGGGATTTTCTTTCAGATCCAAAAAATCTTAAAACCATAACTCCCGATTATATGGGCTTTCACATCTTATCTGGTGCCGAAAGACCAATGTTTGCTG
Source organism: Flavobacteriaceae bacterium (assembly GCA_024635765.1). Classification (GTDB taxonomy): domain Bacteria; phylum Bacteroidota; class Bacteroidia; order Flavobacteriales; family Flavobacteriaceae; genus JBPOFM01. The sequence goes on along the minus strand of JAGXIE010000003.1, from coordinate 12,786 downwards.
GACAAATTATTCAGTATATTGTTACGCCAGTTTTGGGTATTAAAACTAAATGGGTGACAGAAATTACGCATAGCGTAAAAAATGAGTATTTTGTGGACGAACAACGCTTTGGCCCTTATGCATTGTGGCACCACAAACATTTTATTAAAGAAATTAATGGAGGGATCGAAATGGAAGATATCATCGATTATAAAGTTCCGTTTGGAATACTCGGCCAACTGATACATCCTATTTTAGTTAAACCCAAATTGGAAGAGATTTTCAATTACAGAACTGAAAAATTGGAAGCGTTATATGGCAAATACTAAATGAAACAACCGATTAACATATTCTGGTTTAGACGAGATTTAAGACTTGATGACAATGTCGGGCTTTACAACGCTCTGCGTGGAGAGCATCCTGTTTTACCATTATTTATTTTTGATTCCGAAATTTTAGATCAACTACCAGAAGACGATGCTCGTGTAACTTTTATTTTTGAAACGCTTCAAAAAATGAGAACCACGCTTCAAGATGAATGGGATAGTAGTTTAGCAATGTTTCATGGCACACCAAAAGCTATTTTCGAACAGTTAATTGAAAAGTATGACATTGATACGGTCTTTACAAATCATGATTATGAACCATACGCAAAAAAGCGTGATAACCAAATAAAAGAATTACTTTCAACAAAAGATATCGAATTCGAAACCTTTAAAGACCAAGTCGTTTTTGAAAAAGATGAAGTCGTTAAAGGAGATGGTAATCCATACGTTGTATATACGCCCTACATGAAAACGTGGAAGGAAAAATTTAAAACCATTGACTTCGAAATTTTCTACACTAATGAGTATCTAGGTAATTTAGTAAAAAACTCACGTTTACCTAATTTAAGCTTATCCGATATTGGTTTCAAAAAATCTTCTCAAGAAATCGCTGATTATGAGGTCACACCGACATTGATACAAGACTATGAGAAAAGGCGAAACTTCCCAGCAAAAGATGCCACATCAAGACTGGGTCCCCACTTGAGGTTTGGCACTGTCAGTGTTCGGAAAATGATGAAGAAGGCCATTGCTGAAAAAAATGAAACCTTCTGGCAAGAACTCATTTGGCGAGAATTTTTTATGCAGATTCTCTGGCATTTTCCGCATACGGTAGATGAAAGCTTCAAGTCTAAATACGACCGAATCGAATGGCGCAATAACGAAGATGAATTCAAATTATGGTGCGAAGGCAAAACTGGTTACCCATTAGTCGATGCAGGTATGCGACAATTGAATGAAACAGGTTTCATGCACAATAGAGTGCGTATGTTGGTCGGAAGTTTTCTGTGCAAACATTTATTGATTGATTGGCGATGGGGAGAGGCTTACTTCGCAGAAAAACTGCATGATTATGAAATGGCGAGTAATGTAGGTAACTGGCAATGGGTCGCTGGAAGCGGTGTAGATGCGGCACCATATTTCAGGATTTTTAACCCTACCACTCAAATTGAAAAGTTTGATAAAGACTTGAAATACATTAACAAATGGGTGCCTGAATTTCAAGAACTCTCGTATCCAGATAAAATGGTGGATCATAAAGAGGCCCGGGAGCGCTGTTTGAGGGTTTATAAAGAAGCTTTGAACGATTAGTAAAAGTTAAAAATGAAGATCCTTTTTTTCCATTATAATCTACAATAGTAAAAAAAAGAAAACGTCCCATGTAGATGCGACGTTTTTATGAAACTTTTTATCTTTTATATTCCTACTCGATCCTTCAATAATTATTAAAAACTCTCTCAAAATAAAAAAGAATTCTAATATTGGCACCAACGAGCCTAGAAGTAATAGCCTCTCCATTGATGTCTTCAAATATGTTCATGGGAGAATAATCTACCAAAAGTTCAATGCCCAAATACTTGCCGGCATCTGCACCGAAGCCACCCACCAATCCAAAATTTGAATTTTTGAAGGCGTCTTTGACATCGGCCTTGCCCTCAAAAGTTTTGGCAGATAATAACAGGGAATATCGAATTCCTCCTTTTAGATAAAAACCACTGCCGTAACTGTTGTTAACATCAAATTTCAATAATGGACTGATGTCTAAATAATCAAAAGCGACGTCAGGATCGAGAGACAATCCTCTTTTTTGATAGATAATATTGCCAATTACGCCCAAAGAGCCAGAAAAATTGACATCTACAAAACCCCCGAAATGGTATTGAATGTTTTTTTTGGCCGAGGAGCCGTCATAGGACAGTTCACCATCTATATTCTCTACGCGAGTTGTGTAATAATTTGGGCCTCCCAAAATACCAAAACCGATGTTTTGGGAAAAGGAAGCAAATGAAATAAAAATAAATAAAACCAGAAGTGTATGGGGACTTTTCATTGGTTTTGTTTTTAAGATTAAATATGTTGGTTTCTAATTTACTCTTGTAATTTTTGCACCTATAGCTCTTAATCGTTCGTCAATTCGCTCGTAGCCTCTATCTATTTGTTCAATATTGTGAATCGTAGAAGTTCCTTTAGCCGATAATGCAGCGATCAATAAGGACACTCCTGCTCTAATATCCGGGGAAGTCATGGTGGTTGCTTTTAACATGGATTTAAAATCATGTCCAATGACTGTTGCTCTATGGGGATCACACAAAATAATTTTTGCGCCCATATCAATCAATTTATCTACGAAAAACAATCTGCTTTCAAACATCTTTTGGTGTATCAGAACACTGCCTCTTGCTTGTGTGGCGATCACCAAGACAATACTCAACAGATCTGGAGTAAAACCAGGCCACGGCGCATCTGCCACGGTCAATATAGAACCATCGATATAATTTTGAATCTCATAACCATCTTTGTGTGCTGGAATATGAATGTCATCCCCTTTTTTCTCAACAGTAATTCCTAATTTTCTGAAGACGTTCGGAATTTGACCTAGATCATCCCAACTTACATTTTTAATGGTCAATTCACTTTTCGTCATTGCAGCCAACCCAATCCAACTACCTATTTCAATCATATCTGGTAGCATCGTATGGTCTGTCCCGCCAAGTGTATCGACACCTTCAATAATCAACATATTGGAACCTATACCGCTTATTTTAGCTCCCATTCGGTTTAACATATTGCATAATTGCTGCAAATATGGTTCGCAAGCAGCGTTATAAATCGTAGTTGTTCCTTTAGCAAGAACGGCAGCCATTACAATATTCGCCGTACCAGTTACGGAAGCTTCATCTAACAACATGTAGGCACCTTTCAGTCGTTTTGCCTCCACACCATAAAAATGATCTTCACGATTGTATCTAAATTTAGCACCAAGACTTATAAATCCTTCAAAATGTGTATCCAGTCGACGACGACCTATTTTGTCACCCCCAGGTTTTGGTATATATCCTTTTCCAAAGCGTCCCAATAGAGGGCCAACAATCATGATAGAACCTCTCAAACCTTTTCCATCTTCCTTAAATTCAGTAGATTCTAGATACGACATATTTACATCGTCGGCTTGAAATGTGTAAGAACCATGTGCTATTTTTCTGATTTTCACACCGAGATTGCCCAATAAAGTAATCAGTTTATTGACATCAATAATGTCCGGAATGTTGTGGATGGTAACGAGTTCTGGGGTAAGCAATACTGCGCAAAGTATTTGTAATGCTTCGTTTTTTGCGCCTTGAGGTTGGATACTTCCCTTTAGTTTTTGACCTCCTTCAATGATAAATGTTGCCATGTATGGTTAGTAGCGTTTGCGTTGACGTTTCGTATTGCTCTTCTTATGATGTGATTTTTTGTTGCTTTGGTGACTACTGGAATATTTCTTTTTGGAACGCATCAAACTTGTGGCATCAGACAAATCTTCGTCGGCTTCCTTCAAATTGATTTTTCCTCCAGAAAGTTCCCGTAAATGGCCAAAAATCACATCGTCTTCTACCGTGTCCTTATTCCAGTTGAGAAAACATTTTTTCATGTGATTGGCAATGGTGTATATAAGAGCTTCCTTCATGTCACCCTCTTCCCACGTATTCGCAACATCGATCATGGTTTTGATGTTATTGCCATAAAACCGGTATTTAGGATGGTTTTGAGGGTACTTCAAAGTTTCAGGACGCGCATATAACTCTTCTCTCGAAGGTGTTGGGTACGGTGAATCAACATCTAAGTCAAAATCTGCCATGATAAACAGTTGATCCCAAAGTTTATGTTGAAAATCCGGCACGTCCCTTAAATGTGGTTGTAAATTTCCCATAACGGAAATGATCGCTTTCGCAACCTTATTGCGCTCTTCCTTCGTAGGGCGTTCTTTAGCAAACTGAATCATCTTTTGCATATGTCGTCCATACTCCGGAATAATCAAATGTTCGCGCTCTGTGTTGTACTCTAAATCGTCTATTATCAAAATATTAATGTGTAGTGTTACTATTAGGTGCACGTAGTTTTTGTGTACGTGTGCAAAATACAAAAAAAATGATAGAGTTGCCTGTTACTTTAAAAATAAATTGAAGTGTTCAGTGTTCAATGTTCCGTTTATAAAAATATTTAATCAAGAAGAACATACTGTTATAAATTTTATTTTCAAATTTGCATTTCCGCTTCATACTATTGGCTTATGGCATCTAGCTCCTAGCTTATAATGAAATCACGCCTTCGACCTTTTCAGCAATTTCCTTATATTTTTCGATCACTGCTTCTGGGTTCTTCATTGTGACGTTTACAGACACACTTGTGTATTTGCCTTTTTTAGATTCGGTAGTTTTAATAACCGCTCCAAGATTATCAAATGTAGATTCAATGTCTACTATTTTTTGCTTGTTTGATGGGACAATAAATTTATAAAGATATTCTGATGGCCAAAGTGCAGTATCGTAAAGCTGGTCTTTTAATTTTTTATAAAACTCTTCGGGATTTTTCTCTGTACTCATCTTCCTTTTTTTGTGATGCAAAGATACATTTTACTTTACATTTTTTAATTCCTATTAAAATTACGATTTTTGCTACCAAAACCTTGCCAAATTGAATACAAAAAAGATTGTCATTACAGGTGGACCAGGAACCGGTAAATCTTCAATAATCAATGAGCTTAAAAAAAGAGGCCATATCTGTTTTGATGAAATTTCACGACAAGTAACGCTAGAAGCTCGTAGGAAAGGTATCGAGCAGTTGTTCCTAACAGAACCTTTGCTCTTTAGCGAACTGTTGCTAAAAGGTCGTTTAAAGCAATTTTACGATGCTGACAATTACAGCGGTGAAACTGTCTTTCTTGACAGAGGGTTACCAGACGTATTGGCATATATGGATTATTTTGACACCAACTACCCCATAGAATTTGTAGAAACCTGCCAAAACAACCGTTATGACCAAGTTTTCGTATTAGCACCTTGGCAAGAGATTTTTGTAAGCGACAGTGAGAGGTATGAAAATTTTGAACAGGCCGAACTCATTCATAAACATCTTTTAAATTCTTATAAAAATTTTGGCTACGATCTTTTCGATGTTCCTTTTGAAAGTATCGAAAAACGCACTAATTTCATTTTAGATGCTTTAAATTTATAGCATGCAACAGCCTATTGATTTTTTAGAGCGTTATTGGAATCATACGTCTTTTCGACCATTGCAGGAAGACATCATTAATGCCGTATTGCAAAATGAAGATACGTTCGCTTTGTTGCCTACTGGCGGAGGAAAATCAGTTTGCTTTCAGTTGCCAGCCTTGATGCGCGATGGCATTTGCATTGTGGTATCCCCATTGATCGCGCTAATGAAAGACCAAGTAAACAATCTCAACCATAAAGGGATTAAAGCCTTGGCAATAACAGGGGGTATTTCATTTTCTGACTTGGATACGCTTTTGGATAATTGCATCTACGGTAATTATAAGTTCTTATACCTGTCTCCTGAACGCTTGCAACAAGACTTGGTAAAAGACAGGATCCAGCAAATGAACGTCAATTTAATTGCAGTTGATGAAGCCCATTGCATCAGCCAATGGGGAAATGACTTTAGGCCAGCTTATAAAAACATCAGCGTTTTAAGACAATTGCACCCGACAGTTAACTTAATTGCCCTTACGGCTACTGCAAAACCGAAAGTGGTTGAAGACATCATCACTGAACTGGATTTTATTTCACCTAAAATCTTCAAGGCATCATTCGAACGTCCTAACATAGCTTACATGGTTTTGGACACAGACGATAAGCAATATAAGATTGAACAAATCTTAAAAAAACATAAAGGGTCTTCCATTATCTATGCAAGAACAAGGAGGATGACACTCGAAATTCATTCCTATTTAGAATCGAAAGGATTTTCAAGTCTTTATTTTCATGGTGGCATCAGCAATAAGGAGAAACAAGACCATCTATATGCATGGATGCACAATCAAAAAGAGATCATGGTCGCTACTACCGCATTTGGGATGGGAATTGACAAAGCCGATGTCAAAAATATCATTCATGTGAATTTACCTGAAAGTTTGGAAAGTTATTACCAAGAAGCTGGCAGGGCCGGAAGAAATGGCGAAAAGGCATATGCAGTCATCTTGAAAAATAAAACAGATGAACAAACATTGAAAAATCAATTCTTAAATGTATTGCCATCCATTGATTTTTTGAAACTAGTGTATCGTAAATTGTGCAATTATTTTCAAATTTCTTATGGTGAAGGACAACGATCTGTTCATGAATTCAATTTTAATGTGTTTTGCAAAACATATGAATTCAACCCTACCATTACTTTTAATGCACTCCAAATCCTAGACAGAAACAGTGTGATATCATTATCACAACAATTTAATTATCAAGCAAAACTTCAATTCCTAATTAGTAATCAGAACCTTTTCAGATATTTAGAAACTCACAAACAATTCGACATTATAGTAAAATCCATCATGCGAACCTATGGTGGTATATTTGAAAATCTATTAAAGTTAGATTTGAATCTCCTATCAGAAAAGACGTCTTTAGATGAAGAGACTATTATAAAATCACTCAAGCAACTTAATAAAGATGAAGTCGTGGAGTTTCAATTTTCAAATACAGATTCCGAAATAACCTTTTTAGCGCCCCGTGAAGACGACAAGACCATCAATCGCATCTCCAAGAATGTAGAACAGCAATTCAAGTTAAAAGAAGGGCAAATCAATGCCGTAATAGCATATGTCACAAATACATCCAAATGTAAGAACAGGCAGTTATTAAACTATTTTGGAGAAGACATTAAGATCGATTGTGGTATGTGTTCTGTTTGTCTTTCAAAAAAGAATCCCGAAGCATCCACTACGATAAAATCCATTACACGTGATATCATTCTGCAATTAGAAAACATGCCTCTAAGTTCGAGAAAGATTATCGAGAATCTGAATTATGAACAATCACTGGTTCTAAAAACCTTGCAAGTGATGGTCGAAAACAATATATTGGAAATAACACTCACCAATACTTACAAAATAAAACATACATGAACAGAAAGCTCAAAATCGTATTTATGGGTACACCGGAATTTGCCGTTCCATCCTTAAAAACATTGGTCGAAAAGAATTATGATGTGGTTGGAGTCATCACAGCTCCAGATAGACCCGCTGGTCGCGGGCAAAAATTACAAGAGTCAGACGTCAAAAAGTTTGCCCTCGCCCATCATCTAAAGATTCTGCAACCTACCAATCTAAAAGATGAGAATTTCCTGAAGGAGCTGAAAGCACTTCAGGCCAATCTTCAGATCGTGGTCGCCTTTCGAATGCTTCCAGAAGCCGTATGGAAGATGCCAGAGTATGGAACCTTTAATCTGCACGCGTCCCTACTTCCTGAATATCGCGGAGCAGCACCAATACATTGGGCAATTATTAATGGCGAAACAAAAACTGGTGCCACAACGTTCTTTATAGACGACAAAATTGATACTGGGGCGATAATTCTTCAGGAAGAAATTGAAATTGGAAATGATGAAACCGTCGGAAAGCTTCATGACAAACTAATGGATTTAGGGAAAAAATTAGTTTTAGATACCGTTAAATTAATTGAAAGCGGAGACGTTACAACCATCATACAGCCAAAATCAGACAGGGAGAAAACAGCTTATAAACTCAATAAAGATAATTGCAAAATAGATTGGACAGCTTCTGTTGACACAATCTATAACAAAATTAGAGGATTAAACCCATTTCCGGGCGCTTGGAGCTATATAAAGAATGGAGAAGAAACCCTTACAGTTAAAATCTTTGAAGTTGAAAAGATCAAAGAAAGCCATTCTAAATCAGTAGGAAACATTGAAATTTCCAAAGACAATTTAAAAGTCTCTGTCAAAGATGGTTATATCCTGATCAAAGAAATACAACTTCCAGGCAAACGAAAAATGGATGTCAAATCACTTTTGAACGGATATCAGTTTTCGAACGAAGCAAAAATGCTTTAAACCCTTATCAACACTGATATTTTAAAAACCTCGACAAAATACATTCTCTTTATTAACAAATGCGTAAAGTTATCAACAAATATCCGGATTTCCCTTGCTATTACTTGCGTAGGTGAATAATCCGTATAAATTTGTAGTAGGATTTAACAATATCGTTTAACCCAACTATTTTTTAATAATTAAAAACTTTAATTTTATGAACAAAACAGATTTAATCAACAGTATGGCAGAACACGCTGGAATTACTAAAGCTGCTGCAAAAAAAGCCTTGGATGCTTTTTTAATTGACGTTGAAGGTGCATTACAAAAAGGAAATAGAGTATCTTTAGTAGGATTCGGTTCTTGGTCAGTATCTAAAAGATCTGCAAGAGAAGGAAGAAATCCTCAAACTGGTAAAACAATAAAAATCAAAGCTAAAAACGTAGTAAAGTTTAAAGCGGGTTCAGATTTAGCAAAAGCTGTAAACTAACATAGTTTTTGAGACAATTTTAAGGCCTGCTTCAAAAAAGCAGGCTTTTTTTATTTTACTCTCATCATAGGTTGATCAACAATTTATTGGTTATTTGATAAAATTTTTTTAGATTTATTTCAAAATCATTCTTTTATGATTACAATTAAACCCAAAAAAGGACATTTACTTTTTGCAGAACCTTCAATAATTGGCGATAGCTCCTTCAATCGTTCAGTGATTTTATTAGCTGATTATAATGCTGAAGGCTCAATCGGATTCATTTTAAATAAGCCTTTGGAATATACTTTGATGGATTTAGTGCCTAACACAAATTCAAAATTCAAGGTTTATAATGGTGGCCCTGTAGAGCAAGACAATTTGTATTTCATCCACAAAGTACCAGATTTGATTCCTGAAAGTATTGAAATTTCATTAGGTATCTATTGGGGCGGTGATTTTGATAGCGCTTTATCCTTGATAAATATGGGTAAAATTACTGCGTCTGACATTCGATTCTTTTTGGGATATTCGGGATGGGAACCTGAACAATTAGAAAAAGAGCTTCTGACCAATTCTTGGGTGGTCACTAAAAATATCTACAAAAAATCGATCTTCAAGAAGAAAGATGATGCTTTCTGGAAGGAAAAAATGCTTGAGCTTGGTGGGGATTATTCAATTTGGTCCAATGCCCCTGAAAACCCAAGTTACAACTAGCCAAGTCTTACTTTCATATTTAGTTTATCTAAAATAAGTTTAGAGACCTTGTTTGAGTACTCTTTCTTTCTGTAGGCTGTTATAGGCTGAATTCCAACTATTACATTCGTTAGAAACAATTCGTCAGCTTTTTGTAGTTCAAATGGTGAAATTGATGCCTCGACAAGTTCATATCCATCAACAGCCGTGATGACTTCCATCACCTGTTTTCGCATGATTCCTTTCAAACAACCATCTTCAATTGGTGGGGTTTTTATGATGTTATCATTTACCAAAAATAGATTTCCGTTAAGACCTTCAATGACATTCTTGTTCGTGTTTAATAACAAACAATTATCGAATTTGTTCTCTTTGGCGTAGATGTTTCCCAAAATGTGAATTAATTTATTATTACTCTTTATGGTGGATAGCAATCCGGGAGCTACAAAATAATCCTTAAAAAGGTCAACAACAAATACGTTTTCGTTCAAAGAATAAAAGTCAGTGTTTAAAGTTTCAGCTATGATATTGAAGTCAATTGTATTTGTTTCTGGAAGATACTTGCCTCCATCTTTTCTGTGTATATTGAAACGAACCCTAGCTGTTGCCTTTGACAATTGATTGGCTTCAATGGTTTTTATGATTTCGGCCTCCAAAAACTCCATTGTAAAGTTCATCGGAATTTCCATTCGGAGAATTCGCATGGACGACATCAGTCTAAAATAATGATCTTCCCAAAACAGGATTTTGCCATGAACTACTTTTAAGGTTTCAAAAAGAGCATCACCATATTTATAGCCTCGGTTCTCAATTGAGATGGAATTTTCGCTATCAGGTTGTAGTGTTCCGTTAAAATTTATCATAAAAAAGTCTCGATAGTTTTAAAATCGAGACAAAGATATAATTTATATTGCGTGTGAGCCTAAGCCGAACCTAAAACCTGTTTTAAATCAGAAATTTGATTTTCCCATAGCATTTTGGCTTCGTCCACCTCATCTTCATCAATATGATCTGTAACTATTAGAGATACATCTTTTGTAATTTCATCCACTTGAATCCTTATCTCAAAATAATAGGAATCGCCTTCTTCCTCATCAGCCATCCATCTAAAACGGATACGTTCGCCACTTTTTTTACTCAATAGCTTGGCCGTTTCTTGACTCCCATCCCATATAAATGTGAATACCTCACCTCTCGAATTTACATTGTCTGCAAACCATTCAGATAAGCCTGAAGGCGTAGAAATATATTGAAATAATAGTTGTGGTGAAGCGTGGATTGGGAACTCCATTTCAAACTTAACTTTGTCGTCCATAAGTGTTTTTTATTAGCACGCTCAATATATAATTATTTGTTTAGTATAAAAACTTATTTTGCAAAAATAATTTAAGCCGGTATTATTTGTGAAGCCGTATTTTGTTTTTATATTTGCAGCCTTAATTTGGCGAGGTAGCTCAGCTGGTTAGAGCGTCGGATTCATAACCCGGAGGTCGGGGGATCGTGCCCCCCTCTCGCTACAATTACGGACCCAATACCATTACGGTATTGGGTTTTTTGATTCATGGCCTCACATCCTAAAATATAAGTTCCATTTTGCTTGAGTGATTCCCACCCTTTTCTATATGTTTAGGCACAATGCTCCATTGCTTTTTTGTAGGTTTGACATGAATGATGTCCGCTTTATATCCACTATATATACGCTATACATACGCTATAGTTATTGTTTATCTCACTGAAATGCAATACTTTGGCTCTATGCATTGGTGTCCTTCAATATGCTTTATAGGTATAAGGCTTATGGAACCTTAGAATATAAAACTATATGGCAAAACAAAAAGGTATTATGACCATTATGGGCACTGTGGGGGATTTAAATTTCTATGTTACGAAGGGAAAGGCTATGTGCGGATGGCGGGTGGCGGTTTTAATGGTGATGCCATCAAAACCAAGGACAGCATGGTGCGTGTGCGGGAGAACTCCACTGAATTTGGTGCTGCCTCCAAGGCACTGAAACAGTTTCGGCGCTCGCTGCGGCCTGTTTTCAATCCGCCGAAGAACAAGGATTTGCACCAGCGGTTGATGCGGTTGTTTACCCAACTCAAGGATTTGGATGGGGTTTCGGCGCGTGGAAGCCGACGGGTTGCCAATGGGATCGTGACCGTCAAAGGCAAACATCTTCTCAAGAATTTTGTTTTTTTGCCCACCAACGCTTTAGATTTTATTGTTTCGCATGGGGAATTTGACTGGACCAGCAAACGTTGAGCTTCACTCCTATGGATTTGAGTGCCGTTCCCTTTATCAAAGGCAGTACCCATGTTACGTTAAGCCTGATTATCATTGACTTTGATTTTGAAGCCTTGGTTTATACATTTCAAACTTCGGATACGGTGTTGCTTGGCCATGATGCGGTTGATGCTTTTTCGTTGACGCCTGCAACGGTCGTTGCGCCACTGCATACGGGTATTGTTGCTTTGGGTCTACTGTTCTGTGAGGTGTTTGGTGAGGAGGTTTATCCTATGAAAGGGATTAGTGGATTGGGGTGTGTTGTTTTGGAGGTGTGAACTTCCTACAACACATTCCCAACTTTGGATGAGTTATTCCCAACTTGTGAAAGTTAATTACAAAAAAACTCTTGAACCCCAGTAAAACCTCAAAAACAGACCAAAAAAACAGTAAGATTGCTTCTTCGCAATGCCACGAAAAAAATTATAGATACTGACCGATAAAAGCAATACGTAGTTCTACGTATTTGAAATCTCCTTTTTTTTAACGTACTTGCACTTATAACGTGACAGAGGTGTGTTTACTCACCAAATAAGGTGATATATACACCTTTTTAAGAATTTATATATGGAATTATTAAAACATAAAACAATGAAATCGAAGACATTAATTTTTATTGCAATAGCTTCCATTTTCATTTCTTCTAAAAGCATTGCACAGGATATGCGATCTCCAAAATCAGGAAACTTCGACATCGATAAAGATCTATTATTAGCACACTTTGATTGTAAAACTGATGTAGATGACCTCCAGACTGCAGCGGCTTTAGCTACATTAATGTCTGACATTAAATATTCAAAAATAAATTATCATGCAGTTGCTGGTGCTTATGGCATTCAGGAAGGGCTATATGTCCCACCTAATGATTTATTTCAACTCGCATTTGGAGACAACTGGACAGACGCACATGAAAATATGAAAAACGCTATTGAACAGGTTAAAGTGATTGCTAAAGCAACCCTCGAAAATCAAGGTGATATTTGGATT
>JAGXIE010000162.1 GCA_024635765.1 Flavobacteriaceae bacterium | reverse complement strand
TGGTTTTGAAACCCTCTATACAAGACTGTTCATCTGGATATTGTTTAAAAAATTCACCTAAATTCATAACTTTAACTTTTAGATTTCATTTCTTAAAGTTAAGAATTCATTGTCATTGGTACAAGTTACGGACAGGCATATATTTTAATATCTTGATAACGTACACTTTGAGTACTCATCATCCTATTTATTAATAGGTCAAATATATTATCCTTATAAATTGACCTATTAATTCTATATCTATACTCGTCTAAATACTTTTGAATATGGCTTTTATGAACCCAAGTATAAATACTTCTCAACCAATATTTTACTTGATGTATTGTTATATGTAATTTTTTTGACGAATTTCCTTTGTCACTTTTTACTTGAGTAAAATCATATTCTTTTTTCAAGGGGGCATAACCAGTCTAACACCTAACATTAATATATTGATGTACTTCGATTCAAACTTCCAATTGGTTCTATCCAATACCAATGTTAAATTTGTCTTTTCCAGCAACAAACTAAATATCAATGTTGAAATAATTTTCATTGGCAAATCGAAATCCGCCATAAATCGCAAGATTCTTCTGTATGAAATGCTTATATTGGCTTTTGTATTGAATCCAGCGGCTAATCTATCATAATTAATTGTCTTTACTTTGCATAGGGCGGTGATAAATAAACTGAAGAGCTTGACCCTAGCCAAATTGAGATCCCCCTTAAAATGAACCTTGCAAAACTGAAATTAACGCTGCATCTTTACGCTTTAGACTGGTGCTCATCATTAGAAAAATTATGTGATTATAATTCTTTAATGTGATGAACATCAGTTTTTTATCATAATTTTTAGACCTATATTTATTGGTTTTTTAATGAAATTTTTTTTTGTCATGTACTAAAATTTACACCTTATGAAGAAATTTATAGATAATAATGAATATCTGTTAAAAGAAATTCGTAAGGGTAACCCACGGGCATTTAACTTTCTTTTCGATACTTATTATTCTCCTCTATGTAACTACATAAATACTCTCACTAAAGACTTTGAATTGACAGAGGACATAGTCCAAGAAACAATGCTAATTATTTGGAAAAATAGAAGTAATATTAAACCTCAAAAGTCTATTAAGTATTACATTTATAAAATAGCTTATCATCAATATGTAGATTATTATAGAAAAAACAAAAAGAAGTTAGATTATTTTAATGAAGTTAAAAAAGTAGCTTTAGATTATTTTATTGAAAAAGATGATGCCTTTGTAAATAACAAAAAGATACAAGTACTATCTGAAATTCAGAAATTGTCTCCTAAATGTAGAGAAGTTTTTCTCTTAAGTAAAGAGCATGGAATGAAATACAAAGAAATTGCTGAAGAGCTAAATATTTCTATAAAAACTGTAGAAAATCAAATAAGTAAGGCTCTTAAAATAATTAAGAACAAATTCAATGAGCAATAGGGTTAAAATTATTTAAAGGGAATCAATAACAGTTTATCGGTCGTAAAAATAGTATAATTATGTTTTTTAGTGGAAGTCCAAAAATCTCTAATTCCTGTATTTATTCCGTATAGCACCTATGAAGTATCATTTTATATTCCTGATGCATATATTCTTACTTCTATGATGCGAACGGTAATATTTTAAGAACGGTTGAAAGGTTTAAAGATGTGGCATTGCCTAGAAAAGTAATTGAATCTGTGGCAAGAACCTATTCTGGCTGGACTTTTGCAAAAGACGCTTATTTAGTGAACTTTCATGACGTTAGAGATACTGGCAAAATTATCAAACAATATAAATTATATTGAAAAATGGCGATGATAGAATTAAGGTAAAATGCGATGAAAAAAGAAATTTCCTTTAAACGCTAATTAAAATTGGAATCAGGTGGTCAATTTAAATTGACCAAAGATATTTTTGGAAAGCTATTTGGAAATAAAGGATACATTTCTAAGGGCTTTTCCGAACTATTGTTTCAAGATGGCATAACTTATCACTAAAGTTAGAAAGAACATGAAAAACAGAATCTCTCCGATGTGGAGGCTATTCTTTTAAGAAAGAGAGCTCTTGTGGAATCTGTAAACGACGAACTTAAAAATATCTGTAAAATAGAGTATACCAGTCATCGCTCCATTAAAGGATTTTTAGTCAATATTATTGCTGTTTTGATTGCATATCGTTTCTTCCTAAAAAAACCTTCTTTAAAATAACACCTATAAAATCTAATCAATTATGTTTATGGGCGGCTTAAACATTATTCACGTTATTAACTAGACGGCATTATATCTATAATTATCAAGCTGCATATTGGATGGCTTTATGATTGAAATATTTTTGAACTCTATCTGGATTTTGGGTTAACATTAACATTTGCATATGTTTTTCTAAATTTTCTTTTAGTTTTTCTTGGTTTTTAGGCGCTGGTTTGTTGGACAAACCTTGCTTTAAATCGCAATTCAAATATTCATCAGGATTTTTTCTAGCGAATAGGCTGGCAGGAAAAAAAGTTCTATTTTTTCTTGATTTTCTTTAACCCATTGTTTTACAATTTTATTGTGATGAACTCTTAAATTATCCAAAATAAGAAATATTTTTTTCGGACTATCTTTTGTCAACTGCGTTAAAAATATAATTAATCTGTCTTAATTCATATTTTCAGAATAGATCATAAATTTCACTTTCCCTTGATTTGTAAAGCTTGAAATCATATTAACTGAAAACCTTTTTGACATACTCATCTTGGTTGGTGTTTTGCCTTTTGGAGCGTAAGAACGCCCGTGCTGACAGTTATTTCTAACTCCAGTTTCATCTGCCCATTGAATTTCTGCATCTTCCAGTTTTGCTCTTTTTTGAATTGCAGGATATTCCTCGTCTAACCATTTTTGCACTTTTTTTGGACATTGCTCATAGGCCTTTTTCTTTGGTTTCTGTGGTGTAAACCCCCATTTACGCAAGTAATCACCCATTGTATTTATGGCTAAAATTACTCCAAACTCTCTTTCAACCAACTCTTTAACAGCTTTGCGAGTCCATAAACCATAATCCAATTTTAATTGGTCTGGCATTTTGTCTATAATCATCAATTGAATGGCTTTTTCTTGGGCAATGCTCAAAAGTTTTTTATCCTCTGATTTTACTCCCTTTTTCTTTGATTTATAACCAGAATTACCACTTATTTCGTAATTTTTCCACCAGTCGGAAACGGTATTTTTATTTACGCCAAACAAATTTGCAACCTCTCCTTTTTTTACGCCTTTCTTTATTAAGGCGATTGCCTTTTTTCGATACGAACTTCTAATCGTATCATCAACTGTCCTAAAATCTTCTTTTTCCATAGGACAGATATACAACTTATTTATGAATATATTACCGCTAGGTTAATAATTAAGAAATAAAGACCTTTTTCATAAACTTACAATATAAATTTAATTGATTACTCGTTAGTTTGCCAGTAAGGATAAACACTTGCTACCACCAGCCTTTCAAAAATTGACTTAAAATATCTTCTATTGAGCTTGTAAACAAATTCATCAAGATAGTTTTGCAGATATTCTCCATTGATTTTATGATAGACTCCTAAAAAGTTTCTTTTTGCATTACTAATAGCAATATGTACCCATTTCAGCATTACAATCGTTGTTTGCTTATTTGATTTTACAGCTAAATGACCTTCTACATAATTTTCAATATTAAAGTAGCTTGTACTCTTATCAAAAAATACAATAGCTTTTGAATCCAAGGAATCCTTGATTAAGGATTCTATCTCTGTGGCCATATGGCTTTTGAGAACTTTCATTTTAAAAAACCGGCAATGATTTGATATTTTACCAGACTTTAAATTTTCAAGAGGTGTAGACTCTGCCATTACGGCCACATTAACCTGTCGTTCACTACCTCGGCCCCGTTTCAAGTTCGATTTAGTGTGTTCCGGCACTTGTTTTTCAAAATATCCCTCATCAAATTCAATCATATCTGAGAGCTGGTATAAGTCATCCCGTTTACCCATAACTATTCGTAATCGATGCATTACAGACCAAACGGTCATATATCTTTTATGGCCTATCTGTCGTTGCAATTCACAAGCAGAAATCCCTTTCTTGGTGGTGGTCATAAAGAGCATTACAAGAGACCAGGTTCGAAAAGGCAAACGCGAATTCTCCATTACGGTTCCACTCTTTAAAGTTGTCCGGAAATTACATTTCGAGCACTGAAATTGCCATTTTGAAAGCAACCAATAATGCTTTTTACACCCACATTTTTTACAAACCACACCTTCTTTCATCCGAATATCCCTGAAATACTCTTTACAACTTTGTTCATCAGAAAATTTACTCACAAATTCTAATATTTTCATAGCTTTGAATTTTAATATCCCAAAACTATTACATGACCACGACAAAATGTGTCGTACTTGTAAACAAGCGATTAAACAGATAAATTTAAAATGATCGCACAAAATGAGTATTATAATAGGGGTTTTTTTTATTTTCCTCGTATTATAAATATAGCTTTATAGATAAAGACACAAATGAAACATAAAGTCATTTGTTTTTCCTATTACACCTATTATCAGATCTTAATTATGTATAGGCAAAAATTGGCGGAGTAGACTCTGATGAATATCTCTTTAAAACACGTGGTTTCGGTTTCAATCAAAGTAAAACTTATACTTTAACTTTTTATAGTTCTGGTGAAAAAGTTAATGTTGATGGATTTTATTTAGCACGTGATGGAGTTTTGATTCGTTTAGATGCTATCAGGCATTCGGAACTTCTAAAGTTTGAAACTAAATAAAAAAACAATTACAATTGCAATTAGAATATTGTTGGAGTAAAAAATAAATAAAGAAATAATGAAAAAAAGAAATTTAGTAAAAAGTATTAGTGTGTTTTATGCGATGTTATTATTAAGTGGGATGCAAGCTTGTTTGCCCTCGTCTGGAGGAGATGATTCTATTATTGACCCACCATCTATTATTGACCCACCTTCTGCTTCTTATTCCAATGTTATAGGTGCTTCACTTGCTACACCCAAATATTTTTTTGGAACACAAGATTGTTTAAATGAAGGTGCAGATTTTCTTTTAGGTATGGATTCAGAAGTGATCAAGCTCTGGTATTATTATGGATTAGAAACACCAAATATTATGTATCCTTGGAATTCAAGCTGGACAGGCACGGAATCTTTGGTAACAGGATTAGATCAAACACATTATAAGGATTTATTTGATAAACCATTCAAAACCTTTGTTTTAAATGTGGCTGCGTTTGCTAATTCTAATAATATCTATTATTGGAGAGATGGTATTACGCAAGCTCAAATAGATCAAGAAGAGAATGAGTTTTATGAATTTACAAAAGCATTACTTGAAAAATATAATGGTACAGGGAAGACATTTGTGCTACAAAATCATGAAGGAGATTGGCATACACGAGGTAACACCAATGCAAATATACCTGCTTCAACGAGTATCCATGCCAATATGGTCAAATGGTTAAACGCACGTCAAAATGGAGTGAATAGGGCAAGGAATGAAAGTAACTCACAAAACGTTTTTGTTTATCATGCTGCTGAAATCAATATTGTTGTTAACGCTATGAATAATGGACAACCTAATATAGTCAACGAAGTCTTACCTCATACTAATCTAGATTTAGTATCCTATTCGGCTTGGGACTCTAGCATTAAAGCGGCAGAAGGCAACACACAAATATTTACCAATGCTTTAAAATATATAAAAACTATGATGCCAGACAGTCCGGTTTTTGGCAATGATAATGTTTATATTGGAGAATACGGTGTTCCCGAAAACTCTTATTCTACAGCTCAAATAGAAGCAGTTATGAAGAATACTGTTACTGCTGCCATAGCAGAGTCTTGTCCATATATTATTTATTGGCAAATATATGACAATGAACTGGCTAATGCTGGGCTAGCTATTCCTGTAACTTCAAATAATCATGTAAGGGGGTTTTGGTTAAAAAGACCTGACGGAAGTACTTCTTGGCATTATGATTACCTAAAAGAGATAATTAATAAATAATAGTAATCTATTAAAATTATTAATTAATGTCAGTTTATTTCAAATTCATATCTAAATAAGTTGGCATTTTTGTTTTAAACAGCAAAAATAAAACACAACTTAAAATCAAATATTAAGTTTCAATTAAGTGGAGTAACTAAAGTAATCTCAGCAGCTGGAGCAATAGATTTTTACAAACTCGTTATTGTAAAACATGCCTAATAAAATCAACAGTCAGAGAAACTTTTTAATAAAATAAAAAACATTACTAAATTTTTGAGATGGTATTCATACAATTAAATACAATGATTGGATGAAAATAGTTTCAGAAGCCGTGACATTAATAAACGAGCCGTAAACAACAACTAACACTACTAACCTTAGCTTTTTATTATGAAAAAAACTGAAATCTCTTTAATTTTATCAATTCTATTTATAGGGTTAATTAACGGTCAAAGTATTGTGGAATTTGGAGTAAAACCTTCAAATTCGCCTGAATTAAATACAATCAACTTACAAAAAGCTATAGACGGCCTTTCTAAAAAAGGAGGTACATTATATGTTGAACCAACTGAGGAACCATACCATATAAATGGTGGTATTATTCTAAAAAGAAATGTATCTCTAGTTGGTGCAAATGCAGCAACACCTAGAGGGACTAAGCATCCTACAAAACCACAACCTGTAGGTAGTGTTTTTAAAATTACAGATAAAGACAATGTTTTTATTACCGTAGAATCTGCAACCCAAATTAAGGGAATTCAATTTTGGTATTCAGAGCAAACCACAAATGATCCTTCTAAAATAATTGAATATCCAGCAACAATCAAACTTTCAAAGGAAGGTAATACTCTTGGAGTATCATTAAATAATCTTACTTTTTATGGAGAGTATTTAACTATAGATTTTGCAGCTTCAAAAGGTGTTATAAGTGAATTGCTAACGGTTGAACATTGCTATGGTTACCCATTAAGTGGTATATTTATTCGTATAGATTATTGTTATGATATACCAAGAATATTACATTGCCATGTAAACCCTGCTATTAGAAGAGAATTTGCAGGAGATAATTCTAAAGAAATTATTGATGCAGTTATAGCTAAAAAAACGTTCGCTTATTCAATAGAACATACAGACAATGCTCAATTAGTAGATGTATTTACTTTTGGAACTTATGGAGGGATTTACCTTGGAGGTGAGTCGTATGGGCAACTTACTAATTTTAATTTTGACTGTGTAACAATTGGAATACATAAAAAAGGGAATAATTCATTTAATAGAAATTGGCAAATTTCTCAAGGGTCTATAGTTGCTAATACAGGGGCGTCAATTCAGGATATTCATCCCATAATAATTGAAGGAAAAGGACATACTTCGTTATCAAATGTTGAGGCATTTTCAGGAAACAATCCTGCGGTAACTAACTTTGGTGTTTCTTATGATTTTATGACAGTTAAAGGAAATGGGAAAGCCACTATTTCTATGTTTGGATGCAGAATGAGGAATTATACTGCTAAAGAACCACTAACTGTATTAAATAAAAATGCGATTATTCAAACTTTTGGTTGTATTGATAAAAACGAAGAAGTTTTTAAGTATTAGGAGTTTACTATGATGATTATAAAAAAGGTGTTTGGTTTTATTGATGGGTGTAAGCCTATTCATGCCTACATACTTAATAATGGTAATGGTATGGAAGTTGAAATTATTGAATTTGGGGCAATTGTTAGATCTATAAAAGTTCCTGACAGATATGGCAATATTTCGGATGTAACTTTAGGATACAATAATTTAGAAGATTACGAAAATGATTCTTGTTATTTTGGTGCAACGATAGGGCGCGTTGCAAGTAGAACAAAAAACGCATGTTTTTCTATAAATGGTAGTTCGTATAAACTTGCCATTAACACTTTGCCTAATTTTGGGAAGAACCACCTTCATGGAGGAATCAAAGGGTTTAATAAAGTAATTTGGGAAGGGGAAGAAATCAATAATCAAGACGAAATTGGAGTTAAATTAAGATACTTAAGCAAAGATGGAGAAGAAGGTTATCCCGGTAATCTTGAGTGTATTGTTAAATATACACTAAATAAAGATAACACTCTTGGCATACAATATCTGGCTACTTCCGATAAAGCAACTCTGGTAAACTTGACTCACCATAGTTATTTCAATCTTGCAGGAGCAGAAAATGGTGATATACTTAATCATATGATGCAAATAAACGCTGAACAATTTTTCCCAACAAACAATGACTTAATACCTATTGGCAAAATCGCTAATGTTAATAACCTTCCAATTGATTTTAGAAAAGAAATAAAAATTGGTTCACAATTAGAAAATATGCGGTATAATAAATTTACTGGTTTTGATATTAACTATGAACTATATAGATGTAGTAAAAATGATTTAATCTATGCTGGTATGATTAGAGACCCCAATTGCGGTCGTAAAATGGAAGTTTTTACTACTCAATCTTGCTTACATTTATATACGGGCAATTTTCTTAATGGTGAGATTGGAAAATCTGATATTATATATAAAAAACATACAGCTTTATGCCTTGAACCTCAAGGTTATCCATACGGACCGAATAACAATTGGTTACGATCTTCAATTTTACAACCAAAAAGAACTTATAACCAAAAGATTAATTATAAGTTCTCTGTAGAGAAATAAGCTCAATATTTTTCACTTATTAATTTGTGAAAATTTATATTTTAAGAGCATGAACTAATATTCTCATTTTTACTAAAAATCACAATTTTTAGTAGGGGTATTTTGAGATAATTCCGTATTAATATTATAGTCTTTTAGTCTTCTTGAGTACTACATTATGGAATTAATATTAAATTAAACAATAAACAACAAAAAAAAATTAAATTATGGTAAATTATCGATTAAACCGTCTTTTTAGTGAATCAGGAAATTGCTTAGATGTAGCAATAGATCATGGTTTTTTCAATGAACGTTCTTTTATTGACGGAATTGAAAACATGGAAGATGCAATTAAAACCATCGTAGAAGCACAACCCGATGCAATTCAATTATCTGTTGGTCAAGCTAAGATTTTACAAAGAATCGCAGGAAGAAACAAACCTGCACTAGTTTTAAGAGCTGACGTTGCTAATATCTATCCTTCTGTTTTACCAGAATATCTTTATAGTTATTTAATTGAAGATGCTGTAGAACAAGCAGTTAGTTTAGATGCTGCAGCAGTTGTAGTAAACTTGTTACGTATGCCAAATCAACCAGATTTACATTACCAATGTGTTCAAAATATTGCAAAATTAAAACCACAATGTGAAAAGTATGGTATGCCTTTAATTGTAGAGCCATTAGTTATGCGCGACAATGCTGAAAAAGGCGGATATATGGTTGATGGTGATATTGATAAAATTTTACCATTAGTTCGTCAAGCTTGTGAATTAGGTGCGGATGTAATTAAAGCAGACCCATGTGATAATATTGATGAATATCATAGAATTGTCGAAATCGCTGGTCGTCCTGTTCTTCCTCGTGGAGGTGGTAAAGCCCCAGAGCTAGAAATATTAAAAAGAACTTATGATCTAATGAAACAAGGAGCTAAAGGTATTGTTTACGGTCGTAACATTATTCAGCATGAAAATCCATCTGGAATGACTAAAGCATTAATGGCTATCGTTCATCAAGGAGCAACTCCTGAACAAGCAATGGCAATTTTACATGCTTAATTAACCATAAAACTAATTAAAATGGCAAATAACAAGAAAAAAATGAAGTTTGGTATTATTGGTTGTGGATTAATGGGGCGTGAATTTGCAGTAGCAAGTTCTCGTTGGTCTGCACTATTAAATACCACTGTTCAACCTGAAATTACAGGGATTTGTGATGTAAACGAAGACTTATTTGGATGGTATACTGATAATTTTGATTCAATAACAGTAGTGACAAAAGATTATAAAGAATTGCTTGCTAGTGATGAAATTGATGCTATCTATTGTGCAGTACCACATATATTACATGCAGATCTATACCTTAATATTATAAAGGCTGGAAAGCATTTAATGGGTGAGAAACCTTTCGGAATTGATTTAGCTGCTAATGAGAAAATTATGGTAGCAATTAATGAAAATCCTGAAGTGTTCGTAAGATGTTCATCTGAATTCCCATATTTCCCTGGAGCGATAGCAATCCAAGAGTTTATTCAAAAAAATCCTTGGGGTCAAATTATTTCTGTGAATGCTGGTTTTATGCATTCGTCAGATTTAAATACTGACAAAGCAATTAACTGGAAAAGAATGATAAACGTAAATGGTGAATATGGATGTATGGGAGATCTTGGTATGCATGGTTTGCATATTCCTATTCGTCATGGATGGATTCCAAAAAATATTTCTGCTTCATTATCTAATATTGTAACAGAAAGACCGGATGGAAAAGGTGGTGTTGTTCCATGTGAAACTTGGGATAATGCGTCAATTACTTCCGAAGTTGATCACCCACAAGATGGGTATTCTTTCCCAATGAATATTAAAACATATCGTATTGCTCCTGGAGAAACAAACACTTGGTATATCGAAATTTTAGGAACAGAATTTAGTGCCCGTTTTAGCACAAAAACTCCTAAAACTTTAGAAACAATGCATTATATAACTGGTGGAGTTCAGGAATGGAGAAGAGAAGACCTTGGTTACTCTTCTGCACATGAAACTATTACAGGTGGTATTTTTGAATTTGGATTTACAGATGCGATATTACAAATGTGGGCTTCATTTGTTGAAGAAGCAGCTAATCCTAGCAAAGATTTACCTATTTATGGTTGTATCAGACCAGAAGAAACTTTAATACAACACAAAATTCTTACCGCTGCATTAAAGGCTGGAAAACTAAAAAAAACGGTGACATTATAATAAGAAAGTGTATTCAAACTATTTTAATTTCTAAGTAGTTTAAAAGTTGAAATAGTTAGATAGCTTATATATATGCTAATATTTGAATTAATACCCTTGATATAAACCTTGAGTTAGAATGTATCAGGGTATTTAATTCATTCTTTTACTATTGTTTAGCCTGGGGCGCTTCTTGTTGTTTTGGCAGGTTTAAAATGCTTTTGAAATCTGTAGCCCTGCAGATATTATGCTCAAAACAATAGTCCAGTGCCCGACTTACGTGTTGGGGCTCCTTTTCCTTTATGGCATCTCTGAT
>JAGXIE010000025.1 GCA_024635765.1 Flavobacteriaceae bacterium | reverse complement strand
TGGATATTGATGACTTCAGCAGAAACACCTACTTCCTTTAGAGATTTGGCAGCTTCCAATGCTTCCCAAACTAAATGTCCTGTTGCAACGATAGTCACATCACTACCTTCGGTTAGTTGAATGGCTTTACCGATTTCAAATGTTTGATTTTCGGGAGTAAAATTTGGCACTGAAGGTCTTCCGAATCGGAGATATACAGGTCCAAGGTGATCAGCAATTGCAATGGTTGCAGCTTTTGTCTGATTGTAATCACAAGTGTTGATCACTGTCATTCCTGGCAACATTTTCATCAGACCAATATCTTCCAGGATTTGATGTGTTGCACCATCTTCACCTAGTGTTAAACCAGCGTGAGATGCACAAATTTTTACATTCTTATCAGAATAGGCAACGCTTTGACGAATTTGGTCATAGACTCGTCCAGTTGAGAAATTGGCAAATGTTCCAGTAAATGGAATCTTGCCTCCAATGGTCAAACCCGCAGCCATACCGATCATATTGGCTTCTGCAATGCCAACTTGAAAAAAACGATCAGGATGATTCTTTTTGAAATCGTCCATTTTTAATGATCCAATTAAGTCTGCACAAAGGGCCACAACATTTTCATTGGTTTTCCCCAATTCCGTTAATCCTGCACCAAAACCCGATCTTGTATCTTTGTTACCTGTGTTTGTATATGTTTTCATAAATCTAAATTCGTAATTCGTAAATCAAAAAAATTAATAATCCCCTAAGGTTTCTGCATTCTGCGCTAAGCCAATCGCCAATTGCTCATCATTCGGTGCCTTTCCGTGCCAAGCGTGTGTGTGCATCATAAAATCAACACCATTGCCCATGACAGTTTTTAAAAGCACACAAACAGGCTTTCCTTTTCCTGTTTTGGATTTTGCGACTGCCATACCTTTTATGACTTCTTCCAAATTATTACCTTGAGTAATTTCAACAACTGTCCATCCAAAAGCCTCAAATTTTACTTTAAGACTTCCCATTGGCAGCACAACGTCGGTTGGACCATCAATTTGCTGCCCATTTACGTCAATAGTTGAGATAATATTATCTACATTGTTTCCCGCGGCATACATGATTGCTTCCCAATTCTGACCTTCTTGCAATTCCCCATCGCCATGCAAGCTATAAATCAAATGATTATCATTATTTAATTTTTTAGCTTGCGCAGCACCAAGCGCAACTGACATACCTTGTCCCAAAGAACCTGAAGCGATTCTTATGCCAGGCAATCCCTCATGGGTTGTTGGATGCCCTTGCAAACGTGAATCAATCAACCTAAATGTATTCAATTCATCTACAGAAAAATAACCTGATCTCGCAAGAACACTATAGAAAACAGGTGAAATATGGCCATTGCTTAAGAAGAACAGATCTTCTCCTATACCATCCATATGGAATTCATTTTTTCTGTCCATGATTTCTTGGTATAAAACCACAAAAAACTCAGTACATCCAAGAGAACCTCCAGGGTGACCAGAATTAACCTTATGAACCATACGCAAAATATCGCGTCTTACTTGTGTGACTAAATCTTCTAAATGCTTTATGTCTGACATGCTGTAATTGTTAGTTTTTTCAATTGCAAAAATAAAGTTTTAAAACCCTTAAACAAAAGGACCTTACTCGCACTTATTAACGAATTCATCACTTTTGCTAACAATTTTGATTTTATTAAGACACAAAGGAGAGGAGTTATTTATCTTTGCGCCGACTTCTCTATTTTTGAACAAAGGTCGTCGTGAACCTACTTAAAAGGCTTTCGAAAAAATTAAAAATAAAAAAATTACGTAGGTTTGCGCACATGAAATTCGATTTATTAGCAAAAGATTCACAAAGTAAAGCCAGAGCAGGCACTATCACAACTGATCATGGCGTCATAGAAACACCCATTTTCATGCCTGTTGGGACAGTAGCATCTGTGAAAGGTGTTCACCAACGAGAATTAAAGGAGGATATCAATCCCGATATTATTTTAGGGAATACGTACCATTTATATTTGCGTCCACAAACGTCAATATTAGAACAGGCAGGAGGACTTCATAAATTTATGAATTGGGATCGAAATATTTTGACGGATTCGGGAGGTTACCAAGTGTATTCATTGTCTGCAAATCGAAAGATTAAAGAGGAAGGCGTAAAATTTAAATCCCATATTGATGGGAGTTATCATGTGTTTACACCAGAAAATGTGATGGAGATTCAACGAACCATTGGAGCTGATATTATCATGGCTTTTGATGAGTGCACACCATATCCATGTGATTACCGTTACGCGCAGCGAAGCATGCATATGACCCATCGATGGCTTGATCGGTGTATGAATCACCTAGAAACATTACCCTTTAAATACGGATTTAGTCAATCGTTTTTTCCGATTGTTCAAGGGAGTACGTATAAAGATTTACGTCAACAATCTGCTGAATATATAGCCAATGTTGGCGCAGAAGGCAACGCGATTGGTGGTCTATCCGTAGGCGAACCTGCAGAGGAAATGTATGCCATGACCGAAGTGGTAACAGCAATTTTACCAGAAGATAAACCACGTTATCTGATGGGAGTTGGAACACCAATCAATATTCTCGAAAATATAGCGTTAGGGATTGATATGTTTGATTGCGTGATGCCTACACGTAATGCACGGAATGGGATGCTCTTTACGGCTCATGGCACCATAAATATAAAGAATAAAAAGTGGGAGACTGATTTTTCACCAGTGGATGAAATGGACATGACATTTGTCGATACAGATTATTCTAAAGCCTACCTTCGTCATTTATTTACAGTGAATGAAAGGCTGGCCGCACAAATTGCAACCATACATAACCTTGGATTTTATTTGTGGCTGGTAAGAGAAGCAAGAAAACATATTTTAGATGGCGATTTTAGGACTTGGAAAGATATGATGGTCAAACAAATGGACAAAAGATTGTAGTTTTAAAAAAAGCAAAAGCAAATTGAAAATTCTTGATTGGTACATACTTAAACGATATCTCTTTACATTTTTAATGATGTTATTGTTGTTCATTCCTATTGGAATAACAGTAAATCTTGCTGAAAAAATTGGTAAAATACTTGAAAACGAAGTGCCGTTTGGAGAAGTTGCGATGTACTATTTGAACTTTACCATTTATTTTGCTAATCTATTGTTTCCCTTGTTTTTGTTTCTATCTGTCATTTGGTTCACTTCAAAACTAGCTAATAATACCGAGATTGTCGCTTTCTTGAGTTCAGGAGTTTCTTACTTTAGATTTATGAGACCTTATATGATAGGTGCAACTGTGGTTTCAATTTTTGCATTAATTCTAGGATTATATTTAGCCCCAAAAGCAAGTCGAGGATATAATCAATTCATTTTCAAGAACCTGAAAAATCGTGGAGCAGAAATGCAAACACAAAATATCTTTAGACAGATAAATGACAATGATTATATCTATGTGAGTAATTTTGACACAAAACAAAAGACAGGCTATAACTTTACATACGAACATTTTGAAGGAAATAAATTAAAATACAAACTATTTGCCACTACCATTACTTATTCAGAAAAAGATAGTTCTTATCGATTGTTCAATTATGTCAAAAGGATTATTGGTGAAAATGAAGATGTCATCGAGACCACGAGGAGAAAAGACACCCTATTTTCATTTGAGATGGAAGATTTAACGCCTGTGGAGTACATTGCAGAAACCCTTCCGTATAGTGAATTGAATAATTTTATAAAGAAGGAAAAGGCGAGAGGTTCTTCCAATATTGGCAGATATGAAGTCGTTAAATATAAGAAATGGAGCTTACCAGTTTCGGTTTTTATTCTTACCATTATTGCAGTTGCCGTATCCTCTGTCAAAAGAAGAGGAGGTATGGGTGTGAATCTGGCAATTGGTATTGCAATTGCTATGGTGTATGTGTTTTTTGACAAGGTTTTTGGAGTGATGGCCGAGCAGTCAGATTTTCCGCCATTAGTTGCGGTATGGTTTCCTAATGTTGTTTTCGGTATTTTAGCCATTTACATGCTCTACAATGCAAAACGCTAAACTAAAAAATTATCTACATCTTCATTTTTTAGTATTTATCGCTGGTTTTACTGCCATCTTGGGCGAATTGATTTCTATCGGTTCCATTCCACTTGTTTGGTATAGAATGCTCATTGCTGGGATTTTAATATTCATTTACATCAAAATAATCCGTTTAAAAGTTACAGTGGATAAACGAACAATGGTAAGATTTTTTGCTGCGGGAGTGATCATTGCACTGCATTGGATCACTTTTTTTGAAGCGATTAAGCAGTCAAATATTTCTATCACACTGGCCATGTTTTCAACTGGTGCATTTTTTGCCTCTTTTATTGAGCCGTTGATTTATAAAAGACGAATTATTTGGTTCGAAATTTTGTTTGGAATTATTGTGGTGATCGGTGTAGTTCTAATTACCCAAAGTGAAATTAAATATATCAACGGAATTCTATTAGGCATCTCTTCAGCCTTGTTTTCTTCACTATTTGCTGTGATGAATGGTAAATTCACTGAGAAATATAGTGCCACGGTCATCTCTTTTTATGAATTCATCAGTGGTGTTGTGTTTATCACTTTGTTTATTTTAATTTTTAAAGGAGGGTTTTCAAAAGAATTTTTCATTCTGTCTACTTTAGACTGGATATTTTTATTCATTTTAGCTTCTATTTGTACAGCTTATGCGTTTATAGGAGCAGTAAAAGTCATGAAGTTTATTAGTCCTTATACAGTAGTACTTTCCTATAATTTAGAACCAATTTATGGAATTGCTTTGGCATTGATTCTTTTTCCAGAGACTGAAACCATGAGTCCACAGTTTTATTATGGTGCTATTTTAGTGCTACTCACGGTGTTGACGGATGGCATTATAAAGAATTCGAAATTGTTCAAAAAGAAAACCACCAAGCCGACGAAAGCCGATTAAATTTTTATCTTTGTGGACTAACTTATTATTAAACTTAAATTTCTATGGAGTATTTAGAATTTGAGCTTCCCATTAAAGAATTAGAGGAACAACTTGAAAAATGCCAGGTCATAGGTGAAGAGAGCGATGTTGATGTCACTGAAACTTGTAAGCAGATAGAAAAGAAGCTGATTGCTACCAAAAAAAGCATCTATAAAAATTTGACCGCATGGCAGCGAGTACAATTATCTCGCCATCCAAACAGGCCCTATACTATGGATCATATCAGAGCACTTTGCGGTGATACGTTTTTAGAACTCCATGGTGACAGAAATGTAAAGGACGATAAAGCAATGGTCGGAGGTTTAGGCAAAATTGGTGATCAATCTTATATGCTTATTGGCCAGCAGAAGGGTTATAACACTAAGACCAGACAATACAGAAATTTCGGAATGTCCAATCCAGAAGGATATCGTAAAGCACTCCGTTTAATGAAATCTGCCGAAAAATTCAATATTCCTGTTGTAACCTTGATTGATACGCCAGGAGCATATCCAGGTTTGGAAGCTGAAGAACGCGGCCAAGGTGAAGCGATTGCTAGAAACATTCTGGAGATGACACGACTCAAGGTGCCTATTATCTGTGTAATTATAGGTGAAGGAGCATCTGGTGGTGCGCTTGGAATTGGAGTGGGAGATAAAGTTTTGATGCTCGAAAACACATGGTATTCAGTTATTTCTCCTGAATCCTGTTCCTCAATTTTATGGAGAAGTTGGGAGTATAAAGAACAAGCTGCGGAAGCTCTAAAATTAACGGCTCCAGATATGAAAAAACTACATTTAGTTGATGATATCATCAAGGAACCTCTTGGTGGCGCACATACTGATAGAGAGGCAACATTTGTTGCAGTCCGTGATGCGATTGTGAAGTCTTATGAGGAACTAAAAAACTTATCACCAAAAGTTTTAGTGAAGAATCGAATGGACAAATATGCTGATATGGGTGTTTTTAAAGGTTAAATCTTACATATCGGATTAGAAAATAAAACTGAAGCGTACTGCTTCGGTTTTTTTTATGGCTATTAACAATATTATTTAGTTATTAACAGTTAAATTGTTGATGACCTGTTAAGATTGAAGTCATATAAAATGATTATCTTCTTAACAATTTATTTACTTTCGCTGTTATGAAACAACCCAACCCAATACAAGGCTATAAAGTCGATAAGAGCACAATAATAAGCTTGGAAAAAGGAAAAATACCACCACAAGCTATTGATTTAGAAGAAGTTGTGCTTGGAGCGATGATGATTGACAAAAAAGGTGTCGATGAAGTCATTGATATTTTGAGCCCTGATGCATTTTATAAAGACGCACACAAACATATCTTTGAGGCTATTTTCAAATTATTTGAAAACAGTGAACCCGTTGACTTATTAACCGTTTCAAGTCAATTGAAGAAGGATGCAAAACTGGAATTGGTTGGAGGTGATTTTTACCTCATTTCATTGACCCAAAGAGTGTCTTCTTCGGCTCATATTGAGTTCCATGCTCGTATCATTCTTCAAAAATTCATTCAGCGAAGTCTGATTAAAATTTCGAGTGAGATTATCGAAGATGCCTATGATGAAACACGAGATGTTTTTGATTTGTTGGATACTGCGGAAGCTAAACTTTACGAAGTAACGCAAGGCAATATCAAGAAATCAACCGAAACAGCTCAAAGTTTGGTAATTCAAGCAAAGAAAAAAATTGAGGACATTTCAAACAAAGCAGGATTGAGTGGTATTCCATCAGGTTTTACCAAGTTGGATAGACTTACTTCTGGTTGGCAAGAAAGTGATTTGATCATCGTCGCTGCACGTCCTGGTATGGGTAAAACGGCTTTAACTTTGTCCATGGCTCGAAATATTGCTGTGAACCAAAATATTCCAGTGGCATTTTTCTCTTTGGAGATGTCATCGGTTCAGTTGATCACACGTTTGATTTCAAGTGAAACAGGCCTGTCTTCTGAAAAACTGCGTACGGGAAAACTAGAAAAACACGAATGGGAGCAGCTCAATGTAAAAGTAAAAACATTAGAAAAAGCACCTTTGTTTATAGATGACACACCGTCACTCTCTATTTTTGACCTTCGTGCAAAAGCACGTCGTTTGTCCTCACAATATGGTATCAAATTGCTTGTGATTGATTATCTGCAATTAATGACAGCCGGAGGTAGCCAAAAGGGATTTGGAAATCGTGAACAGGAAATCTCCACTATTTCTCGTAATCTTAAAGCATTGGCTAAAGAATTAAGTATTCCAGTAATTGCACTATCCCAGTTATCGCGTGCTGTAGAAACTCGTGGCGGAAGCAAACGACCATTGCTTTCTGACCTCCGTGAATCTGGAGCTATTGAGCAAGATGCTGATATCGTATCATTCATCTATCGTCCAGAATACTACAAAATTGATGAATGGGATGATGACGATCACACACCAACAGAAGGTCAAGCGGAATTTATCGTTGCAAAACACCGAAATGGAGGCTTGGAAAATATTCGATTAAAGTTTATTGGGCATCTAGGTAAGTTTGATAACCTAGATGATTTTGATACACCATTTGGCGAATTCCATAGTAAGATGAACGCTGCAGCGAATGATGATACTTTTAAGAGTGGAGGCTTCCCATCACCAAGCGACGCCTTTGGACCTCCAGTTCAGGACGACGATGAGGATAATGATGTGCCGTTTTAATTGAAAACTTAACTTTTTCTTTTGAAAAGAATTAAAGATTAAAAGTATCTTTGCGGGCTATTATAATAAAATGGAGTCCAATGGATAAAATTCGTACAACTAACACCTTGTTATTAGTTCTCGTAGTTCCTGTAATTTTCTATTTACTAAAGTTATTGTCGTTTATCTTCATTCCTTTGGTTTTCTCTATGTTTATTGCATTATTATTTTTACCATTAATGCGATGGTTAGGTAAACGAGGTGTTCCAAAAGTTGTAAGTATTGCGATTGTAATTCTTTTGATCCTACTCGGGATGGCCCTGACGGCAGAATTAATCCATCTGTCGAGTAAGCAAATCATGTCTTCTGAGAGTACTTTTTTTGTACAAGCGGAAGAGAAAATTAGAAATCTCAAACAATCTTTAGAGATCTTTTTAGGAGTAGAATTAGGTACTGAAGGAAGTTTCCTTTCACAGGTTTTACATAAAGACAGCCTAGGCTCCGCCTTTGGTTTTGTCGGTAATTTTTTGAGTATGGCGCTAACTACCGCCTTCTTTACAGTGCTCTGGCTTGCAGAATCCATTAATGTTCAGAAATTAATGAATGCCACTTTGCTGAAGCAAAAACACACGTCGGTTAAGACCTTTCGTAAGGTTGAAAAGGACTTGATAAAATTTATAAAAGTAAAATTTTTGGTGAGTTTAGGAACGGGAATTGGTATCGGGTTAGCCTGTGTCTATTTTGATGTGAGTTTTCCAATATTTTGGGGACTTTTTGCATTCATCATTAATTTTGTGCAAATGATTGGTTCTTTTATTTCGGTAATTGCATTAGCTATTTTTGCTTTTGTAGAAATTCAGTTTATGGGCACCCTCTTCTTTTTTATACTTTCCATTACCATGGTACAAGTAATTTTCGGGGCAATTCTCGAACCTATTTTCATGGGAAAATCTTTTTCAATAAACATTATTACGGTTTTGGTCATGTTAATGTTTTGGGGATTTATCTGGGGAATTCCAGGAATGATCATGTCCATTCCAATTACGGTATTTATAAAAATAATTCTGGAGCAATTTCCGAACACAAGAGTGATTGCAAGTCTACTTTCCGGAAAGGAATTGATCGTGAAGAAGTAATTTGACCTTAATAATTCCTTAAAGTATTTCAATGAGGTATAATTTTTGAGTATCTTTCGTTTATGAAAAAGATTCTTACATTATTACTTTTCTTATCTATTAGTGTCCATTCTTTTGCTTCCTACATCTTGATTCCTATGGATGCAGAGGGTCAGAAAAACCATTTAAAAGCTTATGGACTCACCTATTGGACCTTGGAAAAGCAGCTGAAGGTGAATTGGCTGTTGAATTATCGGGGAGGTTCCTTTTTGTTGCCAGATTCTGAATCAATTCAACGTGAATGTCAAATACGAGGTATTTCATACGAAGTGCTTTCTGATTCCAAAACCGAAGAAATCCTCAATTTAATTGCCAGTCCATCTCAAAATATGGAAGCTGTAATTTTAGAAAAGGCACCAAAAATCGCCGTCTATTCGCCAAAAGGCAATTTACCATGGGATGATGCTGTCACCATGGTGTTGACATATGCCGAAATCCCATATGACGTTATTTACGATGAAGAAGTATTAAATGACGCTCTGTTGTTATATGACTGGTTGCATTTACACCATGAGGACTTTACTGGACAATTTGGTAAATTCTATCGCAACTATAAATCTGCAGCTTGGTATATTGAAGAGAAAAAGGAGGCCGAAGCTCTAGCTACCAAATTAGGCTACAGTAAAGTTTCAGAAGAGAAATTAGCAGTTGCACTTAAAATCCGAAATTATGTGATTGGAGGTGGTTTTATGTTCGCCATGTGCAGTGCAACAGATAGCTTCGACATTGCTCTCTCTGCCGAAGGCGTTGACATTTGTGAACCTATGTTCGATGGTGATGCAAGCGATCCCAATTATCAAAATGAGATTGATTACAACAAAACTTTTGCTTTTAAGGACTTTCTATTAGAGCGAAATCCGAATGTTTATGAGTTTTCATCCATCGATATGACTAATAAAAGGCGCATATTGCCTACTTTAGATTATTTCACATTAATGGATTTTTCAGCTAAATGGGATCCTGTTCCTACGATGTTGTGTCAAAATCATACGGCATTAGTCAAAGGTTTTATGGGGCAGACAACATCTTTTACAAGAGAAGAAATCAAATCCAATGTGCTAGTATTGGGGGAAAATAAAAGTAACGGCGAAGCCAAGTACATTCATGGTATCAAAGGCAAAGGATTCTTCACCTTTTACGGAGGGCATGATCCTGAAGATTATACACATAAAGTAGGTGATCCAAAAACAGAACTTGAACTACATCCCACGTCTCCTGGTTATCGATTGATTCTTAATAATGTGCTGTTTCCAGCCGCCAAAAAGAAAAATCAGAAGACGTAGTAATTAATTGAATATGTTGTACGAGCCTATTCAAAAATAATAGTGCTAGCTATTACGAGGGTTTGCTTTTTATCAAAAATAGAGTTTCTGCTATCACTATTTAGCCAAATGTTCAATATAATTTCTTAAATTTAAATAAAACAATAGCATGGCAACGAAAGAAATCATACTAAATAAAATTCAAATTCTCATTTCCAATAGTTTTAAAACTCCAGAAGAAGCTTTTGCGTTTTTCGACAACGATAAGGATGGAAAACTATCGAAAAAGGAGATTTCAGAATTACTTAAAAAAGCAGAAATTAGTGGATTGATAAGAGGTCTTGTTACCAATAAATTGATTGAAGGATATGATAAAAATGGTGACGAATTAGTGAACTGGAATGAATTCAAGACAGCCATCGATGAGATAAATAAGGACTCTAAATAATGTATCCGTTTTGAAATACGCTATCAAACAATTTTTCCGACTCTTATTTTATTCGACACTTTTTTGGTCTTTTGCATTTTGTTTTTTTATCTTGATAAGATATTATGGGAGACACCAAGAGCAGGTAAATAGAATTCAATTAAGTACAGCAATTTCGGTATCGGAATATTTATGGTTTGGAGTGATATTGGGTGTAATGGTAGCATTGGTCTTCACCATTATCGAATTCTTATTTGACAAATTCTTATCTAAAGCATTGCATTTAGGATTTATCATCTTATTCAAATCGATCATTTATTTACTATTCTTAATCTTTTCACTCACTTTCATAGCCTTTTTGGCAGAAGATTATATCAATGTTGATTTCCCCAACCAGAGAGGTTGGTGGATAACCAATAGGATATTTTGGTTGGTTACGGCCTATTTTATAATTTGTTCTTTAATATTTTCCTTCTTCCAATTGGCAAATGATAAATTTGGTAAGGGAGTTATTGTTAATATGCTATTTGGGAATTATCGCAAACCAAGAGAAGTATACCGCATATTTATGTTTTTAGATTTAAAGTCCTCAACTACACACGCCGAAAAACTCGGGAATATTAAATATAGTAATCTAATCCAGGATTGTTTTTTTTATCTCAATAGAATTGTGAAAAAACACAATGCAGAAATATATCAGTATGTTGGTGACGAAGCCGTATTAAGTTGGAAACTCACAAAGGGAATGAATCGAGCAGACTGTATCAATCTTTTTTTTGATTTTGAGAAGAACTTACGAAGACATTCTAAATATTATAGTAAAAAGTACGACTTGGTTCCTGAATTTAAAGCGGGCATTCATGCAGGTGAAATCGTGATCGCAGAAGTAGGCACAGTTAAGAAGGATTTGGCATATCACGGTGACGTTATCAATACGACGGCCAGAATACAACAGCAATGTAATGATTATAATGAGTCTCTACTTATGTCTGAAGAGTTATTAGACATACTGGAATTCACACGATTTTATAAATCAGAACTTATCGATAACGTGATTCTTAAGGGAAAAATAAAAGAATATAAAATTTATGCGGTTCGTAAAACGTATTGATGCCAATACATTTAAAACGAATATCTTAGAGCTAAACCAGTATAATCTTCCCCTATCAAATTTCGACCACTAACGGGAATAACATCTAACGAAGAATTATTGATTTTGTGCATTTCTGGAATTAAGATTCCACATGCGGCACCAAGACCGTAGCCCAATAAAATATCAGTCAAAAAATGTTGGCCGGCTTGCAATCTAAAATAACCTACCGTGGCTGGAATAGCGGCAGCGGCAGCCCAGATATATCCTTTACCAGTAGCGTCAGGATTATAGTCACAATACACTTTTGCGGCAAAGAAAGTGGCTGTTGCTGATGCCGCAACATGACCTGAATAAAATGATCGTTGACCATTTTTACTAGTACGTCTTCCTATATTATTATTTTCATCATATACGTAAGGTCTCGACCTGTTGACCAATCCAGCGGTCACTGAATAAAGAGCGGAAGTTGTTGACAAACTTTGAAGATACATTCCAATGAATTGACCTGTGTGATCGTTTATATCGTCATTGAACAATAGAGCAAATGGAAGAACAAAGGAAGCTCCAAAGGGTATATCACTAAACTTATTGGCGTCTTCTGAACTGTTGCCAGCAACCCAACGATCTGCAAAATTGATGTCATTTAGATCTAAAGCATTTACTTCCGCTTCGGTAATATCTTCTTTGTTTTGTATAAGTAACAAGCCATAAGCACTCGTACCAAAAGCAGCACCAGTCCAGATACCATCTCTGGTCCATTTCCATTCGTAAGGTGAATTGCTTTGTGCATTAGAAGATGAATAAATTAATACGAGGATGATAAGGGCTATTTTTTTCATATTGGTTTTCATTGATTTTGAGATCTTCACTCTAAAAAAACAATTACATCTCAAAATATGAAAATCTACTTCAGCCAATTAGTCTATTTGATATAAAAATTAACTGTTATCTAAGTTGTTCTCGAGCTAGATGTTTTCTGGAACTGTTTTAAACAAAAAATCCGATTCAGTGAAGAATCGGATTTCTCTAAGCGAAATGTGATTATTATTTTGGCGAAACGCCTATTTTTTTACTTTTTTAGCGATCGCTTCAAAAGCTTCTGGGTGGTTCATTGCTAAATCTGCAAGAACCTTACGGTTCAATTCGATATTGTTAGCTTTGACACCTCCCATAAATCTTGAATACGACATCCCATGTATTCTGGCCGCTGCGTTGATACGCGTAATCCATAATGAACGGAAATTTCTCTTTTTAACTCTACGGTCTCTATACGAATATAACATCGCTTTGTCAACCGCATTTTTTGCTACTGTCCAAACGTTTTTACGTCTTCCAAAGTAACCTTTTGCTTGCTTAAGAACCTTTTTTCTTCTGGCTCTCTTTGCTACTGAATTTACTGATCTTGGCATTTCTTAATTGTTTTTTTGTAGTAGGCGGTCGATAATCGACTCTTTTTTTTGAAATCGTAAATCTACAATCGTAAATCTTAAATTATTTCAGGCCTAACTCCAGGGTTTATAATTTGTTTTTAACCGTTTTAAAACGATGTTACTTTAAACGTAACATGATTTTAACATTGTTCTCATCTGCTTTATGCACCAAAGTGTCATGAGTCAGAGCGAGTTTACGCTTTTTAGATTTTTTAGTCAAGATATGACTTTTAAAAGCGTGTTTTCTTTTGATCTTACCAGTGCCAGTAAGTTTAAAACGTTTCTTAGCACTAGATTTTGTTTTCATTTTCGGCATTTCTCCTAATTTTTATTTTACGTTTCGCTTATTATCTTTAAAACACAATTCTTATAAATGATTGTGCCTTTATTTTCCTTTTTTTGGCGCGATGAACATCGTCATACGCTTGCCTTCTAATCGTGGCATTTGCTCCACCTTCCCATATTCTTCCAGGTCTTGGGCCAGTTTTAATAAAAGTATTTGACCTTGCTCCTTAAAAACAATGGAACGTCCTTTAAAAAATACGAATGCTTTTAATTTGGCACCATCTTTTAAGAACTTTTCAGCATGTTTCTTTTTAAATTCGTAATCATGATCATCAGTTTGAGGACCAAAACGAATTTCTTTAACAACCACTTTCGTTGCTTTTGCCTTTAAGGCTTTGTCCCGTTTCTTTTGTTCGTAAAGAAACTTTTTATAATCCATAACCTTACAAACTGGTGGATCAGCTTTCGGGGAAATTTCAACAAGGTCCACACCTTGCTCTTCGGCCATGGCCATTGCTTCTTTTGTGGTATAAATACCAGTTTCAACATTTTCGCCGACAAGTCTAACCTTTTCTGCTCTAATCTTGGAATTAATTTTATGTTGCTCCTCTTTTTCTGTTCTTCGGAAACTACCTCTTGTTCTACGTATTGCTATGGCTTATATATTTTAATTAAACTTATTTTATTTGAATGTTTTCAAGGTCTTGTTAATTTCACTTTCAACAATCTTCGAGAATTCTTCTACACTAATCATGCCTAAATCCTCTCCGCCATGTTGTCGTACACTAATTTTATTTTCAACCTCTTCATTTTCCCCAACAATAATCATATAGGGGATTTTCTGCATCTCTGCCTCGCGAATTTTCTTACCAATAGTTTCGTTTCTATTATCAGCGAGGGCGCGAATTTCGTGATTTTCTAGCAAATTTAAAACTTTTTCACTGTATTTTTCATATTTCTCACTAATAGATAAGATTATCACCTGTGTTGGCATTAACCATAATGGGAAATTTCCTCCTGTGTGTTCTAACAAAATAGCTACAAAGCGTTCCATACTTCCAAAAGGTGCACGATGAATCATAACAGGCCTGTGAAGTTCATTATCACTACCTTTATAAGTCAAATCAAAACGTTCTGGCAAGTTATAATCAACTTGAATAGTGCCTAATTGCCAATTTCTGCCGAGGGCATCTTTCACCATGAAGTCTAATTTAGGACCATAAAAGGCAGCTTCACCTTCAACAACTTCATAATCTAGACCTTTATCCTTAGCTGCACTTAAAATGGCGCTTTCAGCTTTATCCCAATTCTCAAGACTACCTATATATTTTTCAGGGGTTTGAGGATCTCTTACCGACACTTGGGTTCTAAAGTTTTCAAACCCTAGTGATCCAAACACATACAGCACTAAATCTATAACATCTTTAAACTCCTTATCCAATTGGTCTGGTGTGCAGAAGATATGTGCATCGTCCTGCGTAAAGCCCCTCACACGAGTCAAACCATGGAGTTCACCACTTTGCTCATATCTGTAGACAGTTCCAAATTCAGCATAGCGCTTAGGTAATTCTTTGTATGAAAACGGTCTATGATTATAAATTTCACAATGGTGAGGACAGTTCATCGGTTTCAAAAGGAATTCTTCACCTTCGGCAGGAGTATGGATTGGTTGAAAACTATCAGCACCATATTTAGCATAGTGTCCAGAAGTAACGTACAGTTCTTTTTGCCCAATATGAGGAGTCACTACCATTTCGTAACCTGCTTTCTTTTGTGCTTTTTTTAGGAAGTTTTCCAGACGCTCACGCAGTGCTGCTCCTTTTGGCAACCATAAAGGTAAGCCCTGACCCACTTTTGAAGAAAACGTAAACAACTCTAATTCCCTTCCTAATTTTCTATGGTCACGACGTTTCGCTTCCTCTAATAACTCTAAATATTCAGTTAAATCTTTTTGCTTTGGAAACGAAATTCCATAAACACGCGTCAATTGCTTGTTTTTTTCATCACCTCTCCAGTAAGCACCAGCCACGGAAAGAAGCTTTATGGCTTTAATGATTCCAGTGTTCGGAATATGACCTCCTCTACATAAATCAGTAAAAGTGGCATGGTCACAAAAAGTGATAGTTCCGTCCTCCAGATTTTCAATTAACTCTACCTTATATTCATTGTTTTGTGATTGATAAAAAGACAAAGCGTCGTCTTTTGAAACAGATCGCATACTAAAATCAAACTTGCCCCGAGCAATTTCTAGCATCCTGTCCTCAATGGTTTTGAAATCTTTTTCAGAAAGCGATTGTTCGCCAAGATCAATATCATAATAAAACCCATTCTCAATGGCGGGACCAATAGACAATTTAACTCCAGGATATAATTCCTCAAGAGCTTGAGCCAAAACGTGAGCGGTTGAGTGCCAAAAAGCTTTTTTACCATCCTTATCATTCCATGTGTACAAAACTAAAGAACCGTCGGAAGTCAAAGGCGTGTGGGTTTCAACAGTTACACCATTAAAATTTGCCGAAATAACATTTCGAGCTAACCCTTCACTAATACTTTTTGCAACATCCATTGGAGTCACGTTCTTTTCGAACTGTTTTATACTTCCGTCAGGTAAAGTGATATCAATCATAAATCATATTCTAATTAAGTGTGCAAAGATAAGAGTATAAAGATTTCTATACAATATATATATAGGTATTAATTTATAGTTCTATTCATGAAGATGTTTTGTGCGTTTGTTTTACCAAAAAGTAAACCACCGCGCTCTCACAACTTACTTTTTATAATTGCAATACTGCAATTATAAAAGAGTTCAAACAATTGCTCCATCGCTAACGCGTTAGAAATGAGTATGGAAAAATTAGGATGAAATTAATATTAAAAAAAGTTCAGAAAAGTTTTGTTGGTAATGTAAAAAGGGTTGTATATTTGCAGCCGCTAAAAACGGTAACGTTGGCGCGAAAAAGTTCTTAAACAGATGTGATTTTGGATTGGCTTGGAAGGGTGAAAAAAACTTTCTCAAAAAAAAACAAAAAACATTGCCAGAGAAAAAAAAGGGTTTTATATTTGCACCCGCTTAAGGGGTAAAGTCCTTTGGCAGAGACAGGAAAAGTTCATTAACATATTGGATTGACAGCGTAGCAAAGTACTGGAAACGGTGCTTTGCACAAAAAGAGAAC
>JAGXIE010000161.1 GCA_024635765.1 Flavobacteriaceae bacterium | reverse complement strand
GTAATGTCCAACTTCATGCGCTAGTACCGCCACAATTTCTTCTTCTTCTAAATCATTCACTAATGTATCATATAAGGTCACACGTTTTTCACTTCCAAATCCCGAAAAATAAGCATTGGCTTTTGTGCTCCGCTTTGAGCCGTCAATCACAAAAATCTTTTCCAAATTAAATCCAACCGATTGTGCATAGCTGGATATTTTGTCCCGCAAACTTCCTTCCTCTAAGGGTGTTTGTTTATTGAAAATTGGAACAATCAATTTCGCATAAAACATATTCATAAAGATTGTAAAAACCGTCACGAGCCCCCAGGCATACAACCAAAAACTATTTCCAGTTACCTGATAAAACCAAATGATAAGCACCAGAATACCACCACCAACAATTGCCATCATCAATAGGCCTTTTAGTTTGTCGAGCCAAAAAGTTTTCTTGGTTGTTTTATTGAATCCAAAACGCTCTTCAATGACGAAGGTTTTGTAATAGGAAAATGGTGTCGTTAGGATATCGCTACCCAACATAATGATTCCGAAGAAAATCAATCCAATAACAATTGGGTTATCACTATAACTTCTGGCAATGTTGTCCACATATTCAAAACCATCTAACAGCAAAAAAGCCAAGGTTAAAATAAGGGAAAACGTTGAAGTTATAAGACCGAATTTATAGTTGGTGATTTTGTAAGATTGAGATTTATTGTATTCGTCTTCATCATACACGTCTCCTAATTCTGTTGGGATTGGATCATTATAATGTTTGGCATTAAGTGTATCCAAGTACTTGTCAACAATAAAATCAAGGATAATAATGGCGATTATGATGTAGAAAAGGGTTGCTGCTGTCATTGTTCATTATTAATTGATTCGTCTTTGGCGAATGGCCTCAAAAATAAGAATTCCTGCGGCAACCGAAACATTCATCGAATCAATTTCTCCTTGCATGGGGATAATAATATTTTGAGTGGAACTATTAATCCAATCTTCACTAAGTCCTGTGTCTTCTGTACCAACCACAATAGCAGTTGGTTGCGTGAAATCTTGAGTAAGATACTCTACAGAAGCCTGCAAGGCAGCACAATAAATTGGAATATTTTTTTCTTTTAAAAATTTAATGATTTCTTGGGTGGTGCCATTGGCGATTTGGATTGTAAATAAACAACCAACACTCGAACGAATGATATTCGGGTTGTATAAGTCAGTTTTAGGGTTGGCGATTATGACAGCATCAACATTTGCAGCATCAGCTGTGCGTAACAAAGCACCAATATTGCCAGGTTTTTCAGGAGCTTCAGCGATCAATATCAATGGGGATTTTGAATGGAATTTAATATTATTTAGCTCATGTGATTTGCTTTTGGCAACTGCCAGAACACCTTCAGTAGTATTGCGATGTGCCAATTTTTGAAAGA
Source organism: Flavobacteriaceae bacterium (assembly GCA_024635765.1). Lineage (GTDB taxonomy): Bacteria > Bacteroidota > Bacteroidia > Flavobacteriales > Flavobacteriaceae > JBPOFM01. The sequence goes on along the minus strand of JAGXIE010000161.1, from coordinate 26,616 downwards.
CATCTTTGTTTATTTGAATGGCATTTTGATGTTTTATAAATAGATCATTTAGTTTTGCCTCTGAAAATAATTCGGGATAATACAGAATGGTTTCAATATCATAATTGCCTTTAATTGCCAAACAGATCTCACGTTCACCCTCAATTAAGAACAGTCCTGATCTTTTTCGTAGACGAGATTTGTCCTTTAATTGAAACAATTCTTTGATGTACGGATTTTGTATACTTGTTATCTCCCTGTTCATATTAAAACAAAAGTAAACGAATTTCATGTAATCGTCGTAAATTTGATACGACAAAAAATTCACCCTGAAGTTTCAGGACAAAAACTCTTCAAAATGAAAAAACTGATATTTATACTTGTTTTATTGGTAACAATTACTGCTTGTAAAAGCAAAACGGAGGAAAAAGAAGCTTCTCATGAGGAACAAACAGAAACTCCAATGGCAGTTGAAAAAGCAAAATACCCTGAAAGTCTAGTGAAAGTATTTGATGCCCATGGTGGCTTGGATACTTGGAAACAAATGCGCACTTTAGAATTCTCGATGGAAAAACCTGAAGGTTATGAAATCACTACCACGGATTTAAAGGAACGCTATGCTCTTGTTGAAATGCCGAAACATACCATTGGCTATGACGGATTATCAGTCTGGATGAAAAGTAAACCGGGAGCAAAATATGAAGGGAATCCAAAATTCTATTATAATTTAATGTTTTATTTTTATGCAATGCCATTTGTTTTGGCTGATGACGGCATAATCTATTCGGATGCAGAACCATTGGAAATTGATGGAAAAACCTATCCAGGTATCCAAATTTCTTATGGAAGTGGTGTAGGAGCATCACCAGAGGATGAATATGTATTATATTATGATGCTAATACCAATAAAATGGCATGGTTGGGATATACTGTAACCTTTTTTACTAAAGAAAAAGCAAAGGAATGGCATTACATCAAATATACGGAGTGGCAAGATGTTGAAGGTTTATTACTGCCAGAAACCATTGTATGGTATAATGTCGAAAACAATCGACCTACATCCATAAAGAATAATGTTAAGTTTACCAATATCAGCCTTACCAAAGATAAGATGGATTTAAGGATGTATATGATGCCTGATGGGGCTGAAGAAATTCAATAACTTTTAATGAATCTGTCTGTTAGAGCAGAGTTGAGAACCACATCTTGACTCTGCTCTAACAGACAGAACATCCAAAAGTCTTTTCTCTTAAAACTTATTGTTTCGAATTGAATTTATCCTCATACCGATGCCATAATTCCGTTTGGTGTGTTTCAAGACTTATGGAACGCCCATCGATAAAAACGTGTGTTAATTGATTAGTTCGCATATCGAGGGCATCACCTTCACTTATAAATAAGGTGGCGCTTTTTCCAGACTCGAGAGTTCCGTAATCTTTATCTATACCTAATATTTTGGCGGTATTTGAAGTGATTAACTGCAATGCTTGTTCTTTGCTCAGTCCATGCGCTACGGTTGTACCTGCATAAAAAGGAAGATTTCTAGAATTCATACGCTCCATTTGACCACTTGGTTCTAGAGCAACTAACACGCCTTTATCGACCAATAGTTTTGCCATTTTAAACGGTAAATCATAGTCGTCGTCCTCATTGTCTGGTCTAGAATGTACACGCTGCAATAAAACCGCGATGTTATTTTGTTTTAATAAGTCAGCAACTTTATAAGTTTCTGCACCTCCAACAATGACCATGTATTTCACTTTGTTATCTTTTGCAAAATGTATTGCATCTATAATGCCCTTTTCATTATCAACATGGATGTATAATTTTTTTGAACCATCAAACAAACCTTGTGTTGCTTTATAGGGTAAATTTACAAGAGACTTCTTTCCTTCGGCATATGCTTTTGTTTCATTAAAAAACGAGGTGACTTCTGCCACTTGTTCACTATATTTTTCATTCAATTTCAAACCAGGATCTTCACCTAGCCACCTTCGCCCTCTTGTAAAACTACTTGGCCAGTTCATATGGATGCCATCATCTGTCTTCACCGCAGCATCTTCCCAATTCCAGGCATCAAATTGCACGATTGATGAAGTGCCAGAGATACGCCCTCCTCGAGGTGTTATCTGCCCCAATAAAACTCCATTAGGTCTCATAGATTCTACAATTTTTGATTCTGCGTTGTAAGCAATAAGACTTCTAACATGTGGAATTATACCGCCAATTTCATCATCATCATTAGTCGCTCTAACGGCATCAATTTCTACCAATCCTAAAGTAGAATTTGGCACTATAAATCCTGGGTAAACATGTTTGCCATTAGCATTAATGACTTCCATATTTGAAATATCCAGTTTCACAGTTGTAGCATCGACAACCGTTTCAATCTTACCATCCTTGAAGATGATGAGGCTGTTTTTTATTTGCTCACCATTCCCTATATGGGCAGTTCCACCCATAATTGCGATTGTTTTATTCTGTTTTGGAGCAGGTGTTTGTTGCGAAAAGGCAAAGGTTGCACAAAGAACTGTTAGTATTATGAATTGTATGTTTTTCATTTTTATATTTTTTCTTGCAAGGACACAGAGGTACACAGCATATTATTTTAATTTTATTATTTTGATGTTATTCCGAATCACAGTGCATCAATTCTTTTTCCTTTTTCTTGATAGGCTGCGTTTTAAGGCCTTTGTTTTTCGCTTTTAGCATATCATTAATCAATTCGCTTTTTTCTGTTTTTATCGCATCTCTCATTTGCTCATCACGTTTCAAATCAAAATAAGTGACACCTTCGATAATGGTTTTTTCGGCTTTAGCATATATGGACAGTGGGTGGTCACTCCATAAGACAACATCGGCATCCTTACCGACTTTTATACTTCCTACTCTGTCATCGATATGTAATAATTTGGCAGGATTCAAAGTCACAAACTTCCACGCCTCTTCTTCACTAAGGCCACCATACTTAACACTTTTTGCTGCTTCTTGGTTCAAACGTCGGGACATTTCGCCATCATCACTGTTGATAGCCACCGTAACTCCAGCATTGTGCATTATGGCAGCATTATATGGAATGGCGTCATTCACTTCATATTTATAAGCCCACCAATCACTAAAGGTAGAACCTCCAGCACCATGTTTGGCCATTTTATCCGCCACTTTATAACCTTCAAGAATATGTGTAAACGTGTTGATGTTAAAGTTGAATTGTTCCGCCACTTTCATTAGCATATTGATTTCACTCTGCACATAAGAGTGGCAACTTATGAAACGTTCTTTATTAAGGATTTCTGCTAAAGTTTCCATCTCGATATCCTTTCTATAAGGCTTTCCACTTTTTTTCAAAGCGTCATATTCTTTAGCTCGGGTGAAATAGTCGATATAGAGTTGCTCAACACCCATTCGGGTTTGTGGGAAGCGGGAATTGCTGTCCCAGTTTGATTGTTTCACATTTTCACCTAAAGCAAATTTGATAAATTTTGGAGAGTTATTATAGATCAGATTATTAGCCGCTTCACCCCATTTCAATTTGATAATTGCTGAACGTCCTCCAATAGGATTCGCCGAGCCATGTAATATCTGTATCGAAGTTACACCACCAGCCAAATTTCGATAGATGTCTATATCGGTATCATCTACAACATCCTCGATAGATACTTCTGCTGAAGAATTTTGCCCACCTTCATTAATGGAAGACGCTGCAATATGTGAGTGTTCGTCAATGACACCGGCTGTCATATGTTTTCCAGTAGCATCGATGACTTTGGCACTTCCATCAGAAAGATTTTTACCAACCTGTGCAATTTTACCATTCTTGATAAGTACATCGGTATTCTCTAAAATACCTTCTTTTTCATTCGTCCAAACGGTGGTATTCTTAAATAATATTGTTTCTGCTTTTGGGAGTTCCTTAAATCCATATGCTTTATTTGGGTAGGATATAGTTGATACTTTTTCTACTGCATCTTCTTTATCTTTTTCTTCGTCATCATCTTCTTTTTTGGTATCTGAAGCACTTTCTTTTTGTTTGGCGAAAAAAGACGTTTCCATTCCTTTCGGAAACATTGCTTTTCCATTAAGATTCTTGTTAGCATCCACATTCGCTACAATTCTGACAAATTCTTGTTTTGTGGAATCTTGAGTCGTAAATGCGATATTCACCCAATCGTCAGAATAGGTAATTTTTGAACCACGGGTTTTTCCATCAGAAGTAATTTCAGTTTTCAATTTGCTTAATTCACCTTTGATTTTCATCTCATAAGATTCACCGGCAAGGGAGAAATCGTAAGTTCCTCGAATGTCTTTTTTTCCCATGTCTTCGATGACATTTTTAGCCCCTTGGACCCAATTTTCATATAGGACCGTTTTTTCGTCAAAAATATCTCCAGAGGTAATCAAGAAATTGGCCTGGGTTCCATTTTTTAGAGATCCGATTTTATCTGATTTTCCAAGAATTTGAGCAGGTAAGTTGGTCAATGCAGCCAAAGCTTTATCTTTTGAAAGTCCGTATTTGATAGCTTTCATTAAATTGCCTTTGAATTCTTTTGGAGATTTTAAATCATGCGTGGTTAAGGCAAAAACGATGTTGTTATCAGATAAAACTTTAGGATTCGATGGTTTTTGATTCCAAGCTCTCATATCTTCAAGGGACAGACTTTCTGCCAAATAAGCATTCTCAACATCATATGCATCTGGAAAATTAATAGGAATAATCATGGAAGCATTCATTGCTTTGATATCGTCGATACGTTCAAATTCGTCGCCACCGCCTAAAATAACATATTGAATATTGAATAAATCACCTACTTTATCTGCTCTCAAGTCGTTCAACCTACTTCCAGCCTCAAATATTTGAACCAACCCTTTGTTGGAATTCAACGCTTCAAGTGATAAGTCTTTGGTTTTAATATTGCCCTTTGCATACCAATCGGCATCATAATACATTTGGCGCAACAAGGCCATGCTTCCCATTATAGAACTCGGATAGGACTGATTGGATGTATTGCTTCGGCTGAATGAGAAATACTGCCCAGATTTGGCCTCAAGGACGCGCTTGTCATTTCCGCCTTCATTATTTAGGGCAATTAGTGAACCTGAACCTCTTACAATTCTATCTTGAATATGCGTATTGACCACACCAAAACCAGCTTTGATGTAGTCATCTGCCGCTTCTGAATCGTAATTAAATTTTTCAATAGCATTGTTTTCTGGCATTACGTGGTCATTCCAATAATAACCAGTTCGGGTAGGTTCATATTGAGCACTTCTTCCACCACTTTGCCGTTTTGGTTTTTCTACGCCAAAATCAGAATAAATATCAATAAATGATGGGGTAAACACTCTTGCCAGAGAGATCAACAACCGTTGTGTTTTTTGGAATTGTTACGGAAGTGCCTGTTGCCACAACCTTTCCATCATATATCAAAAGTGTGCCTTTCTCAATAACTTGAGTAGGAGATACATAAATTTTTGCGTTTGTAAATGCTGTATAATTAGTGTTTTTTACAATGACACCGTCATTTTTTGGGAAATAGTCTTGTGCAAATAGCACCACACTGCACAAAAATGTGAGGATAGTAAAATACGTTTTGTTCATTATAATTAGTGAATTGAAAAAATTAGAAGGCTAAAGATAAAAATTAAGTTCAGTGTAAGATTATCAAATTGGATTTTTTAACTTTTAGAAAGGGTGCTTTTCGTAATAATTGACCAATAGAGCCACGACATAACTATAGCTGTCAATCCCACCGGTTTGATTGTTGGCAATGAGAAATCCACTATAGGTATTTTTAAAGTAAATTTCAGCAGGGTTTTGGTAAGAATCCCAGAACTCTTTTGCTTCTTGATAATTCTTCAAAACACCAACATTTATCAATTTGAATAATTCCTCTTGCTTACTGGGATCCCTCAAATACAAATCACTTAAACAGTGTGCTAAAGCAAAGGTATATCCCGAATACTGAAAATAAATATTGTCATTATGCATAGCAGCCATCGAGCCTATAAAATTAGCCTCATTTTCCGCAGCATAGCCTAGTTGATGGGCAATTTCATGACTACAGATTGTAGGATATTTATATTCAGGAATCAAACCATCAATTTGAGCTTCATTGGTAAAGGGATTTAAATAACCGCTAAAACCCATGTAGGTCAGTGGTAAGCTGTATATAGAACGTTTCAAGCTTGTCGGATGATAGGCTAAATGAGGAAACTCTTTGGCCAACATATCATAGCCTATTGGTGCCATTGCGATCAGTTCCTTTTTAGAATATGGCATTTCGACTTTTACAGAATCATCAAGGGTAATTTGATGATGCAATTCATTTGACTTACGAATTAATTGATTTGTTAAGTTTACCAATTGCTCCGTTGTGTATTCATTTTTAATTTTTAAGGAACGATGCAATGGCAGTCTATAATAATTGAATGCCCATAAAAGGTGAAATGCGAAATACCCTATCGAAATCGCAGATAAAACATCGAGCGACCAATTTTTGGTATCCTTAATAATCCGTTTCCGATTAACGATAAGCCATCTTATAATATAAATTCCAGCAATTGTGTATAGTATGTCACCTACAGAAAAGGGTATCCACCCAAATGCATATCTCATTGACTTTGATATAAATTGATACAATCCATAGGTATAAAATCGTTCAACAAATTCAGGGAATCTGGATAAAATTTTAATCAGTATAATTTGAACAATCAATGAAAGTGCAATAATGAGCTTGAGGTGTTTTCCCATAAATCAAAAGTAATTAATTTTAGAACCCAATCCCATTACTTTTTTATAAAGGTCTCTACCTGCTTTCCGTTCTATCTTTAAAAAAAAGATGCCACTGCAATCAGGAGTAGCGACTGGCCATATTGCGTGTCTACAATATCACAAAACCTGTCAGGTTTCAACATCCTTGTAGGTCTTTTCAATATGCAATTAGTACCTTTGTTTTCAGTTCGAGAATAAAAATCGCACTTCGTAAATCTAATATTGTAAATTAACATAAATGAATTCAGAAATAAGAGAGTTAGAGCCAAAAGCGCTTTGGAATAAATTTGCAGATTTAAATGCCGTTCCAAGACCTTCAAAAAAAGAAGAACGTGTAATAGCGTTCATGAAGGATTTTGGAAAAAAATTAGGTTTGCAAACCATCGAAGACAAGGTGGGAAATGTCATCATTAACAAGCCTGCAACTAACGGTATGGAAGACAGAAAACCTATAGTAATGCAATCACATCTTGATATGGTGCATCAAAAAAACAATGATACCAAGTTCGATTTTGATGAGCAAGGCATCGAGATGTATGTAGATGGCGATTGGGTAAGAGCAAAAGGGACAACTTTAGGGGCTGACAATGGTCTTGGAGTTGCTACCATCATGGCGGTTTTGGAAAGCGACGATATTGAACATCCAGCTATTGAAGCGTTATTTACGATTGATGAGGAAACAGGAATGACTGGAGCTATGGGTTTGGAAAGCGGATTATTACATGGGGAAATTCTGTTGAATCTTGATACAGAAGAAGATGACGAAATAGGTGTTGGCTGTGCGGGTGGCATTGACGTGACTGCCACACGCAGTTATAATGAAGAGGAGACTCCAGAATTTAAGATAGGTTATAGAATTACGGTAAAAGGCTTGAATGGAGGTCACTCAGGGATGGATATTCACAAAGGCCTGGGAAATGCCAATAAGCTAATGAATCGAATCTTGTTTGACGGTTTTGAAAATTTTGGTTTACGAATTTCTGAAATTGACGGAGGAAGTTTACGTAATGCGATTCCAAGAGAAAGCAACGCGATTGTTGCCATCGATGCCATGCATGAAGAGGCTTTTGGATTGGAAATGAAAGAGATGGCAGAGACCATCAAAACAGAAATGAAAATCATGGAGCCTAATTTAAAGATTGAGGTTTCTAAAATTGAGACTCCAAAACATATCATGGATTTGGGTGTTCAAGAAGGGTTGACGCGTGCCATTTATGCTGCCCATAATGGTGTGTATAGAATGAGCGCTGAAATTACAGATTTGGTAGAAACATCGAATAATATAGCAAGAGTAATCGTTAAAGAAGGACACATAAAAATAGGATGCTTAACACGCTCATCAGTCGAAAGTTCCAAATTAGATTTAGCAAACTCTCTACGTTCAACATTTGAGTTAACCGGTTGTGAAGTAGAATTTAGAGGTGATTATCCAGGTTGGAAACCAAATATGGATTCTGCCATTTTAAAAGTCATGGCCAAATTATATAAAGAGATGAATGGCAAAAAAGCACATGTAGCAGCTTGCCACGCAGGTCTGGAATGCGGGATTCTAGCTCAGAATTACCCTGATATGGATATGATTAGTTTTGGTCCTAATATCAAAGGAGCACATTCGCCTGATGAAAGGGCGCAAATTTCATCAGTACTGAAATATTGGAAATTTGTTTTAGAAATATTAAAAAATATCCCAAAAAAATAAGCACAAAAAAGCCTTTCAAATTTGAAAGGCTTTTTTGTGCTTATAAAAATATTTACTTTGTGATTTCTACCATTTCCAAAATGAAAATCAAATCGGTATTTGGTGCTATTGCTGAACCATAACCACGCTCACCATATGCTAAATGTGATGGTAAATAGAAATATGCCTTTTCTCCAGTTTTCAATAATTTAGCCGCTTCCTTAAATCCTGCTATCATTTGGGCATCTGCCTTAATTGGCATCGGCATTGGTGCGTACATATTTGCATCTGCTCGACGTTGGTCAACCATACCATAACGTTCTGCAACTTCTTTGATATTACTATCAAATAATCTACCGTCTGGGAAGTATCCTTCATAATTAACTTTTACCATATCACCTTCTTTTGGTTTTTCGCCATTTGTTTTAGTAATCGTATACATTTTAAGACCTGAAGCCAATGTTTTTGCTTGACTATCATATTCATCAAGAAGTTTTTTAGTTACTGCTGCTGCTGCTGCTGCTTTTTCTTCTCTTAAACGTTGTTCCTCTTCCATTTTAATGATTCGTTCTTTTTCTTCTTTTTCAGCAATGGCAAAATGTTCTTCGAATATTTTAGGAGCATCAAAAGACTTCGCATCCTTCCCTTTACGAATAATGTTAACCTCATTCATAACAATAGGTTCTACCGATTTATCGCCTGGTTTAGTTGTTTCAACTTCTGCTATTGTATGTAAAACATCTTCTCCAAGTACCAAATAACCAAATACATTATAGCTACCATCTAAAAATGGAGTTTCCTTTTCAGTAATAAAAAACTGACTTCCGTTAGTGTTCGGTCCTGAATTTGCCATAGATAAGGTTCCAACTTTGTCATGTTTTAACTCATCTGAGATTTCGCTATTGAATTTGTAGCCAGGGCTACCAGAACCTGTGCCAGTTGGGTCCCCACCTTGGATCATAAATTCATCTATAATTCTGTGAAAGGTCAAACCATTATAATATTTTTTGTCTTTATAAATGCTGTCCACTAAAGTGTTAGTGCCCTCCGCAAGCGATACGAAGTTGGCGACTGTAATAGGCGCCTTTTCATGTTCAAGCTTTAGAACCATAGTTCCTTTGTTAGTAATAATTTCGGCATATAAGCCATCTTCTAAATCAGGATATTTATCCTGACAAGCTGCTGCTGTAAGTAATACAAATAGCGCTAAAAATTGAATTGTTCTAGTCATCAATTTCATAATGTTTAATCGTTTTGAGTTTGAGTTATTGAATTTACAGTTACTTTACACATTATTGGAACACTGGTACCAATTCTATTGGTATCTCCATAATAACCGTATGCTTTTTGTGATGGAAATAAAAACGTGACCGTTTCACCAGGTTTCATAAGTTTTAAGCCTTCTCGAAGACCAGTAAACAGTTCTTCCTTGTCCATGATGTAATCTCTTGGTTTTATGTCTTCATCAGAATAAATAGTCTCGCCATTTATAGTTTTAACATTGTAGTCAAAGTTTACAATGTCACCGAAATCAGGCCTAATTGTGTCTTTTTCTACTTTGGTTTCATAAGTATACCAGAAACCACTTTCTGACGCAATATAATCGCTATCTGAATCAGCCTTCATGATCAGTTCAATTTTCTCTTTTTCCTTTTTATTGAGCTTTATATTTCGTTCAACTGAAGCATTTATAAAGGAACCTGATTTATGGGAGATAGGCTTTCTTGCTTCTGGAGATTTACAACTCAATGCTGAAGCTAACAGCATTAATATGATTATAGGTCGTATCATAAATTTAAGGCATTTTTATAGCTAGGCAAGATAGTAATAAATTTATCAACTGTATCTTTTAAGTTTAAATCACTTTTTCCACCAGCTGCATTGGTATGCCCACCACCATTAAAATGTGCCCTTGCAAACTCATTGACTGAAAAGTTGCCTTTACTTCGGAAAGATATTTTTATGATACCTTCTTGTTTATGTTCTATGAAAATTGCCGCAAAGATTATATTTTCAATGGATAATCCATAATTCACAAACCCCTCCGTATCACCCTTTTTAAAATTAAAATTATTGAGTTCTTCCTGGGATAGCATAATATACGCCGTTTTTAAATGAGGAAGAACCTTCAAATTGCGCAAAGCACATCCTAATAATTGCAAGCGTTCAGGGCTATTAGTGTCGTAAATTGCATTGTGTATTTCAGCATTATTAGCGCCTTTTTCCAATAAATCGGATATCACAATATGTGTCTTGCTAGACGTTGAAGGAAAACGAAAAGAACCCGTGTCCGTCATTATACCCGTATAAAGGCACGTTGCAATATCCTTATCAATTAATTTCGATTCCCCTAAATCCCCAATAAAATTATAGACCATTTCGCAGGTCGAAGACATTCGGATATCAGAATACATAAAACGAGCATAACCATCAGGTTGTTGATGATGGTCAATCATGATTTTTATACCTTTTGAATTTTGCAAAGGCGTTTCCATTTCACCGGTTCTATGCAGAGCATTAAAATCTAATGTAAAAATTAGTTCAGAATTTTCGATTAAAGAATTAGACAATTCTCGTTGCGACTCATATTTAATTATAATGCGTTCCTGTGGCATCCACTTTAAGAAATCAGGATAATCATTGGGTGCAATTATACTAACCTCATGATTCAGTTTAACTAAATAGAGATAGAGTCCTAAACTTGACCCAATGGCATCTCCATCAGGATTTTTATGGGGTACTATAACAATACGCTTTGGTGTTGCAAGTAGATGTTTAATGTTAGAAATATCCTGTTTCCTCATAGACGGCGAAGATACAATTTTTTAATATTGCATAGACTTGTTTTTATTAAGAAATGCATTACTTTTGCACAAAAATTGAAATAAGCCTCAAACATAATTCAGGGTAGAATTATTCATTAAAATTATAATAATCTGAATATCTAAAACATACAAATGGTAACAAATAGAACATTTACAATGCTTAAGCCAGACGCTGTTGAAAAAGGACACGTCGGTGCAATACTAGAAAAAATTAATGTGTCTGGATTTAGAATTGTCGCATTAAAATTGACACAAATGACTACGGCTGATGCTAAAGCATTTTATGCAATACACAGCGAGCGACCTTTCTTTGGAGAATTAGTCGAATACATGACCCGTGGACCTATCATTGCAGCTATTTTAGAAAAAGAAAATGCAGTTGATGATTTCAGAACTCTTATTGGTGCGACGAATCCAGCAGACGCTGCTGACGGTACAATACGCAAACTATATGCTGCCTCTATAGGTGAAAATGCTGTTCACGGAAGTGACAGTGATGAAAATGCTGCGATTGAAAGTGCATTTCATTTTTCAGGAAGGGAGCAGTTTTAACTAAAAAAAAATCAAATTTATTAAGCCTATATCCATAAAATATAGGCTTTTTTTATTCTGTTAGTTTAATTAGTAGTTACTGACTATTTTTTTTCATTACTTTTACGACTTTAAAAAAAAACACCTATGAAAATATTTAACAAAATTTTAGTTGCTTTATTATTATTGGGTTTTGCTTCAAATGCACAAGAGTCTCAATTGGCTATTGCTAAATTAAAATTAGAAAATAGCGCAGTAATAACCGTAAATGGAAACACTGGGTTAGCCGAGTTTGTTAGATTTCCTAATGGAAATGCAATGACGCTAACTGGAGCTACGCTTCAGCAAAAGGCTTTATCTTTTTTACAAGATCACAAAGCAATTTATAATATTGAATCTGTTGACCAGACTTTAGTTTTTGACAAAGTTAAAACAGACAATTACGGTTTGAAAAGTGTAATTCTAAGACAAGCCCATAAAGGAGTTCCTGTTTTTGATGGACAATTGCGCTTTCACTTTAATTCAGATCAAAAGCTAACTTCTATAAATGGAAATTATATCAAAGGTGTTTCCAAATTAAATCATATACCTACATTAAGTGCAAGTCAAGCAGAAGGTATTGCTATAAGTGCTATAAGGGAGCAGGGGCTAAACCGTTCCGGACAGCCTTTATTTAGTTACTCTAACACTTTATATGTGTTCCCTAAAGGATTGGTGCAAAGGCATATATCGTCATTGCAATTAGTATATGAAGTTGAGATTCGTAATGAGCTTGATGTCAGAGAATTTTTATATGTAGATGCACATACTGGAATGGTTGTAGAACAATATACAGGTATAGTTCATGCTTTAGATAGAAAAGTTTATCAAAATAATACTAGCAATTTAGTTTGGCAAGAAGGTAGTGCATTTCCAGGCGCGTTGACGATTTGGCAGAGAAATGAAGTTGAGGCTTCAGGCCATGTCTATAATTTTTTCAAAAATGCCTTTGGTTATAGCTCATATAATGGAAATGATATTACGATGAGAACCATCAATAACAATCCAAATATTTCTTGCCCAAATGCAAGTTGGAATGGTTCGACAGCAAATTTTTGTAATGGAACAGCTTCTGATGATATCATCGCGCATGAATGGGGACACGCCTATACACAATATACAAGCGGTTTAATATATTCGTATCAGTCTGGGGCTATAAACGAAGCGTATTCTGATATTTGGGGAGAAACAGTTGATCTTTTAAATAACTATGAGGATGACAATGAGAATCTTAATATTAGAACTGGTAGTGCTTGTAACTCGGCTCGTTGGAAAATAGGCGAAGACGCTTCATCATTTGGCGGAGCCATTAGGGATATGTTTTATCCTCCATGTAAAGGTGACCCTGGAAAAGTTACAGATGGTATATACCGCTGTGGAACTTCAGATGCTGGAGGAGTGCACAGTAATTCAGGCATACCGAATCATGCTTATGCACTTTTAGTAGATGGTGGTTCTTATAATGGCCAGATAATTGGAGGAATTGGGTTTGTCAAAGCTGCTCATATATTTTGGAGAGCACAAAATATGTATTTGACACCAACTAGTAATTTCGGATCATTGGCTGATGCATTAGAGGCCTCTTGTACCGATTTGATCGGTGTCAACTTGCAAGGGTTGTCTACTACCAATTCACCTGCAGGACTATCTGGAGAAATACTATCCGAAGCAGATTATCAAAATCTAACAAGAGCCATATTAGCTGTTGAAATGAGAATAAACCCAGATGCTTGTGGATATGTGCCAATACTTGCTGCTTCACCACCTTTATGTGACGCTGCTGCTACTAATCCTTTGTTTTTTGAAAACTGGGAATCTGCTAGTAATGGATGGACTGTTGAACAATTACCTACCAATGCAGCCACATGGCAACCTAGGGATTGGGTAGTCCGATCTTCATTGCCAAATGGTAGAGCAGGTAATGCAATGTTTGGTACGAACCCAGTAAATGGAAATTGTACTACAGATCTTGAAAATGGAATCATACGTCTACAGAGTCCAGTTATCACAATTCCAAATATTACGACAGGAACTTTTGAAATGGCTTTCAACCATTATGTTGCAACAGAAAATCAATGGGATGGTGGAAATATTAAGTATAGTGTTGATGGTGGGCCTTGGAATATCATACCAAGTAATGTGTTTATCCATAATCCATACAATAGTTTTATCAACACAGCAGAACAAGGTAATGACAACCCAATGCAAGGTCAAGTAGCATTTACTGGGACTGATGGTGGTTCATTGACAAGTACGTGGGGACAAAGTGTTATTAATTTATCCTTTTTAGGAGTCGTTGCAAATTCGAATGTTCAATTTAGATTTGAATTAGGTTCAGATGGCTGTAATGGAAATGATGGATGGTATTTAGATGAATTTGTTGTATATAATTGTTCTGCAACTTTATCTATAGCCGATAGCAATTATATTGAAAATGGTGTAAAAATATATCCAAATCCATCCAACGGTATTTTCACGATTAAAAAAATAAAAAACATAGATTTAATAAAGGCTGAAGTTCTTGATATCAATGGGCGGTCAATCAAATCAATTGATTTAACAACAATGCAAAATGAAAAAGATATCGATATTTCAAATTTTGCAGCTGGAATTTATTTCATGAATTTAATTTCTAAAGATTCAAGAAGTGTTATAAAACTAATTAGAGAGTAAAATATAATCTCGATAAAATCAAAAACCCTGCAATAAATATTGCAGGGTTTTAAATTTAAAAAAGTTAATGCGTATATGTTAAATTACTTTTACGTTTACTGCGTTTAATCCTTTTTTTCCTTCGGTTAGATCGAATTCAACTTCATCGCCTTCGCGAATTTCGTCAATCAATCCAGAAATGTGAACAAAATGTTCTTTGTTGTTGCCTTCTTCAACAATAAAACCAAATCCTTTGGCATCATTGAAAAACTTTACTGTTCCTTTACTCATTGTAATAAAATATTAAATTAATTATATAAACTTTAAGACAAATATAGTGCCATAAAAATTAACTTCCACATCTTTTAATAAAATTTTTCTAGCATTTTCATAAAAAATTTTTGTCACATTGTTTTTCATTCATTTGAAAACGAATTGTTTACGTATATTAAAAAATACAAAATAACACAAGAAGTGGCAATGCCTGCTAGAATAAATATGGCCGAAGCACCAAACTTAAACCAGATAAAACCGGCCAATGCACTTGCCATCATTGTAAATAAACTTTGAAAAGAAGAATAGGTGCCGATTGCTGTTGCGACATCTTTTTTATCAGAAATATTACTTATCCAAGCCTTAGAAATTCCTTCTGTTGCCGCAGCATATACTCCATATAAAAAAAATAGGCCAAAGAACACATAGAGATTGACATTGCTAGCCATTCCAAAATAGACGACAGCAAATAGAATCAATCCGAAAATAAACACTTTTTTGAGTCCAATTTTATCTGCTACTATTCCAATTGGGAAAGCGAATAGCGCATAAATTAGATTGTAGAAAATATAAACGCCAATAACGGCAACATCATCTAGACCAGCATCTTTAGCTTTTAGTAATAAAAACACATCGGAACTGTTGAATAAAGTGAATATTAATAGACCTATAACCAATTTTCGATAAGCCTTTGGACTTTGCTTCCAGTAATTCAAGAATGAAAAAAATGATGTCTTTTTTTTATTTGCATTGACAGCACTCTTTTTCTCCTTCAACAAAAAGGAGGCGGCAATGGCCAATAAGCCTGGTGCGAAAGCAATAAAGAACAAGGTTTTGTAATCTTCAGGATAATAATAAAGATATAACAGAGCAAAAGCAGGTCCCAACACAGCACCTAGAGTATCCATAGAACGATGGAACCCGAAAACCTTTGCTTTGGTCTGTGGAGAAGCCTCATCTGACAATAGGGCGTCTCTTGCGCCTGTACGGATACCTTTTCCTAAACGATCAATCGTTCTTGAAAAAAAGATCCAAACAGGAAAAATAAAAATCGCCATCATCGGCTTGGAAACGGCACTAAATGCATAACCTAATTGTACAAAGGGTACTCGTTTTCCAGAAGTGTCACTGCGTTTTCCGAAATAACCCTTGCTCAATCCTGCAGTGGCTTCTGCAACACCTTCTAAAACACCAATTAGAACCACTGTAAATCCAATACTTTGAAGATAAATGGGCAATATGGGATACAGCATTTCACTCGCCGTGTCTGTAAACAAACTTATGAGTGAGAGAATCCAAACGTTTTTGCTTATATGTTTCAACTTTGCGGCATTTAAAAATTGAAGATACGTATTTGAACTATTTCTAAATTAAGTGAATCAACGTTTTACTAACAAACTACATTGCTTGCCAAATAATGCGGCAACGCCTGCTGCCAGACCTCCAACAATTCCTGTCAATAAAAGGAGAAAATAGGCATTACCTTGTAATGGTAATAGGATTGCAATTTTTTTTGCCAGTATAAAATTATTGCTGTTCCCCAGCCAAAATGCATAAACAACCCAAAAAAGAAAGATAGCCATGAATGGAACCAAAAAAACAGCCACACGTTTTAAACTAAAGAATAAGGCCGTCACATAGCCAGCAATCATTACAGACCACCAAGGTAAAAATTGAGACAGAATAATAGCAACGATAATCGTGATTATGAAGTTGAGGAAGTTTTTGCTCATTGTTTTGGGTTTAAGGTTTGTGTGGCGATAATACCTTTAGCACTTTCACTATCTTGTATAAACAATAGGTTTATATAGTTCCCAACAGCCCAATCATCCACAAAATTGTCGTAATATTTGCTTCCGGGATTGCCAGACTGACCTCCAGGATAAATCCCTATTGCGGTAGGAGGAGAGGTCATTTCTACAATCATTCGCCATGATGGGCCATGATTTTTTGAGGCAGCATTGACTGTGTTATAATCTCCACCAATGGGCAAATCAAATCGAGAAAAAGCGGGTAGTGCTTGTAAAACATGCCCGAGGTACGTGGCTTTGTAGTCTTTCCATTTGTAATCACTATTTTTTTCTTTCCACTGTTGAAGGTCTTTAACAGTTTCTTTAAAGGTGATAAGGAATAAATCTTCCGAAGTTTCCTTTTTGGGTGTATCGACAATGTCCATAAAGTCGTCGTTTGGATAATTCTTCAACAAATAAATGGTTTGATACGTAAAAGGTTTGTCCAAAGCCACTTTTTCAAGATCGTATTCATCCCAAACAATAGTGTATAACTTGCTCCACCATGAATCCCAAATACTAGGTGCCATTTGGTCAATATCGCTATAAAAATTCCATGATTTGATTTGGTTTAGAACCTCTTTTTCATTTTTGTTTAATTTCGAAATGTCCATATTGGCGAACATATAGGGCAGTAATTCGAATGCTTTCAAATTGTAAGTATTGTTCTGTAAATCCTTGAAATCCTGAATTGTGATTTTTTCTTTGGATTTTAAAAAGTCATTGATAACTCTGTTTCGATAAGTTTCATAACCATCATTAAACACATAAAAGGGATATGATTGATCTACCGGATGTTGATTGGCAGAACTCACAAATCCCCTATCAGGATTTTTAATATGTGCATTGAATTCTTTCGGAATAAAGCTTTGCCAGTCATTTTCAGATTTGCCACCATCCATCAAAAATTTACCTTGACCTTTCCATTTATTAGGTAGTTTTCCTTGAATCCAAAGTGCTATGTCGCCTTCGGTGGAAGCGAATACAAAGTTTTGTGCTGGAGCTGTATAATGCTTTAGTGCATTTAGATAATCATCGTAGTTTTTACCTTTGTTTAATTCCAAAAATGTACGTTGATTGTTACCACCGATGTGTCCAATCCATTTCATGGCATAGCCTTCTTTACCAACCTTGCCCTTGAAATTTTCATCATAACTCACTGGTCCATGGTGGGTATAAAATACAGAATCTGTGATTGTTTCTTGGTTACGAACTTTGATTTCTTCAACTCTTACGGATGTATTTTTCCATTCTCCATCAAACTTATACCGTTTTTTAGTTTCGTCTTTAAATTCAATTTTATACCAATCTAAAACATCGCGCGTAGCATTGGTTTCTCCCCAAGAGATGTGTGTATTAAATCCCGATATAATGCCTAAAGCTCCTGGAAGTGTAGCGCCAAAAGCATTATGATCTGGTGTTGCCAACTGCATTACGAACCAAATAGAAGGTAAATTAAGTGATAAATGAGGATCATTCGCCAAAATGGGATTTCCTGAATATGATTTTTCAGCTGAAACAGCCCAGTTGTTACTACCATTATTGGGATGGGGTTTGTCCATCGTCTCTGAAATAGAATCCAATGGTAACTCGCTTTGCGGTGTTTCGGTTATTTTTGTATCTATATAACTCCAATCGGTTTCTTTTGGAATTACTGGGTCATTTACATCATAGAAATCGGGATACAACAAATCGAAACGGTCTTTTCCAAATAATCGAAGTGCATTTGTGTATTCTAAATCGGAATCACCTCCAGCAAGCAATCTGGTCATATACATAAGAAGTAAGGCCGTTTTTTTTGTCGTCCATAGTTCTGGCTTGTAGTCTAAAAGCTTGTATTCAAC
Source organism: Flavobacteriaceae bacterium (assembly GCA_024635765.1). GTDB lineage: Bacteria > Bacteroidota > Bacteroidia > Flavobacteriales > Flavobacteriaceae > JBPOFM01. The sequence goes on along the minus strand of JAGXIE010000161.1, from coordinate 8,233 downwards.
CGGATAATTTTCAGGTGCTAATTGCTTGATATAACTATTGACACCATCTCTATATGCTTCTAAATAAGACAGCGTTTTTGGATCTTCTTTCATTTTATCTAGGGAATTATCTGCACCAAAACCCATACCTCTTCGGCGCTCTTGTCGATCATATTCAATTGCTTTTTCTCCTACGATTTCTGATAGTCTGCCCGCTGCTGCGTGTGTTTGAAATTCTAATTGCCACAAACGGTGTTTCGCTGTAAGATAGCCCTGTGCTCGATATAAATCGGAATCATTTTTAGCAAAAACATGCGGAATCAAATGTTCGTCATAATGAATAGTGACTTGATCCTTTAAACCCTCAATTTGAATGTCACCAGAGATGGTTTCATCGGTTTCGTTTTTCCAAATGCCTTGAGCGGGATTTAAGAATTTACCAATAGGAGGAACAGAGCCTAATTTGGTATTAAGCAAATAAAAAGCTAAAATGGAAAGGAGAAAGGTAAAGACCAACTGGGCATATTTCATATAAATCTATTGTTGAGATTTTGAAAGCATAAAAAATAAATAAAGCTTTAGTGTGAAAAGCAATTGATTATCGTAGTACTAATTTTTTGATAACATCATTACCGATAGATTCATTAAGCATAGCGATAATTTTATCTTTTCCATAACTCAATTCTTCTCGAAGCACACTTGATGACAATTGCACGTATAGGGTATCCCGTTCTAATTGAACTGCAGTTGTGTAATTGTTCACTCCATTTCCCATCATTTTTGCCCAAGCCTCTTGCACATTAACCTTGTCCAGGCCAGTCTGCAGATGATTGGCATCAACAAATTCCTTGATGATGTCGCTGATTGGTAAATGATTGTTGTTTCGTTTTGCCATCAGTTGAGGTCTATAGGTTCATATCGTTTATATACGTAGCGTATATTATTCTGGTTTTGGATGATGAGCTTACTTTCCGTCGCTCCTAGAACAGTTTCCTTCCATTGAGCAAAAGGTGTATTATAATATAAATTCAAGCTATCATTCTCAAAGATAACCTTTAATGCTTCAGCATCATTTGAAGTAGAAAAACTACCGTCAAAATTTGGTTTTAATTTTTTTCTGAAACCAACTAAACTATCCGAAATACTAAAATAATCAACCGTGTCATTGTAATTGTAATCCCGTTTTGAGCCGTCAGGCATTATAACTTCATCAATTTCCCAATAACCGTTCAGATGTTTGATATAGGATTCTGGAGATTTCGAACAACTGAATATACTAATTAAAAGAACTACTGTAATTGCTTTTTTCACAATTTAAATATTTTATACGACTGGTGTATCTGTTTGATGACATCTTCAGTGCGTTCGGCATGCGTATCGCTTATAAATAATTGGCCAAAATGTTCATTGTCTACTAATTCAATAATTTGTGCAACCCGATTTTCATCTAATTTATCAAAAATATCATCCAAAAGCAAAATTGGAGGCACACTACTTTGTTGTTTTATAAAATCGAATTGTGCCAATTTCAAAGCTACTAAAAATGATTTTTGTTGACCTTGGCTTCCAAATTTTTTTATGGGAAATTCTTCTATTTCAAAATTTAAATCATCTTTATGGATGCCGACACTTGTATATTGCAGTGCTTTGTCCTTATTAATATTTTCTTTCAGGAGGACATCCAATTCTGCATCAAACAAATCGCTTTTGTAGCTTAAATCAACCTCTTCCTTGTGATTGCTTATCGCATTATATCGCTGTTTGAAAATAGGAATAAAAGTTTCTAAAAACTCTTTTCTGGTTTTAAATATTTCTTCACCATAACGTTGTAATTGCTCGTTATAAACTTGAAGTGTTTGCGCATTGAAGGTATTATTCAAGGCAAAATATTTTAACAAGGCATTGCGCTGCATCAGAACCTTATTGTAATTGATAAGGTTGTTGAGGTATGGTTTATCGCTTTGGGATATGACACTATCAATGAATTTACGTCTCGTCTCACTGCCTTCAATAATCAAATCTCTATCTGCTGGAGAGATAATCACCAAAGGTATAAATCCAATATGATCACTGAATTTCTCGTAAGCCTTTCCGTTTCTTTTAATAAGTTTTTTTTGTCCCTTCTTAAGTGAAACGATTATTTTTTCGGTTCTGTCTTCCTTTTCAAAGACACCGTCCACAACAAAAAATTCCTCACCATGTTTTATGTTTTGGGTAGCGATGGGATTAAAGTAGCTTTTTCCAAACGCTAAATGGTAAATTGCGTCCAATACATTGGTTTTACCTACACCATTGGGACCTACAAAGCAATTTATTTTAGGATCAAAATCAAAGGACTGGCTTTCAAAATTTTTATAATTCAGTATTGAAAGTGTGCTTAAAACCATAGAAAATTTCAGTAACGGGGATTTTTAAATGACCTTTTATTAAAAGGAAGTGCAAATTATTGAAAAATAACAAATAATTTACCTTTTAAATACCAATAAAAATTTTATTTTTGCGGCGCACAAATAGGATATATATGGCAACGTACAAGAAGAGAGGTTACAAACCAAAAACAAAGCAAGAAAAGGATGATGCTTTAGAGCAAAGTTCAACAACTGCCGAAGTTTTTAACACTTTGGATGATAAAGCATCAAGAACCGAAGAGTGGGCTATCAAAAACCAAAACTATATTATAATTGCTATTGGAGCAATTGCGGTTTTAGTATTGGGATATTTGGGATATAACAAATTTGTTGCAGAGCCTAAGGCAAGTGAAGCTATGAACGAAATGTTCCAAGCACAACAATATTTTGATCAAGCAGTTAATGGAACGGCCAAAGATTCACTATATACTTTGGCATTGAATGGTGGTGAAGGTAAATTCGGCATGGTGGATATAGCAGAAGAATACAGTGGAACACCAGCGGCAAACCTTGCTAACTATTACGCAGGTATGGCATATTTGAATCTTAAGGATTATAAAAACGCAGTGAAGTATTTGGGAGAATTCTCAAGTGATGATGCGATGCTTGGTCCTATTGCCAAAGGAGGAATTGGAGATGCATTTATGCAGTTGAAACAGCCAGAGGAAGCTCTTGAGTATTATAACGAAGCTGCTAAAATGAATACCAATGAATATACGACACCAATGTATTTATTCAAAGCTGCTAATGTGGCTATGAAATTGGGGAAAACAGATAAGGCATTAGAAAACTATAAAAGAATTAAAGAAGATTTTCCAACTTCAACTGAAGCATCTAATATTGATGTGTTCATAGGAAGGGCAGAAGCAAGCTTATAACATGGCTACAAAAAATCAAAATTTATCAGCATATGATAAAGCTACAATCCCAAATGCGAAGGACTTTCGATTTGGGATTGTTGTTTCAGAGTGGAATGCAAATATTACTGAAAACCTTTTTAAAGGAGCTATCGATACGCTATTAGAGCATGGAGTCGTTGATTCCAACATCATTCATTGGCAAGTGCCTGGTAGTTTTGAATTGATATATGGTGGTAAAAAAATGCAACAGCAAAATGTAGATGCCGTGATAGCCATTGGAAGTGTCATCCAAGGCGATACCAAGCATTTTGATTTTGTATGTGAAGCAGTTTCTCAAGGCATTAAAGACTTGAATGTTTTGCATGAAACACCAGTTATATTTTGCTTATTGACAGATAACACGATGCAACAGGCCATTGACCGATCTGGAGGAAAACATGGTAATAAAGGGGTGGAAGCCGCGATAGCCGCAATCAAGATGGCTGTTCTACGCAAAAATTCATAATTTTCATTTCGGTACTTTTCAGATAATTGGTTTAATTTTTAAATTGTAAGCTTCTAACTTCGAGCTTCACAATTTCATATTTGTTAACAATTTTTAGGAATCCGAAAGGCTAATTTCCTTGTAATTTCAGTACATTTGAGGTGTATAAGATTTTAATAGTGAGTTTATTCAAACAGCGCAAAAATAAACGGTTCAGTTATACGCCTAAACATCTTAAGGATGAGAATATTCAGGTGAAGCAACGATTGCAATCTAAAAGGCAAAAAACAAAACATCTGTCAAAACATCGTAGCAAGTCAACTTCATCACTACTTCTATGGCTCCTTATTTTAGGTATGATAATTGTGCTTTGGGTTGTTTTAGACACCTATATAAATTAAAAATCATGGGAATTTTTAAGACAAAAACCAATAAAAAATTTAATTATACACCACGTTACTACGAAGGTGATGGCAATCCGTATGAAATTAAACACAAATTTGATGATTTCAGAAAGACGGTTGGCAAAACAAGTCTTAAAGGCAAATTTGAAAATGCTTTGGAAGATTATAAGACCGCTGATTCATCCGTTAATCGCCGTATATTCATTATTGTTGGTATTTTAGTGCTAATTTTTTTATTGATAATTGAATTTGACCTGTCAATTTTCTTTCCAAAAGGCTAATGGCAGACATCATTCAACTTTTACCAGATCATGTTGCCAACCAAATTGCAGCTGGTGAAGTCGTTCAACGGCCAGCCTCTGTAGTAAAGGAATTGTTGGAAAATGCAATCGATGCTGACGCGACTGTCATAAAGCTTATCATAAAAGATGCTGGCAAAACGTTGATTCAAGTTATCGATAATGGTAAAGGTATGAGTACTACCGACGCTCGATTGAGCTTTGAACGTCATGCCACCTCAAAAATTCGTAGTGCCGAAGATTTATTCAGTCTGCATACCAAAGGATTTCGTGGTGAAGCACTAGCCAGTATTGCTGCCATCGCCCATGTAGAACTCAAAACAAAACAAGAACAGGATGAATTAGGAACACAGATTACGATAGAAGGAAGTGATGTGACTTCCCAAGATGTAGTTGTGACTCCCAAAGGAAGTTCGATTTCAGTAAAGCATTTATTTTTCAATATTCCTGCCCGACGTAATTTTTTAAAATCCAATACAGTTGAAACTCGCCATATTATTGATGAATTCCATCGTGTTGCCTTAGCGCATCCAAATATTTCGTTTTCTATGTACCATAATGGAAGTGAAGTGTTTCATCTTCCGGAGAGTAAAACGCGTCAACGAATTGTTAATATTTTTGGTGGGAAAACAAACGAAAAACTAGTGCCTGTTGAAGAAGCAACGGAAGTGTTGAAGATTTCAGGATTTGTTGGAAAACCAGAATTTTCTAAAAAATCTAGGTCAGAACAGTTCTTTTTTGTCAATAATCGATTTATCAAAAGCGCCTATCTCAATCACGCGATTAATGCTGCTTATGACGGCCTTTTGCGTGATGGTAATCAACCTGCCTATTTTTTAAATCTAACTGTTGACCCAAAATCAATAGATATCAACATTCATCCCACAAAAACCGAAATCAAATTTGACGATGAACATACGTTGTACGCAATTTTACGGTCTTCTGTTAAACATAGTTTAGGTCAATTCAATATTGCTCCTGTATTAGATTTTGAATACGATACAAATCTCGATACGCCATACAATTATAAAGATAAAAACGCATCAAATCCTACGGTTGAAGTCGATAGGGATTTTAATCCATTTGTGGAGCAGCAAACTTCTGGAAAGCAAATTACAGCGTTCAAAAAGCAAACTCCCAATAATTGGGACAGCCTATATGTTGGTTTGGAATCGAAAGGAACACGATCTGAACATGATTTTAGTCAAGTTGAATTTGAAAGTGAAGAACAGACAGGTTCCATTTTTAAGAATGATGCAAGTACAGATAAGGTTCAAAAGACCTATCAATTGCACAATAAATATATTATCTGCACAGTGAAATCAGGTATGCTGCTTATTGATCAACATAGAGCACATCAACGTATTTTATATGAAGGATTATTGAGAAATATGACGGTGAAGGAAGCGGTTAGCCAACAATTATTGTTTCCGTTAAAGCTACATTTTTCATCTAATGAATTGACCGTTTTGGAACAAATGAAAGATGATTTGGAAGCTACTGGTTTTGTTTTTTCGAGTTTCAATCAAAAAGGGGTGAACATTATTGGTGTACCAGTGAATGTTCCTGACAGTGAAGTATCCATCATATTAGAACAGTTGATAAGTGATGTTGAACAGGAAGTACCTGACAGTCATTTTAGCGCAACGGATTTATTGGCGAAATCGATGGCTAAAAGTTTGGCCATTAAAACGGGTCAATCATTGAGTGTTGTTGAACAGGAGCATTTGGTAAACAGTTTGTTTGCATGCAAGGAGCCTTCAGTTTCACCAGTTAATAGAGCCACGTTCATTACGTTAAATGTTGACGAATTGGACAAAAAATTTATGTAATTTAGATAAAAATCTATGATGAGAGGAATTACGGATACTGTAAAGCATCTTTTAATAATCAACGTACTAATGTTTATTGGTACTTTGGCAATCGGGAATGGTTCATTTTATGAATTGTTTGCGCTTTACTTTCCAAAAAATGATTTGTTCAAACCTTGGCAATTCATTACGCATATGTTTATGCATGGAGGGTTTACACACATACTGTTCAACATGTTCGCATTGTGGATGTTTGGAACCGCGGTGGAACAAGTTTTTGGAGCCAAAAAGTTCATTCTATTCTATTTATTTTCGGGTTTAGGTGCTGCATTTATCATGATAGGATTTTATTACTTTAAATATCTACCATCAGAAAGTGTTTTGGTTGAATCAGGAATGTCTTTGAATGAAATCCATCAAATATTGAGCACAAATCAAGTCAGTGCAAGTATCAGTGCAGACCAGCGTGTTGAACTTCAAAATATGTTCAATATTTTTAATTCTTCCATGGTTGGAGCTTCAGGTGCTATCATGGGTGTGTTAGTAGCCTTTGGAATGCTTTTTCCGGAATCTAAATTGATGTTGATCTTTTTGCCCATCCCTATAAAAGCAAAATATTTTATTCCTGCTATTATAGCATTGGATTTGTTTTCAGCTATTTCGGGACAGTCTATCTTTAGTCCGAGCAATACAGCGTTTGCTGCTCACGTTGGTGGTGCCTTAACTGGATTTATTTTAATGTGGTTTTGGAAAAAAAATGAATCTGATAAATACCGCTGGAACTAAATGGCATCCATCAAACAAGATATATCATACAAACTAAAACGCCTCAATGCCCTTGAAATTATCATTGTCATTGATGTGGTAGTGTTCATCATAGGTTTTTTACTGAATAAAATTTTAAACACCTCTGATAGCCTGAATTGGTTTAAGTTGCCAACAGATTTTTTTGATTTTCTTTACAAACCTTGGACTATTGTCACTTATGGTTTTACTCATTATGGATTTCTACATATTCTATTCAATTTATTGGTTTTGTACTATGTATCTCGTATCCTTTTGAATCTGTTCAAACCAAAAATGGCTTTGACCATTTATTTCCTAGGAATCATCTTTGGTGGATTACTGTTTTTATTGGCTTATAATGTGATTCCTTCTCAAATTTTGAAGCCAGCAAACGGTCTTATTGGTGCTTCGGCTGGCGTAAGGGCCTTACTCATATTTTTATGTGCTTATATGCCCCAAACTGAAGTGCGATTGGTTTTTTGGAATATTAAATTAATGTATATTGGAATCGCTTTGGTCGTGATTGACTTTATCGGACTTTTGAGCACAAACCAAGGTGGTAGTATCGCCCATTTGGGTGGTAGCTTGCTCGGATATGTGTATGCGATTGAACTTCAGAAAGGTAATGATATAGGTACTGGTTTTGGACGTTTTATGGATTGGATTGAAAGTTTGTTTAAAGCTAAAAAACGGTCACCTTTAAAAACAGTTTATAAGGGAAAAGCCAGTAGTGTTGCAGGCCATACTAAAAAGGATTTTAAAGAGTTTAATAAGCAGAAGCAAATCGATCTCATTCTGGATAAAATCAGTAAGAGTGGTTATGAAAGCTTGACCAAAGAAGAAAAGGCATTTTTGTTTAAAGTAGGAAAGGAATGATACTATATGAAACAACTCAAAGGGTTCGATAAGTTAATGTTTGTTTTTAACAGCATCGCCGCTATGTTGTTATTGTTATCCTATATTTTGCCATATTTTGAACCAAAAAAGTTTGCATTTTTATCTGTTTTGAGCCTGACGGTTCCGTTTCTTATAATTTTTAATATCCTCTTTGTTGTTTATTGGCTTTTCAAAGTAAAAAAACAAATGTTACTTTCGTTGATTGTTCTTTTGATTGGTCACAATTATATTGGTTCACTCTACAAGTTTTCATCTTCAAAACATATTGATGACTCCCAGAATATTTCTGTGATGAACTATAATGT
>JAGXIE010000160.1 GCA_024635765.1 Flavobacteriaceae bacterium | reverse complement strand
TGAAAGGCCACCGGGCCAACTATAACTCCAATTTCATGTGAAAACCCAAGTTGCGCAAAACCACTGTTTATACCTAATAAAACGAGAGATATAAATGTTAACTGTTTAAAATTAAGCGTCATAGGGCTGTGTTTAATTGAGGCAAAGTTATCAACAAATATATAAAAACTGGGATAACTATCAAATAAAACAAATATGACGGATTGACTGGTCCATAATATTGGTTTTTTTGATGTATTCTCACTCATGTTAAAGAATTGTGAGAATATAAAAATATATATATATAAATTTTAAAGATAATGTATCTTTGCATCGCAAACTGAAATATTATTCCATAAAAACATAATTAATGAAAGATCAAATAGAAGCTTTTTTAGACCTTGTCAATAAAACTAACGGTCATGAGCCTGAATTTTTACAAGCAGTGCATGAAGTTGCAGAAACTGTGATTCCTTTTATTGAAGAGAATCCAAAATACAAAGGAAAAATGTTATTGGAGCGAATGGTAGAGCCAGAACGCACCATCATTTTTAGAGTTCCTTGGCTCGATGATAAGGGCAATACACAAGTAAATAGAGGATTTAGAATTGAATTCAATTCTGCAATTGGACCTTACAAGGGAGGACTTCGATTCCATCCAACGGTCAATTTGAGTATCCTTAAATTTTTAGGGTTTGAACAAACGTTTAAAAATTCGTTGACAACACTGCCAATGGGTGGAGGAAAAGGGGGTTCAGATTTCGATCCAAAAGGTAAAAGCGACAACGAAGTGATGAAGTTCTGCCAATCATTTATGAACGAATTATTCCGTCATATTGGCGCTAATACTGACGTTCCTGCTGGAGATATTGGTGTGGGAGGTCGCGAAATAGGGTATATGTTTGGGCAATATAAACGATTGAAAAACGAGTTTACGGGTGTCTTTACTGGTAAAGGGATTTCTTATGGAGGTTCTTTGATTCGTCCAGAGGCTACCGGTTACGGTTGCGTCTATTTTGCTAAAAACATGTTGGCGACAAAAGGCGATTCTATCAAAGGAAAGACCGTTGTGATTTCTGGTTCTGGTAATGTTGCGCAATATGCTTGCGAAAAAGCAACGGAGCTAGGCGGAAAAGTAGTTACGATGTCTGATTCTGGAGGATATATTTATGATTATGATGGGATTGACTCAAAAAAGTTAGCCAGAATCATGGAGATTAAAAATGTCCAACGTGGTAGAATCAGTGATTACATCAAAACTTACAAATCTGCAACGTATCATGAAGGCGAACGTCCTTGGCATGTAAAATGTGACATCGCGTTGCCATGTGCCACTCAAAATGAGTTAAATGAGTTGGAAGCAAATGCCTTAATAAAAAACAATGTCATCGTAGTTGCAGAAGGTGCCAATATGCCTACGACTCCAGAAGCGATCACAGCATTCCAAAAAGCAAAAATATTATTCTCTCCGGGGAAAGCTTCAAATGCAGGTGGTGTTGCGACGTCTGGTTTAGAAATGAGCCAAAATTCATTGCGACTTAACTGGACAAGAGAAGAGGTAGATGAAAAACTACATGCAATCATGAATGATATTCACAAGTCTTGTGTAAAATATGGTTGTCAAAAGGATGGTTATGTTGACTATGTCAAAGGTGCAAATATTGCTGGTTTCGTAAAAGTTGCCGATGCAATGTTAGCTCAGGGTGTAGTTTAATACTTCTCCATATAATTTATAAGCTCTCATAATGTATATTTATGGGAGCTTTTTTATTGAAGTATATATGATTCGTTGTAATTTCTCGTTAGTAATAAATATCTTTGGCCCTTATTAAGCTTTCCATGTTAAAAAAAGTTACATTACTACTTATCTTAATAATTTCTGCGGTTGGGCATGCCCAAAACTTTTCATCCTTGTGGGAAGGATATTTTTCATATTACGATATAAAAGATGTCACTAAAAGTGATACGAAACTATATGCTGCTTCAGAAAACGCAATTTTTAGTTATGATTTCTTAACGGATGAATTGCAAACTATTACTACGATAGACGGCTTATCTGGAGAGACGATCACTACACTTCATTATAGTTCTGAATATCAGGTTTTGATTATTGGCTATCAAAATGGTCTATTGGAAGTTTATTTTGAATCGGATGGATCGATACTGACGGTCGTGGATATTTTAGAAAAACCAACAATTGCACCTAACAAAAAAGGAATCAATCATTTCAATGAATATAATGGATTGATATATATCTCGACGGGTTATGGCATTTCTGTTTATGACTTGCAACGATTGGAATTTGGCGATACGTACTTTATCGGCAATGGAGGGAGTCAAATACTCGTGAAGCAAACTACTATTTTTGGAAATTTTATTTATGCGGCATGTGACAATAGTAACGCCGTTAAAAAAGCGGCAGTCAATAACCCAAATATCATAGATTATCAACAATGGCAGACGCTCAACACTGGTGATTTTTTATCCATCGAAAGTGTTGATGACAAACTTTACGCTATAAAGACCACCCGCGTCCTCTATGAAATTGTCAACGATAATTTTAATGCGCTCTTTACCTATGACCAAATTCCGGTCGATATGCGTTCTGTAAATAACAATCTTCTCATTACAACTCCAAATAACATTTTTGTTTATAGTAGTAATTTTAATCTTTTATCAATAGCTACTACAAATTCTGAATTTGATACGCAATTTACTTCTAGTACAATGTCAGATACTAGTATTTTTATTGGGACTAATAGTTTCGGCGTTCTAAAAACAGAAGCATCTAATCCTCAACAATATGAAATTGTTAGGCCAGATGGGCCATTACGAAATGACACTTTTAAAATAAATGCTCGTAACAATGAAGTATGGGCAACCTATGGTGATTATGATGTATTTCTTAATCCGTATCCAATACAGAGTTATGGATTTAGCCATCTTGTTGATGAAGAATGGATAAATACACCTTACGATAGCGTGTTGACAGCAAAAAACTTGAGTGATATCGCCATAAATCCGTTCAATCCGTCGCAAGTTTTTATCAGTGCTTTTTTTAGTGGTTTATTAGAACTTAATGATGGAATTCCAACCATTTTATATAATCAAAATAACAGTGGCTTGGAATCTTTGGATATAGGTGATCCCAATTATATTGATATTCGTGTTGGTGGATCTGCCTTTGATCGAGCAGGACTTCTTTGGACGATGACTAGTTTGACAAAAAGGCCTTTAAAATCGTTTAACCCCTCAACAGGGCAATGGCAATCTTATAGTTTTGAAGAAATAATTCCAAATCCAATAAGTGATGAGTCCGGCTATGGAGCTGATTTAGTGATCGATAACAATGGAACAAAATGGACCACTAGTATGAGAAATGGAGTAATAGCCTACAACGAAAATAATAACCAACAAATGATTAGAAGAATCTATAGTGATGAGCAAAATATGCCGGACGTGCAAGTGAAATCACTCGCTATAGATAACAGAAATCAACTTTGGATAGGGACATTTCGAGGTTTAAGAGTGCTCTATAATACGTCTAATTTTTTGACGGATCCGAACCCCCGAGCGAGTGAGATTGTCATTATTGAAGAAGGAGTGCCTAAAGAATTGTTAGCGCTGCAATTTATTACGGATATTAAAGTTGATGGATCAAATAACAAGTGGATTGGGACAGACGATTCTGGGATTTTTTATTTTTCTCCTGATGGACAAGAGACCATTTACCATTTTACTACAGTCAATTCACCCTTGCCATCAAATCAAATTAGAGACATTTCTATCGATTCTCAAAGTGGAAAAGTATTTATAGCCACCAGCAAAGGCTTGGTATCATTTTCATCAGGTGGATCCAAACCAGAAGAAGAACTCGCTGATGCTTTTGTTTACCCGAATCCTGTGAGACCAGAATACAATCTGCTTGGATCTAACGATTTAAACGACATCAATAACGGTGTAAAGATCAGAGGGCTTACAGAAAACGTGAATATTAAGATTACAGATATCGAGGGTAATTTAGTGGCAGAAGCACAATCTCGCGTGAATTTGCGGTCTTCCAGAGCCGGTTATAATTTCGCAATCGACGGAGGTACAGCTATTTGGAATGGGAAAAATCTCGGGAACAATATCGTAGCTTCCGGTGTTTATCTCATCTTAATTAATGATTTAAATTCCTTCGAAACGAAAATCTTAAAATTATTGATCATCCGATAGTTTTTCAAATCTAACACTATGCTAATCAAAACCAACGGCATTGTACTTTCAAAATTGAAGTATCGTGATAATGATCTTATTGTCAAGTGCTATACAAGTCAAAGAGGTGTGGTTAGCTATTTGTTAAGAGGGGTTTTGAAAAGTAAAAAAGGAAGCGCAAAAACAGCATACTTCCAACCTTTGTCTCAATTGCAAATTGAAGAGAATTATAAAGCCAATCAATCGCTTCAATTTATCAGTGATGTAAAGCTGAAGGTCGTATATAAAACTTTGCACGTCAATATTCTTAAGAGTTCCATTGTGATGTTCTTGTCTGAAGTTTTGTCATCGGTATTAAAAGAAGAAGAACGGAATGATTATCTCTACGAGTATTTAATGACGTCTTTTGATTGGTTGGATGACGAAGTCGAATACGCAAATTTCCATTTATTATTTTTATTGAACTTGACAAAACACCTTGGTTTTTATCCTGATGAATCATCAAAAGACAAACCATTTTTTAACTTAAACACAGGTGCATTTGAACTACAACCGCAAACATTGTACACTATTTCTGATGAAAATTTAATAATCTTAAAACAGTTGTTAGGCATAAATTTTGATGCATTGAATACTGTCAAATTAAATTCAAAACAGCGACAATCATTTTTATCTATGCTGTTGTTGTATTTTGAATTGCATCTTGGAGATTTCAAGAAACCTAAATCTTTGGTTATTTTTAACCAAGTTTTTAATTAAGACCAACCATTTTTATGAAGCAATGTTTGCTATTTATTTGCTGCCTTTTATTTTTTACGAAGCTTTTGGCTCAAAATGTAAAAGTTGTAGAAAAAGATTCCAAACTTCCCATTCCTGGAGTTGCAGTTTATAACGAAACTAAATCTGTTATGGTGACTACGGATATTGATGGCGTGGTCAATCTGGACAAATTTTCGCCTACAGAAGCTATTCATTTCCAACATTTATTTCACGTAAAGACCATCCTAACAAAATCTGAAATACAGAGGAACAATCTGGTTGTTATCATGGCTCCTAAAATAGAAGGTCTTGACGAAGTAGTGGTTTCAGCTTCAAAATTTGAACAAAATAAGCGGGATATTCCACAAAAGATAATGAATGTAAGCGCCAAGGAAATTGCGTTTACAAATCCACAAACAAGTGCCGATCTATTGGAAAGCACAGGGAATATTTATATCCAAAAAAGTCAATTGGGAGGTGGAAGCCCTATGATTAGAGGCTTTTCTACTAATCGGCTACTGATAACAGTAGATGGTGTAAGAATGAACAATGCCATTTTTAGAGGCGGAAACATACAGAATGTGATTTCTATCGATCCGTTCACAATTCAAAATACGGAAGTGACACTGGGTGCAGGTTCGGTCGTTTATGGTAGTGATGCCATAGGTGGCGTCATGAGTTTCTATACTCAAAAACCGCAATTGTCTTATTCGGACTCTCTCTACTTTAAAGCCAATGCTCTTGTGCGCTATGCCTCTGCAAGTAATGAAAAAACAGGCCATGTGGATCTAAATTTCGGTTTGAAAAAATGGGCTTTTTTGAGCAGTATCAGCTATACCGATTTTGATGATTTACGAATGGGAAGCAACGGCCCCGAAGATTATATCCGTCCGGAATATGTGGAGGTGATCGACGGTGTGGATACCGTGGTGACGAATCCAAATCCATTAGTGCAAGTGCCCACGGGGTATGACCAAATCAACTTCATGCAGAAGGCACGCTATGAATCATCTGATGATTTAAGTTTTGATTTCGGCTTGTATTATTCCACGACTTCCGATTATGCGAGATACGACAGATTGATTCGTTACAGAGGCGACAATTTGCGTTCTGCAGAATGGAATTATGGACCACAGCGCTGGTTCATGGGGAATTTACAATTGACAAAATTGACCAGTAACTCGAATCTGTACGATAAAATTCAGACCACAGTTGCCTATCAAAATTTCCAAGAAAGCCGAATGGATCGTGAATTCGGAAACCTGATCCGCAATATTAGAGAGGAAGCTGTAGATGCGGTTTCCTTAAATCTAGATTTAGAAAAACAATTGGGCATGAATACTGAATTGTTCTATGGCGCTGAATATGTGCATAACAAAGTCACGTCATCCGGTTCGGAGGAGAACATCAGTACCAACGAAACTGTACCAACCGTTTCTAGATATCCTAATGGTTCCGATTGGCAGTCATTCGCTGCTTATACGAGTTTGAAGTATAAACCCAACCCTAAATTCGTTTTCCAAACGGGAGCACGGTATAACCATGTGTTGGTCAATGCTGATTTCACAGAGAATAACCACTATTTGAGCTTGCCTTTTGAGACCGCTAAAATTGATGCAGGAGCTTTTACTGGAACCGCTGGAATCAGTTGGATACCCAGCGAACTGATGGAATGGAAATTCAATCTGTCTTCGGCTTTCCGAGCGCCCAATATAGATGACGTAGGCAAGGTGTTTGATTCGGAACCCGGATCAGTTGTGGTGCCCAACAATTCTTTAAGACCAGAATATGCCTACGGTGGCGAATTGGGGTTAAAACTTAATTTTAATAATGTCTTTTTAGTAGATGTTGCAACCTACTATACGTATTTAGATAATGCTTTGGTGAGAAGAGGATTTACCTTAAACGGCGAATCTGAAATTCTTTATGATGGCGAATTGAGCAATGTTCAAGCCATTCAGAATGCAGCACAATCGAAAATCTACGGATTTGAGGCAGGTATCCAATTTAACCTTACCAAGCAGTTAAAATTAACGTCTCAATATAATATTGTCGGTGGTGAAGAGGAAGATGATGAGGGTAACTTAACACCTTTAAGACATGCCGCACCAAATTTTGGTAACACACATCTGGTTTGGAAGAATTCCAAACTTCAAATAGATGCCTTTGCAGAATACAACAATGAATTGTCATTTAATCAATTAGCACCTTCAGAAACCGAAAAAGATTTTATCTATGCCTTGGATAGTAACGGAAATCCCTATGCACCTTCTTGGTACACTTTAAATTTAAGAACCCAATACAAAGTAACGGATGCTGCAACGCTTGTAGCGAGTTTGGAAAACATTACAGACCAACGTTATAAACCCTACTCTTCTGGAATAGCAGCACCTGGCCGCAATTTGATTCTATCACTTCAATATAGTTTCTAAAATAAAGCCCTCAACTATAAGGTTAAGGCCTTTATTCTTATTTTATACTTAAATGTTCTAATATTGAAATTTAGAATAGTAATTTAACTTCTCACTTCTCACTTCTCACTTCTCACTTCTCACTTCTCACTAACAACTAACAACTAACAACTATCGACTAACAACTAACAACTAACAACTAAAACCGCTTCACCGCCCGTTTACTAATTACCTGCCCATTCGACAAGGTTACTTTAGCGATATAAGCCGCTTGACTTAAGTTGGAAAGTTCATAAACTTCAGAAGCATTGTTTCCTTTTAAGTTGTAAAGTGTTCTCCCCAGCAGATCAATGATTTCAACCGATTGGATATTTAAATCATTTTCAACTACGAACTTCACCTGCCCATTTGGAAGTTCAATGATGCTCAATTGGTTTGATGTAATTTCATTTTCAATCACTGAAAGTACTTGGTCTCTGAATACGATTTCAAAACGGTTATTGAATTCGCCTGGTTGAGAACTAAAAACGTATTCTGAAGCTGATAGATTGAAAGTGACATTTAATAATTTGTCTTTTAAATAAACGGTGTTTGTTGTTAAAAATTCTCCTTGAATATTAGCAATCGACAATCTATAAGTGGTCGGTTGTATTATCGAAGTATAGAATCCTAAAGGAATGATTTCTCCTAAAGTTAAGCTATTCGGATCTTTACCTTGAATTCCCAATTTTAAATCTGTATTTTCTCCGATTAACGTATATATGATGGAACTGGCACCTGTAGAAAGATTTTTTGCAGCGTCATAATACATGCCATCATTTCCGTCAGTAGCTCCATTGATATATCCCACAAGAATTTGGTTGAAAACCCCATTGTTGGTAGTCAAATTGACCCAAAGCTTATTGGCAACAATGCCTTGTTCAGAGGTTCTAAAAAACTGGTTATTATTACCCGTCACGCGCATAGCATTGTTAAAAGTAACATTGGCCGTTTTTATTTGTCCAGAAACCACAGTAGAAGGTGCTGCATTTGCCATAGCAACAAAAAAGCCTTGCCCTGAAGGAATGTATCGACTAGGTATGACACCATCGCCTCCAGCAGCTTCACCAGTACCGTTGATAATGGCGTAGTCCGATTGGGCAAAATTCTGATTCTCATTACCATTCGCTGTTCCAGAAGGAGCTGTGTTTTGTGACCACAGAAATATAGCGCCAGTTATGGATCCTCCAGGAACATTCAAATCAAGTACAGTATTAGCACTCAAAAAGTTATCCACACTGATTGCTGAAGGGTATGGATTACCGATAAAATTCCAGTTGTTATCAGCCAATTGAGAATCATTTCTGTAAATAGGTACATTAACGATACCATTATTAAACGGCCCTTCAAAGGTAAATTTATAACTTCTATTTGAGCCTGTGAATCCTGAAGAACTCAAGGTGCTGGCATAACCTACACCTGGCAACAGCGTCATGCCGGCAGGTGCAAGTGCCCAATCGTCGCCATTATCATCAATATCGTCCTGACCAGCCACAGTTGCATTGTTATTCCCTGTTTCCTTTGTAGAATCTAGAAAATTCGCAGCATTGTACCAAAAACGTCTATTGGCATTGGATTCTGCAAATGCAGTGCCTGCGGTTTCTCCAGATACTGGCGAACTCCAATAGGTATATTCGTACCAATTATTGATAAGAGCGGTCATTTTCTCAACGACTATTTTGTTTCTGGTCGTTAACACTGCTCCGTTAACAACACCAGCATTATTATTTTGAACAAGTGCTCCTTTAGATCTAACAATGATATTGCCATCAACCGTAATATTATTTGCTACTTCAACAAATTTGTTATCGTCTATGGTGAGTGTAAATGTTGGATTGACTATTAACTGACAAGCACTGAAGCTTGGCTGATTACCGGCCGGCAGTGGGATTGTTGAGGTCATGTCATAATTACCATTGAGGACAGCAATTCTGCCAGTGGTTAGAGCAGAAGGAGACCAATTTGTACCATCCCAAGTTGATTTTAAAACCTTTACACGCACTGCATTACTAGCGGTATAACAAGTAGCTGCATTTTCCCTAATTTGGCAATAAAATTGATAATTATCTAAATTTAGAGAATTGGAAATAGAAAGCGAAGAGGAGTTAGCGCCACTATAAACACCATCATTACTAATCGCAGTCCATGCAGTTGCCGCCGGTAAAGGAGCAGAGACATACCATTGATACGCCAATGGTAATCCACCGCTAAATCCTTCTGTTGCTGAAACTGATAATGTGGCAGTTAAATCACAACTAGATATAGGGGCTATAGGTTGAACTGTTACTGTTGGAGGGATACCCACAGAATAATCATAGGTTCCAATATTACTATAATCTACAGGCGTAAAGGCATCCCAATCATTAGGATTCCAAGTCGTACTTGGTACAGTGATTCCAAAATTCTTGCGTCTATAAACATAATCTTTTGAAGCAACAGTAAAAGCATTTCCAGTAGTTTCACCCCAGAGATCAACCCATGTGGCACCTCTATAAAGCCTAATATGATCATCATCGTTAATACCTCCTGTACCACTGAAGAAATCGGCCGCATGCCCTCCTTCTTGAGTAGTGGCATCGGCACCACCAATAGCAATAACTTTCACGGTATTATTCGCAATAGTTCCAGTTAAATTAATACTAGCTGTTGCTGTAATCGCACCATTATTATGGATTCTAACTTGATAACTGAGAGCGCTCATATCAACTGTTGCGCCAGTCCCATTGTAAATTTCAATATAGGAATGTGATCCACTGCCTTTGTCTGTGACTTCACTTATAAATAATGCCGAAGGAAGTGTTCCTGTACCCTGGCAACTTGTGATTAAATTATTGATGATGGTAAAAAATGCTGAACTTTTACAGCCAATTTGGTTTGTAACCTCCAAGCTACCTGTAGTTGCTCCAAAAGGTACTGTAACTTCAATCATAGTTGGCGACAATACAGTTAAAGCAGTTACTGCCGTTCCGTTAAATTTGGCAGTTGTAGCAGCACCAAAATTCGTACCCTGAACAGTCACAACCGCACCAACAGGACCACTACTAGGATTGATGGTTAGAGCGCTGGCCTCACAATCAGCAGTGCCACGCACCCCAAAAGTATAAGGGTCTTTAAAAGTGTCATTACTTCTTACTGTAATCGTTGATGTCCTAGTTGGAGATGGAAGAATGCTATTGGGAGAAAAGACGATTTCAAACTCCGCCATTTTACCTGGTGCAATTATAAGAGGTAAGCTAGGTGATGGGAAATCCGCATTCGGTACCAATGTCACGGGGAATTCGGTGGCATTTGATGATGTTAAAGAAGTCACTACTAAATTCGCCGTTCCTTCATTATGAATAAAATAAGTTTTAGGAGCTGTAGAATTACCAATAACGGTAGTTGCGAAAAAAGTATTATTGCCAGTATTCTCGGCAGCACCATTTGCTATTGAGGCATTTGTGTTTCGTTCAATATCAATATTAGGAGCTTGTACCGTCAAAACACCTGATATATACGTCGTACCATTCCAAAAACTTCCTGCAGATCCGTCCGATAAAATACCTCCATACAACCAAGCACCTCCATTCAGTCGAAAACGTGTGGCATAATAATAAGTGCCTGCTGCTGTGATAGCACCACCTAAATTTGCTGAATATTCATCGTTTTGTCCAGAGTTACAATTGGAGCATGCAGCGTTGTAAGTTGCAGAAATCCAGTTAACAGCAGGCCAAGTATTT
>JAGXIE010000159.1 GCA_024635765.1 Flavobacteriaceae bacterium | reverse complement strand
CATGAAAAACCCCCCTTTTTTATAGTCTTCAAATAAAAACCAACCGATGGCCCAAAAGTGAGGAAACTGCCAAAAAAATTGAATCGCAAATAAAGTTCCAGGCTCAATCCCAAAATCATTACGCGCTGCCACCCAACCTAGCATGAATGGAATGGCTCCAGGAATGGCTCCCACAAATACCGCCAGAGGTGTTTTGGTTTTTAAGGGTGTATACACGCAGGTGTATAAAAAAATAGAAATTGCGGCATACATTGCTGTACGAGGATTAATGACATACAATGTTGCTACGCCTAGAATTGTGAATGAAACCGCAATAGCAAATGCTGTGTTTACCGACATTCTTCCTGCAGGAACAGGTCTATTTTTTGTGCGATCCATTAAGGCATCCAAATCGCGTTCGATGATTTGATTATAGGCATTGGATGCTCCAACCATAAAATAGCCACCAAAACACAACAGAATCAAAGTAAAAAGATCAACCGTTTCTGCGCCTAAAAGGTATCCAGCAATTGATGAAAAAACGACACTCAAGGAAAGTCCCATTTTTGTAATTTCCTTAAAATCGGAAACCAAGGAAACTGATTTGATAGATAATTTAGTTGTACTCAATGTTGACACAATTTGTCGTTTTCTAATGCGAGTGCAAAGATACTTTGAAATTTGTTTTTGGGCAATGCTTAAGTTGATTAATTATCTATATACCAATTAAACAAATCAGTACGAACACCTATGGTAAACCAAACTGTGTTACTCTTCATGGTAGAAGCGGTTTCTGCTTCAGGGTTGAAGTTCCTAAAACTGATATTAGTGAATAATTTTAAATGGCTCACAGGGTTAACAATGTAACCGGCTTGCAATTCGGCGTTGAAGGTATTTACTTTATTTCCCTGACCTATTTTCACACCATTGTTAAATGGTCTATCATTATAATTTCGGTAGATATCCCCTCCATAGCTAAAGGAATCTTCTTCAGTATTAAAATCGAAACCTCGTGTACCAAAGATAAATTTAGCGTCGCCAAACCAACGTCCGTAATCATATCGTCCGATGATGATGGCTTCCCTGAAATTTGCACCCCAAAGATGAGCCATCGGTTGGTTGTTATGCCCATAATTTAAGACGATGGTATTGTGCGAATAGGTATATGGCCGTACTTGGTTATATTCAAATTGCAACAGTAAATTATCAACTTCAAATGCATCAAAATATTTTACACCAAGTTGGTATCCAAATTTATTTCTCCAGCTTTTATTGCCTCCAGTGACATCAGCAAGTGCAAATTCATCAAGCACAAATTGACCATAAAGATTCACCTTGTTGTTCCATTTGTATTTTGCCGACGCTCCTAAAATAGCGTTTCCTGCATCCTGACCTGTCTCAAACTCTATGGCTCTATAGAAAATAACCGGATTTAAGTAATTTAAATCAAATCCTCTGTCATTGTCATTTGCCCACATTACTGACTCGAATAAACCTATATTCAATCGTTTGGAAACATTCCAACTCAAATAATGATTAGCTATGTATTTGGTTTTAAAAGCACCATCCTCCGTGACATCTGCACGTACGTCTCTTAACGAGGTCCAAGTGTTGGTATATTTAATCTTCCAAAATTTGGTATTCAGTTTAATATAGGGATAAGGGCTTGCAACATCACTTTGTAAAAGTGAACGATAACCATCACCGATAAAATTTTTACCATGTCCAAATTGGATATTGATAAACTTCGAAGGAGCATAGGAGAGATATCCTTCTGCTACCGGATAGTCAAAACCATTATCTTTGAAATTTTTGGCAACACCTCTACCTGGTACAATCGCAGGGTCACTTTCAGTGCGCAGACTATAAGCATATTCGTTATAATATTGTGCAAAACGACCTTGACTCTCAAATACAGATGCAGAGAAATTAAATTTTTTCCCCAATCCACCTTGTACATAAAATCCTCGTGTATTGTTGTAAGTTGTACTAAAGTCTGCCTCTGTATCCTTCCCAACTTGCAAATCAAAAACCGGATCAATCGTAAACCAAAAATCTTTTCCTTGTATTTGTACTAAATGCTCATTCCATAATTTTCGAGACCACCAACCATCACTTCCTTTCACAAGTGCTTCTTTCTCTGCTTTAAAATCATAATACGGTGCGACGTCTTCGTAAACAAAAGGCTTAACCGCCGTATGACTGTTTGTTCCAAGTCCGTTCATATTACCATCAAAACGCGCATAAAAATGATGTGTAAAGGGAATGTTCAATTGACTTGTATATTCCAAATCCTCGTATTTCGTGAGGTTTTTATTGATACTATCATATTCTTTTGAGACTGTTTCGTTTAAATCGCGAACCTGCTTTACTGTTGCTTTCTCTTCAGCTACAGCCTGAATGTTTGTGGGATCAACAAGTGGAATTTTTACACCTATGGAATACTGCACATACGTCGGCTTTCCGTTGTAAGTACTTGGCTCCACTTTAGGAAGTTCATTAAAAACACGTTTGGCCTCCTCCTTTAATTCGTCATAAACCGCATCAGCATAAATAACAGAAATTTTTCCTTCCTTATCAACTTCAAAAAGAATTTTTATATCGCCCTTATAATTATCATTTGTGACATTTTGAGGCACTTTAAAGTTATCATAAATGAATTGATTGAGTTTATTATTGAAGCAGGTTTTTAGATTTTCGAAAGATTCAGTTTGGCAGTCCGGAAAAACTGGTGGTTTTTCATACGTATCTGTGTTTTGCGTAAATCCATTTAGTTGAATACTTAAAAAAACAAATAGGAAGATTTTCTTCATAAGATGGTCGGAACCTTTTTAACGCACGAAAGATACTATTTTTTTCAAAATGAGTAAACTAAAAAACCGTTATCATAAAAAGATAACGGTTTTTTAGTTTACGTTAGAATTAAGCTTATTGCACTTGGAATGCTATAGGTAAATTATAAACTACAGAGACTGGTGTGTTGCGTTGCATTCCTGGAGTCATTACTGGTATTTTACTGACAACGCGTTCAGCTTCTTGTTCTAATTGCGAATATGGAGAACGTGCTTTAATGTCGGTTACACGACCTCTAGTATCTATTTTGAACAGCACATGGATTCTTTGAATTCCATATAGTCCTAAATCATGAGCCACGTCTGTATTAAATTTTTTCTGAATTAGCTTGGTCAATTTTTCTGACATACAAGCCATACGCTCCATATTATTTAAAGCCGATTCACATCCTGGGAAAACAGGTACTTTTTCAACATCTTTCATATTGAATGGTTTATCGGATGGAACTACTTCAACAGGCAAATCAACTTTTGGAAGATGAGGTGCTGAAGTTACAACAGTAGGCACAGATTCGGGTGTTACCATTTCAATCGGTGCTTTGATTACGAAATCATCAGGTTTTATAACTGGAGGTTTGGTAATCAAAACGGCCAATTGTTTCTTCGGTTGTTCCTCTTGTTTAACCACATCTGGTTCTATTTTGATATTTGGAAGATAAAATTCGGTGTTTTCATCCACTAATTTTTCTGTGTCAAAATCTATAATCGATTTCTCAAACTGCATTTCAAAAAGACCATAGGTAGCTAACAAACATAAAATCAAACCAATCTGAAAATAGAGTGATGAATTACTTTGCAGATTCACATCATGCTTTTTAGAAGATTCACTAACATTGTTGCCTTTAATTACTTTTTCATCGATGTTGTTTAGCTTTTTCATAATGGTTCTCATTTAAAATGTTAATACCATGAAAGATTCTCAATAAGCATACCAAAAGAAAAATCCCACCTAATAATAATTAGATGGGATTAAAATATATTGATTAAAATCTCTTTAGTCTTGTACTTGGAACAATATAGGTAATGAATAAGGAACTGTTACTGCTTTACCTCTTTGTTTACCTGGTTGCATTTTCGGTAGTAATCCAATCACACGTTTTGCTTCTTTTTCCAAACCTGGATGTGGCGCTCTTGCCATAATATTTACAATTTCTCCACTTTTGTCAATCTTAAACATCACACTGATACGTTGTTTTCCGGAAAGCCCTAATTCACCAGCTAAATCTGTATTGAATTTCTTGTTGACAAAATCACTGATTTTATCAGACATACATTGTCTTTTAGCATCATTATTTTTTTCTTTTTCGCATCCTGGAAATACTGGCACATTCTCAATAACTGAAAAAGGTACCTCGATATCTTCTTCAACTTCTTTTACAACTACCTGCTCAACCTTAACGATTTTCTCTTCCTGACTTGTTTCTGTAGATTTAATGACCGTTTCCTCTACATCCTTTTCATCCTCAACTATCTCAATCACTTCTGGGATTGCTGGCGGCGGCGGCGGCGGCGGCGGCGGGGTTAATAATTGTTCAGTAATTGGGATTTCTTCTTCCATTTCATCTTCCATACTAACAACTCCTAAATCGAGATCAGCTTTGTCATACGTTTTGTAGTTAATTGCCAAATAGGCTAGCAATAGCATCAAAGTGAGGCCAACAGCAAAATAGATGGAGCTATTTCTGCTAACATCAGATTTCGGATTTTTTTTCGGTTCCATATCGTAACGTGTTTTTAAGGAATGCTAAATTAACCAATAAATAGTTAAAAAAGCAAATGATTAAATTATTTTAACTTTATCTTTCTGTATATGATGATGAGTATTACTGCAAATAAAACTCCAAAACCATTTGCTAAAATATCGGCGGCATCTAAAGTTCTGTAAGATGTAAATACTCCTTGTAGTACCTCAACAATTATGCCATAAGCAAGGGCGATTCCTGCTGAAAATAAAACTTTAAAGCCTGATGATGTCTTTACAAAGTAATTATACCATACTAAAGTAAATAATGCATATGCACCCAAATGATAGATCTTATCATCAAATGAAGAGCCCAGATTAGGTATTTTTTTGATGCTAATAAGGCTCAATATCGTTAGAAAAAATGTATAGACAATCGCAAGGATAAGTGCCCAACTTTTAAGCACCCACCAATTCCTTATAGGCATCTGCAGAAAGTAAACTGTCTGCTTGAGACAAATCGGAACACCTTAATTTAATCATCCATCCTTCTCCATAAGGGTCTGAATTCACTTTTTCCGGTTCGTCCTCCAAAGATGCATTAAATTCAATAATTTCTCCGGAAAGTGGTAAAAACAAATCTGAAACTGTTTTAACAGCCTCAACCGTACCAAAAACTTCCTCTATCTCCATTGTTTCGTCAACTGTTTCAACTTCGACATAGACGATATCTCCTAACTCTCCTTGTGCAAAGTCTGTAATACCGATAGTTGCAATATCTCCATCAAGTTGCACCCATTCGTGGTCTTTTGTATATTTTAAATTGGATGGTATATTCATTTTGTTTTAAAATTTTGTTGTAGCAAATGTACTTTTTAAAAGCCTTTAATTCAAAATTAATTTCCGAAATTATATCTCAAAGTAATTCCAGACCTAATCGTGGTTTGAGGAAATGCTGTTGAGATGGCGTATTCCGAAAACGTATAATCAAAATAGAAAATTCCAGTTAGATTTTTACTGAATGCGTAATCTGCTTTATACTTTATACCCCATATGGTTTGGCCAGACGTAATCTGGTTGTTTTCTATATCTAGATACCTTATGATGGTTTTATTGTCTCTTAAGGAAACATCGGCAGACATGTTCAAGTCGCTTTTAATAATTTGTCCAGGACCAGCTAATTTTGCTCTAATCCTTACGTCCTTAAAACGATATCCCAAACCAACGATATACTCTTTACCTTGTATTTCGGTCAAAAGATTGTTGTCAAAACTTAAGGACAAAATCCGATCCTTTTTTATTTCCGTTAAAATCTTAACGGAATTTTTCATTTCAAAATCAATTCTTACCAATGGACTGAATTGCTCTTCGAGGTTGATGTTACTGAATAGATTTTCATTTTTGAAATCACCAGCTTGATTCAAAGCAATTGGATCTTGATTTTCATAATCTAATGTTGGGTCTGCCGGTATATAGTCTAAATTGGTTCTGAATTGGTTAATGGTATAGCTAGATCGATAGCCATGGGTTACAGAGAAACGCTTGAAATTCTTTTTGAACCAAGCCATTTTCATAAAACCAGTATATTTCAATTGCCAGTTCGGGATCGGGATATCTCTAAAAGCTCCTAGTTTCACTTTATCAGGATTTGATCCTTGATATGCCGAAATAAATGATGGTAATAAAACTCGTTGGCTATTTTTACCAAAACCTAAAGGATAGCCTTCCGCGTCGGTTTCATAATTGCCATTTCCATAAAACTCTCTTGCTAGACGGTTAGCTACCACTAGTCGATTTGCTCTAAAATCATCAAAAGCAACAGACTGGGTTTCGTCACTTTGGCTAAACGCTGTTTTAATTAAAGCTGTCGAAATATTAAAGTTTCCGAAAGTATTCACAATCTGATGATCATAAGAATCGCTCAAACCATCTCCATTATCATCTATACCTGTAAAATTCTCAGTCAAATTTCTAGAATAGATTCTAGCACCTGTAAGATCGATTTTTAAATCTTTAATCAATTCTAAATTTGCCGAAACTTCTAATCTTCGCGTCGTATTTTCGAGATATTGTTCATTGAAATCTGGGTAAAGCGTCAACCATCCATTGCGAGCCACCATATCACGAATATCACTCTGACTACCAAATGTATATCCAAAAGTTGGTTTTAATGTGCCCACAAAACCTGGTGTCCTTAAATATCCTGGCAAATAGGTTCCGTTATTTTCAGTATAGTTGACCTGAATTCGTTTGACCATTGTGAGGATATCTACCGCAGTGTTAAACGCTTTTGTCCCAATACTTTTAGTTGAGTTTTGAGTTTGTGCGGCAGCACCTCTAGCATTGGAATTAGTTGCCAGTTGACCTGAAGGAGTATTAGAGCCTTTTTTATTGTCTTCGGTTTTATTGTCTT
>JAGXIE010000158.1 GCA_024635765.1 Flavobacteriaceae bacterium | reverse complement strand
GTCAATATCTTATCAATGTCAAGAACAAGCAACTATTAATTGAACAAAATTTAGAAAATAGCAACTTAAAAGTTCAGCAACTCAACTCCGAAATTAAATCTAAAGAGCGCGATTTATCAGATTTTGCAATTAATCTGATCCAAAATCAGGAATGGGCTTCAGGTCTTGCCACTAAAATTGAAGATTATAAAACGGCTGATCCATCTAACAAAAAGGAATTGTTGCATGATTTAGAGCAAGTCATTGAAAACAAAATCACTTTTGATCAAGATACAAAGTTGTTCTTTGAACGTTTGGATAAGTTGAGTGATGCGTTTTACAGCCAACTAATGACCAACTATCCTAACTTGAGCAAAAACGAGATCCAGTTGTGCTCATTGATACGGTTGAAGATGGATAGTCGCAGTATCGCAACCTTACAAAATATCACCAATGCCTCTTTAAATACGAGCCGATACAGACTTCGCAAAAAGTTGGAGTTAGCCGATGATGTCAATCTTGACGATTTTATCCAGCAGCTTTAAATCTAGGATTTTTCATTATTAGTACCTCCCAATAAGCACAAATCTCTTACCTGTCTATTGAATGTCTATTGATTGTTCACTGGTTGTCTATCTATATTTCAATGAGTTACGGAAATTTTGAAATAAATTAGTCAAACTTTAAAAGATGATACTTCAGGCTCTTTTAACGATAAATAGTCCTATCAATAGAATTGTAAATAGCAAAAAAAATCAGTAATAACCAAAATAACCAAAACATGAAAACACTTGTACTCGGTCTAATTTTTTTAGGATTTACCACTCTAATGCAATCACAAAATGAAATTGCCGCTCTTGACGCTAATACTATTAATGTTAATACTAACAATCTTAAAAAGCCTCTGAAAAGAGCTACAATCAATTCTAGCTATTATTTTTCGTTTGATAACAAAATCATTTCAGGGCGTGCCAGAAAATTTCAAAATATAGTAGCTAGCTATGACATTAAAGAGTCGCTAATCTATTCTTCCGTTGAAAAATCAAATTATACTGTTGTTTTCAGAGAAGGCGAAAATCAAATTAAAGCTGAATACGACCAGGAAGGAAAAATTGTTCAGTGTAAAGAACTTTTTAAGGGCATCAAATTACCATATACGATTAGTAGTGACATTGCAAAACAATATCCTGGATGGAAATTTTGTGAAGTATCCTGCGAAGTTTTGTATGCGAATGAGAATGACCAGCAGGTGGTTTATAAGGTGGCTATACAAAATGGAAACAAAAAGAAAACCCTTAAATTAAATGCCCAAGATTATAAGTTATAACTAACCGATTGATAGCTTTTATCTTTAAAAGCAGATAATTCTTTTAATCAATTATCTGCCTTTTAATCAATTATCTGCTTTTTTCTATTTGAAACAGACAAGATAATTCCTACGAATAGAAAAGAATTTATTTAAAAATAAAAATCCCATGTCCAATGGGATTTTACTTTTTTTACTGAAACGCGACGCAATAATACTACTTCATTTCATCAACCTTCTTCTCAATGCCATTTTTCAATTGATTGTATTTGTTCTTAACGGTGGATTCTACGTCATTAACGGTGTCTTTCACTTTCTGTCCGACTTCATTAACTTTAGCGTGTAATTGTTCCTTTTTTTCAGGGGACATAGTTTTATATTTCCACCAAGCAAATACGCCTGCTCCGATTCCTAATAAGGCCAATAGACCTTTTTTTTGTTGTTTTTCCATAATTTATCTGTTTCTTTTAAAGATACAAAAATATGTTCTGTGTAAAAAATTTAGAATGAACAACTTTGCTATATTTCAGTATTCATTTCATCGGTGATTTTATACACCTTTATTCAGTTCATCGTAAAATACTTGCGTTCATATGGTTTTTTAGTGGCAGCTACCTTAATTGTTTAATTTTAAACATATTAATAACAAAATGTCCCATGAAAAATCTAAAAACCTTAATTGTCTTAATCATTTTCTTTAGCTCATTTCAGATTCTGACTGCACAAGATCGACCTAATGTCTCGGGCGACATACCTGCTGCTTATTTAGAGCGTCATCCAATTTATGATTATTCTGAAGACCAACTGAATAACATTGACAGTATTCCTGACTTTGCGTCTAAACAAGATAAGTTAATGATTACTGGAACTATTTTTCAAAGCGATGGTAAGACACCTGCTAAAGATGTTATTTTATACATTTCACAACCAAATGAAAATGGTGATTATGAGTTGAAGACGCATAATGACAAACGTTTTGTTCACCATAGAGGATGGGTGAAAACCGATGCTGATGGACGATATACATTTTATACATTTATTCCTGGAAATTTAATATACAATAGAGAAGTTAAACATATCCACCCAACTATTAAAGAACCAGGAAAACCCGAATACAGTTTAGATGCTTTACTTTTTGATAACGATCCATTCTTGAGTAAATCATGTCGAAAAAGATTGGCTAAAAAAGGAATTGACAACATTCTTGTTCTGGAAAAGAAAGAATCTATGTTTGTGACTACAAAAGACATTATACTTGAGTCAGGTACATCTGCTGAATATAATCAATAAGGAAATATAACGAAGAATTAATGAATCCCACCAATCGGTGGGATTTTTTGTTCGGATAAATTAAGATTATGATTTAAGTAGAGGATTATTTTTTAAACTAATTCGATCATTGGCCCTATCTTTCCTGAATCACTTGTTTTTCTTGAAAATCACTGAAATAGTTGTTAAATAAAACTTAAGGTATTGTATTTTTTTAACCCATTTAAAATTGTCCTTATCGCATCTGCTATTAATGTTTTTGGTACTCATCTCTTTGTTGTAAATTTAGGAAATTCAAATAGCATATTATTTATTAATGATTGCCTGAAATAATTAAGAGGCCTGAATTGTTGGTGAAAAATAATATTAAATTCTATTTTAAAAACCATTAAAAATTAATATGAACAAACAACCAGTTTTACAACCCTATACAATGGGTGATTTAGAATTAGCAAATCGTGTTATAATGGCACCAATGACCAGAAGTCGTGCCGATAATGAATACCAAGCTCCGACGGAAGAATTACATGTTAAATATTATACACAGAGAGCCACCGCTGGATTAATTATAACTGAAGGAGCACAAGTATCTAAGCAAGCAGTAGGTTATATTTACACAGCTGGAATTCATAACAAACAACAAGTGGAAGGTTGGAAAAAAGTAACCGATTCTGTTCACCAGGTGGGAGGACGAATTTTTATCCAGCTCTGGCATGTAGGTCGCATGTCCCATCCCGATTTCCATAATGGGGAATTGCCATTAGCTCCTTCGGCATTAAACCCAAACGCCAAATCATTTACACCAGAAGGGTTTAAGGACACCGTCACACCGAAAGCTATGACATTAGAAGACATTAAAATTACCATAAGAGATTTTCAGCAAGCTGCTAAAAATGCAGTAGAAGCTGGGTTTGATGGAATAGAAATCCATTCTTCAAATGGCTATTTATTTCATCAATTCTTCAATGGCACGAGCAACCACAGAAAGGATCAATATGGAGGTAGTATAGAAAATAGAGCTCGTTTTTACTTTGAAACATTGGATGCTATAAAACAAGTTATTCCTCAAAACCGAATTGGCACAAGGTTTAACCCATCACTTCATGGCATTTTTGGGATGACTATGGATGCAGAAACAATTCCAACATTTGACTATATTATGGAACGTTTAGACAAGGAATATGATTTGGCATATGTACATTTATCAGAACCATTTAATGATGTTTCAGATGTTGAGTTCGCTGTTCAGAATATTGCTGAATATTATCGGCCGAAGTTTAGCGGTACACTCATGATTAATACTGACTTTGACCAAGAAAAAGCAAATAAAGTGATTGAAGATGGTTTGGCTGATTTAGTGTCATTCGCCAAGTTATATATTTCAAACCCAGATTTGGTAGGTCGCTTTAAAAAAAATGTAACCACAGCACCATGGGATGCAGACACATTCTATACAACTGGGGCTAAAGGTTATATAGACTATGATGTAAAGACAAGAGAATTGATACCACAATCTTAATGGATTAAAACAATAAGCCCCTAAAAAAGAAAAAATATAATTTTAACTTAAAAAACAATATACACATGAAATTTACAAGATCAGCAAACGCCCAATGGAAAGGTGGCGGAAAAGACGGAAAAGGAACCTTAACAACTGAAAGTAAGGTTTTAGATCACACCCATTATGGATATAAAACAAGATTTGAAGATGCAAAAGGAACAAATCCTGAAGAATTAGTCGGCGCAGCACATGCAGGATGTTTTTCCATGCAATTGAGCTTTTTTTTAGGAGAGGAAGGCTTTACACCAACGACTTTGGACACTAAGGCAGATGTAACGTTCGAAGATGGAAGCATCACCAAAATTGTTTTGACACTAAAAGCCGACATTCCAAAAATAGATAATGATACCTATCAAAGACTCGCCAATAAAGCCAAAGAAAATTGCCCAATATCCAAATTATTGGATACTAATATTGAATTGAAAGCCAGTTTGGAGCACTAATCCAATCTTTAATTTTAAAAAACAAAAAACAAAAAACAAAAAACAAGAAATTTCTATGACTAAACCAAGAGAAAAAACACCAGATTTAAAAATTAATTTAGTCAACGATACACGTTGGGATTTGAGTGAACAATCTCCTGAAAATTTTACAATGCTCATTATATATCGAGGTAAGCATTGCCCAGTCTGCAAAAAATATCTTGAAGAACTGCAAACTAAAGTATCTGAATTTACAAAACTAGGTGTCAATCTTATTGCCATAAGTTCAGACACTGAAGAAAAGGCAAAAAAAACATATGACGAATGGGATATTTCCAATATTGTTTTAGGATATGGGTTTCCAATAGATGAGGCTCGAAAATGGGGACTGTTTATTTCTTCAGGAATTAAGGACGAGCCTGAACATTTTATAGAACCAGGAATGTTTTTAGTGAAGCCTGATCAAACGATGTATTCTGAATCCGTTCAGTCGATGCCTTTTGCTCGACCGCGGTTTGATGATCTTATTAAATCCATTGAATTTGTATTGGACAAGGATTATCCAGCTCGTGGTGAAGCTTAGCATGTACCGATTAAAATGAACCATCAATGCAACTAATTATTTTTCTGATTTTGGCCTGTATGATCCCACAAGACAATATATCCGTAATTTATGATT